>NZ_JBFUGO010000003.1:0-353397 GCF_056402875.1 Devosia sp. P3_B2 | reverse complement strand
ATCAGGGCAAGAAAAGTGGCAATGAACCCTCGCCAGTCTGCGAGGAAGTCTGCGAGGCGGTAGATCAGTCGGCTGATGCGGCTAGATGTGGTTGTGGGCTTCATGGCGGCATCCACAACGTCCCTGACGCGATTTAGATGCTCCCGCGGGAGCGTAATGATCGAACCAGCGTCGCTAAACCGGGTGCACGCAGGCAGCAATTGCTTGCAGCGCTTCGGGCGAGCCGTCAGCGGCCCCCTCAGAGCTTAGTTTGGTACCGAGGCAATCAGTACAGGTGAATTAGCAGCGACCGGAACGAAAGCATTCGCCCGATCGTTGCTGAGCGTGACCGTTCTGGTCAGCAGACCCCACGCCCTCGGGGATACTGTCGCCGCTCCGCCACCTGCGGGGCGGCTTTTACTTCCCTGTGGGGCGCAATGGTTTGGAGAACACAGCAAATGAGCACTGAAAGCCTATTGGTCATCCTCCTCGTGGGTCTGATAGCGGGATGGCTGGCCGGCCTGATTGTCAGGGGCTCGGGTCTCGGCCTAATGGGGAACATGGCGGTCGGCGTTGTTGGGGCACTGATCGGCAGCTGGTTACTCCCGCAACTCGGCATCGCTTTGGGAACTGGGATGGTGGCGGCAGTCGTGAGTGCCACGATTGGTGCGGTGATCCTTCTCGTCATTATCGGCCTAGTGCAGCGCGGAAGCGGCGGACGGTTTTGGCGACGCTAAGGGGAGCCCATCGCATGCGGCCTGCCGAGATGGCGGGGCCGCACTCGGCACGTCGCTTGCCTGGAACAACACCATGGGCGGACCGAACTCGCCCTCCTTGAGGTTGGCGTCACGCGACCAAGCAATGACGCCAGGGTGGCGTGTCAGATATATTCCAAATATCGGAATCCAGATGTAAAGAGTTAGCGTTCGACAAGGGGAGGTTGAGATGAACTTGCAAAACAGTATCGACGATCCCTCGACTTGGGATCCAGCTCTCGATGCGGTAGTCGCCGCACCGAAGCACCACAAAGTATTGTTCGAGAACGAGAATATCCGCGTCATTGAGGTAACGCTCGAGCCAAATGATGAAGAGCCGGTGCATCATCATCGTTGGCCTTCGATCTTTGTTTTCGACGCCATTAAGCCACCGGTAGTCGACGTGGCGCCCGATGGAACTGAACTGCCACCTAATCGCGATGTCATCCAGGCTGCCAACGCTTGGAATGGCAAGGGCTGCCTCGTCGTACACATGGCGCCGCAACCCGCCGGGCGCGTGTTCAATGGATCCGACCAGACTCTTCACGGCATTCGCGTTGAAATGAAGAAAGACGCTTAGCGGGCTCTTTCACACCCACCTCAGGCGGGGGCGGATCCTTGGAAGTCACGATTACCGTTCACGAGATAACTTTAGAACGCCGCATTGACCCGGGTATCGGCGCGAATGTCTTAAGTCTGTAGATCATCGCCAGCAACGGTCGCGCCTGCTCGTCGGCATCGATGGTCCGCGCTCTGGGACCGGATCCGACGCCGGCGCTTCGAGAACCAGTGCAGCACTCTAGACGGCTCCCCTGCTGACGACAGCTTTGGGCCAGCAGCGGACGTTGGCAGAGTCCTTCGTTTGTGTCAGGCCCGCGTGGCGTGTGATCGGCGCCTGCCGCCGATCCAAAATAGCAAGCCCGTTGTTGCCTGCTGGCTGGGCGCGCTATTATTGAGTCGCGTCCGGGCGGCACGCTTAATCGGCCGTTTCCCTCGATCGCAGCGCGTCGGTGCTTCTTTGCAATGGCGCGGTCAGTGATCTCGGACAACGCCCCATCGGTTCCACGCTCGCTCGGGCTCAAGCATCTTCCCTGTCCAAACCGACACGGAGGAGAGGCCTGACACGACTTGCCACCGCAGGCTACGCAATCACGTGGGGACTGCTCTTGACCATGGCAGGCTTGGCAGAGGCGTTGGCCACTGAGGACTTGCCCATTGAGACTCTCGTCCGCGAGACAGAAATCCCCCTACACGCAGGCGAGGCAGCTAGCCTGGAGTTTGCCTTTGATGCGCTGTGGGCATGTCGAGGTGGGAGCGAGCTAATACGGGTTGATCCTGAAACTAACGAAGTAGACGAGATCGTTCTGCCCGATGCCAGCTTTCGACAGCGAGGGGTCGCTTCCGGTGAGGGCGCCATATGGGTAGCGGACGCCGGAAAAAGTGTCGTCTTCAAGATCGATCCTGAAACGAACACGGTTATCGATGAGTTCGCGGTGCCGATGTTGTCGGTGCAAGGCCAGTTCGATGTCGGCTTTGGATCGGTCTGGGTCGTTACCTCCGAGAACTTCGAGAAGATGCTTACCCGTCTCGATGCCTCGAACGGGGCCATCGAAGCAAAGATCGCACTTCCATTCGGCGGTGGCGGCGTGATCGTTGGCTATGGTTCGGTTTGGGTTACCGCCATGAGCGGGAACGAACTCTACGCATCGACCCGACGACCAATGACATCGTCGCGACGATCGAACTTGGGCAATCACCCAAGTTCATGGCAGTGGGGAGCGGCTCCGTATGGGTCGTGAACGCGGCCGACGGCACCGTACAGCGGATCGACGGGTCAACCGGTGCTGTTCTGGCGACCATCGCAACGACATCACCCAGCTACACCGGCATGATCGCATACGGCGACAACGCCGTCTGGCTATCGATCACTGGCATCGCGCCGTTACTACAGATCGATCCCGCTTCCAACGCGGTAGCGCGGCGCTATCTGGGCAAGGGTGGGCTTGGCTACGTCGCCCATGGGGATGGATCGGTTTGGATCTGGGACACCTCTATTCGCCGATACGAAGTCCCTCGGTAACCCGGCGATCGGTCAATCTCGTTGCGAGGGCTGCGGTTCACGTTCGAAATGGCGGCCATCTAATCGGACATGCTGGCGCCGTCCCCGTGCGGCCTTCCCGTGCGGCTTTGAGGCTATCGTTGGAAATGATGGCGGGAACGGCGACGTTGCGGATCCCCTTGCCCGACCGCTGAATCAGCTCATCGGTCCTCTCGTCCAGTAGCCTCAGCATCATCTGCTTCTGCGGCGTCATCTCCGGGGCGCCAGCAAGAACTCGCTGAGGGTCATTCCGGCTGCGAAGGGCGGTGGAGAGGCAAACAGCTCCTCGTAGAGCATCGGATCCCACAGGGTCTGCTGCGACGGATTGTCGGCATATTGGCCCCTGAGCCATTCGTACGCTGGCCGAGCTATATCCATTGCCTCGCGCTCGGAGATGCTTCGCTCAGGTTGCGCAAGGTTGGCCCAACGCGTCTCGACCTCGAGCAGCGCGGCCGCATGAAGGCGCTTCGCCTCCTCCGGCTCTCTGGTCTTGAGGCTGAAGCGTTCCTCGCGCTTGCCGACAACGGCACGCAGCGCGTCCGGCACGCGTTTCCGAAACCACTAGATGCCGGTGTCCGGATGCTTCCAGGGGCGCGCCATCGTGAGGACCATATGTACCACCCGTGTGTACCAATCGGGCGGCGCTAACTCATTGATTACAGCTAAGGTTCTGATCGTCCAGCGATTTGTGTGCCGCTGGCGGAGAGAAAGGGATTCGAACCCTTGAGACGGTTCCCCGCCTACACACTTTCCAGGCGTGCGCCTTCGACCACTCGGCCATCTCTCCGCATGCAGCGGGCCGGGCGGGCCCGGGTCTGCGTGTCCGGGGCCTGAGCCTGCCGGAGCGGGCGCAATATACTCATCGACGTCGTGTCCGCAAGGCACATAACGTCGTCGGCGGCGCACTGCGATCGATTGCTGCGTGATGGCCGGCAGAGTTGTCTTGTCTGCGGCGCGGGCGGCGTGGCAAAAGGAGCGAAGCAGCCGGCGGGGCAATCGGGAACCGCTTGGCGCATGCGGACGCGACGAACCTCGATGCGGCTCTTTATCAGGCTTTTGGGCACCTGGCTCCTTGGTGTGGCGTTGATCCTCTTGATCATCGACGGCACGCGTTCGCTCGGCGCCAGCCAGTTGGTGTTCACCTCGCTCAGCGAGAACTGGACCTGGCTCAACGCCGACAGCCTTGCGACCGTGCGGGAGTTTCTTGCCGGCCGGTTTTTCGGCATGGTGCTCGAGCCGGTGTCCGAAGCGATCCTTGCGTTCCCGGGTTGGGCCGTGCTCGCCGTTCCGGGAGCGCTGTTGGCCTGGGCCGGGAGGTCGCGGAAGACGCGACTGTTTGTCCGGCACGACCAGATCTGAGGGCCGGCGACTTTGAAACTGCATGAGCGCGACGGGTACACCGCTTTCGTTACGGGGCTGCCCGCCGTGACGCTGCACGAGCAGTGGGAGGCGCTGGTCGCCAAGGTCGGCGGCAAGGTGTTCTGCCTGCTAGGCGACAGCTCGGGCGATTTGGTGTTCAAGGTCGGCGAGATCGCCTTCGACGGCCTGACCGACCTCGACGGCATCGCGCAGGCGGCCTATTTCGCTAAGCGCCAGTGGGTGCGGGTGACGCCCGGCGCACTCGAGCAGGAGCTGGCCGAGGGCTATATCCGTGAGTCGCACCGGCTGATCGCCAGCAAGCTGACGCGCAAGCTCAGGGCAGAGCTGGGAATTTGAGCGGACGTTGACGAAGTCGTTCAGGACTTCTTAACTGTCGACCATTGGGCCATGAGGGGGCGAGAATGGTTGCAGGATTGCTTTATGTCGTTGGACTGATTGCGGTGCTGGCTACGATCATCGTGGCGGGCTTCGGAGCGCCGGGCCTGATCCAGATGATCAACACCGCGCTCGATGCGCCCGGCTCCGACCTGCTCGGGACGCTTGTGGATGCTGCCCGGCTGCTGGAATGGGCGGTGCTGCCATTCGTCGGCGGACTGGCGCTGATGGGGCTGGGCCGCATCGTCATGCTGCTCGGCGCGATCAACCGGGCGCTGCGCGGCAACGCCTGATGCAAAGCGGGCGGCCCGACTGGAGCGTGATCAGGAAAAGTTGCAGACTTTTCCGGTTCGATCACGCGACCAGATCAAGGACCGCCCGCTCGAATGCCGTGATGACGCGAGGTCAGGCGCGCGGCTGCGGGACGATGCGCAGGTAGGGCTTCAGCGTCTTCCAGCCTTCCGGGTACTTTTCGCGCGCTGCCTCGTCGGTGACGGCGGTGACGATGATCACGTCCTCACCTGCCTTCCAGTTCACCGGGGTCGCGACCTGGTGCTTGGCGGTCAGCTGCAGGCTGTCGATGACGCGGAGAATCTCGTCGAAGTTGCGGCCGGTGGAGGCCGGGTACTCGATCTTGAGCTTCACCTTCTTGTCCGGCCCGATGACGAAGACGGAACGCACCGTCAGGGAATTGTCGGCATTGGGGTGGATCATGTCGTACTTGCGGGCGACCTCACCCTCGACATCCGAGATCAGCGGGAAGTTCAGCGTTGCGCCCTGCGTCTCGGCGATATCGGCGGCCCAGCCGGCGTGGTTCTCGAGCTTGTCGACCGACAGACCCAGCACCTTGACGCCGCGCTTGTCGAATTCGGGCTTCAGCTTGGCGGTGTAGCCGAGCTCGGTGGTGCAGACGGGCGTGAAATTCTTGGGGTGCGAAAACAGCACGGCCCAGCTGCCGTCGATGTAGTCGTGGAAGCGGATGCGACCTTCGGTGGTCTCCGCCTCGAAATCGGGGGCGGTATCGCCGATGAGAATTGCCATGATGAACTCCTTGGTGCGGATCGTCGCCGCTTCTGGCGCAGGCGCGTCGACGAATATCCGACGCAGCCCAGTCGATTACGACTGCGCCGCATGAAATCCTTTTGTGTTTTGGCGTCAAGGCTGGGTAACCGCTTCCGCAGCAGCGGGGCCAGCAGCAAAATCAGCGTGATAGGGCTAGATGAGCCCGCTGGCCAGGCTGCGCTCGAGCACCACGGCGAGCGCCATCGGCGGCGTCACGGCGAGGGCGAGCGCCAGGGGCTGGCTCACCCGCGCGACCCGGGCAATGAGGAAGATCACGACGATCAGCAGCAGCGCGACGCCGATGATCGCTGCACCTTGCTGTAGCGGCGGCAGCCAGCTGAACATGATCGTGCCTCCCACGCCCCATTGCGGGCATCCAGGCGAGACTGCGCGTCGAGGCATTGCCTCGGCGTTGCCCGGATCGGTCGGGTTTGATTAGGGTTTGAACGACCTCAGACGCCGCCTGCCGCGGTGCCGGCGGACGCCGCCGGGGCGGTCGCGGCGCCTTTCGGAGCCCCGTTGGTCCACGTGACGTCGAGCCCGGTGAGCGGCACCACCGACAGCGACATCTTGCCCGAGCCCTGCTGCAACTCGCGCGCGTGGGCGAGGTAGATCAGCGAGTTGTTCTCGGCATCGTAGATGCGCGACACGCGCAGGCTCTTCCAGATCAGCGAACGGGACTGCTGGAAGATTTCCTCGCCGCCCTTGTTGGTGTTGATCTTGCCCACCGTGATCGGCCCAGCCGCGGTGCAGTCGACCGCCGAGTAGGACGGATCCTCGAACCAGTTGCCCTGCTGCAGCCGGTCGATCAGCGAGCGGTTGAAGTACGCGACGTGGCAGACGACACCCTTCACCTCGGGATCAGCCACCGCCTCGACGCTGATATCGTTGCCGGTCCAGTCGACCCCAACGCTGCCGACATTGGTGCCGTTGTTGTTGCCGCACGCTGCGAGCGCGCCGGTGAGGACGAGGGCGAGGCCGAGGGAGGCAAGGCGCTTGATCATGCTGCAGGTCCAGGGGTTCGAGTTGCGGACGGGCGTGATGTGGGAACCCTAGCAGCCCCGCGCAACTACTGGCGCTCCGATTGTTTCAACCGCTTCTCGAGCAGCCGCACCAGCAATGACAGCGAGATGGTCATGGTGAGGTAGAGGAACGCCACGACGTTGTAGGTCTCGAAGAACTTGAAGCTGCCTGATGAGTAGACCTTGCCCAGCTGGGTGATGTCCTGCACGCCGAGCGCCGAGACGAGGGCAGAGTCCTTGATCATCGAGATGAAGTCGTTGCCGAGCGGTGGCAGGATGGTGCGCAGCGCCTGCGGGGCGACGATGTGGCGGAAGGTGTTCCAGCGGGAGAGGCCGAGTGCCTTGGCCGCCTCGATTTGCCCACGGTCCACCGCTTCGATGCCGGCGCGGAAGATTTCGGCGATGAAGGCCGAGTAGCACACCGTGAGCGCCACGATGGCGCGCCAGGTGAAATCGAAATTGCGGACGGTCAGCGGCTCGATCAGCTCGGCCTGCAGCAGCGGCGTCAGCACCCAGTTCGCGGCGACGACCATCGCCGGGGCGCCGACGAACGCAACATAGAACAGCGCCACGAGGATCGGCACGCCGCGGATGATCTCGACGTAGAAGGTGGCGATCTGGCTGAGCCACGGATTGCCGGACGTTCGTGCGAGCGCCACCAGCAGCCCGAGGATGCCGGCGAGGCCGAAGGCGACGAAGGTCACCCACAGCGTCGTCACCACGCCTTTGGTCAGCACCGAGAAGATCTCGGCATAGCCCTCGTCGGCGATGATGGCCCAGAGGATAGTCAGCCCGAGCAGCGCGATGGCCAGCAGCCACCACGGGAACTCAGCAATGCGTTTGTCGGGGGATGCCGGCATGGAAAGGGGACGCGCCTGTGAATGCGCGTCCCGATGATCGCTTACGAGTTCTGCTGGCCGTACTCGAAGAACCACTTCTTGATCAGGGTATCGAGCGTGCCGTCGGCCTGCATTTGGTCGAGGGCTGCGTTGAACGGCGCCACCAGGTCGGAACCCGGCGTCAGGATGAAGCCGAGCGGCTCGGACTTGATCGGTTCGCCGACCTGCTTGAAGGCACCCGGATCGGCGCCGATGTAGCCGGCGGCGGCTGACTGGTCGGCGATGACGGCATCGACGTCACCGGATTTCAGCGCCTGCACCGAAGCGCCGAAGGTGTCGAACAGCTTCACCCGCGGGTTGGCCTCGTCGCCATCGAGCACATCGTAGATCGCGGTGTAGAACGCCGAGGTGCCGGCCTGTGCGCCGAACAGCAGGCTGGTGTCGTCCTTGAAGCTCTGGATGCCGGTGATGCGGGCTTCGTCGCCGCGCACGAGGAAGTACTGCTCGACCGTGATGAAGGGCTTGGTAAAGTCGATCTGCTCCTCGCGCTCGGCATTGATGGTGATGCCGTCGGCGCCGATGTCGAACTGCGCGGTCCGCACTGCCTCGATCATCACGTCCCAGGCCGAGAGGTTCCACTCGACCTTGGCATTGAGGCGCTTCGCCACCTCGTTGATCACGTCATATTCGAGCCCGATGCCGGCGCCCGACTTGTCGGCGAAGTTCAGCGGGTAATAGGCGTTCTCGGTCACCGCCTTGATGGTGCGGCCACCGAGATCGGGCAGGCC
Source organism: Devosia sp. P3_B2 (assembly GCF_056402875.1). NCBI lineage: Bacteria > Pseudomonadati > Pseudomonadota > Alphaproteobacteria > Hyphomicrobiales > Devosiaceae > Devosia > Devosia sp. P3_B2. The sequence continues at coordinate 345,099 of NZ_JBFUGO010000003.1, read as the reverse complement.
CTGGGCATGGACGGGCAGCGCGAGGCCGAGCGCCAGCAACGGCGCGGCAAGCAGGGTGATGAAGGATTTCATGAGGCGGCTTTCTCCCACAATGGCTGTGGCCGGCCAATATTACCCCTGCCGGCATTGGCGGGACCATATCCGGCAGGCTCTTGCGGCCTCAACTGAATTTTCTGAAACAGGGTGCTGAAGGACGCCGGATATCAGGAATGCCCGTGCTTGGCGGCGGGGCCATGCGGATGATCGATGTGGCCGAGGTCTCGGCCCGGATCGATCCGGTCGCGCACCAACTGCTTGATCTGCTTGGCATCGGGGAAGCCGCCGTCGCGCTTGCGCTCCCAGATCAGCACACCGTCGAGATGGATCTCGAAGATGCCGCCGGTGCCGGGCACCAGCGTCACCTCGCCCATCTCGAGGCTGAAGGTCGAGAGCACTTCCTGCGCCATCCAGGCGGCGCGCAACAGCCAGTTGCATTGCGTGCAGTAGGTGATGGCGAGCTTCGGCTTGTCGGTCATATCTGCGGATCCGCCCAGGAGGAGAAGACGTTGGTGGGGAGCACGAGGACGTCATTCTCCTCGCCCTCGCGGCTGCGCAACGCCACCAGTTGAGCGGTGGTGGCGTTGACGCGCTGCGCCAGCAGCCGCGCGATCTGCAGCAGCCACGACGGGTGCGCCTCGAGCACGGTGAGCGCATCATTGATGACATAGAGCTGCACGTCGGTGACGGCGCGCACCGTCGCCGAATGCGGCCGCTCCAGCAGCACGCTCATTTCGCCGAAGATGGCGCCGGGCTGTTTGATGGTGGAGACGAACTTGCCGTCGCGCAGCACTTCGACCTCGCCTTCCTTCAGCACCATGATGCTGCCGCCGGCCTGCCCGCCCTGCACAATGAGTTCAGTGCCAGCGGGAAAGAAATCGAACTTCAGCCAGCTTTCCGTCTCTTGACCCGCCACCAATCCAACTCCTGCTATTCGAGTAGAGCGAAGATCTTGTCGAACATGTCCTGGTCCTCGCGGACCTTGGCTTGCTTGCGCATATCGACCAGCAACGCCGTGGTCTTGTGCAGCCGCGCCGCCAGGAGCTTCGCGATGTGCCGCGCCGCCGCGGGGTGAGCGTCGAGGAATGCGTCGGCGTCGTCAGCGACGTGCACCTCCGCGCCGTTGCGCGTCCTGACGGTTGCCGAATGCGGCAAATCGAGCAGCGCCGACATGTCGCCGATCACCGAGCCGGGATCGCCGATCGCGGCGACGGTACTGCCGTTACGCAGCACCTCGAGATCGCCGGACTTCAGGATGTAGAGCTTGCCGGTGCGTGCTCCCTCGCTGACCAATACCGCCCGTGGTCCCAACACACTGACTGGCAGCGTCGCCGCTGCCACGAGAATCTGCTCCATCAACTCAACCTGCCCGTACACATGCGGGAATGGTAGCCGAGCTTTGCGACGATGCGAAGCGCACGATTTCGCTGGCCGCACCGGCGGGGCGCGCGTATGGGAGGCGCCGCGCCGGTTCCTTACCGGCTGCAGCCCGAAACCTCCCGTCCCCGGTCACCTGCCGGGCGCGACATTGGAGAGACGCAAATGGATACTTCCGTTCTCGGCCGCCCGGCCGAGATTCCTCTCGATCCGGCCAGTGCCGTGCTCGATCGGGTGCCCAACCCGCACCCGGATATCGACTACCTGATCCGCTTCACCGTGCCGGAGTTCACCGCGCTCTGCCCGATCACCGGGCAGCCGGATTTCGCGCATCTGGTCATCGACTACGTCGCCGACCAGTGGATGATCGAGTCGAAATCGCTGAAGCTGTTCATGTTCTCGTACCGCAACCACGGCGCTTTCCACGAAGCAACGACGGTCGACATAGCGAAGCGCCTGGTCGACGCGCTTGCGCCGCGGTGGCTGCGGATCGGCGGCTACTGGTATCCGCGCGGCGGCATTCCCATCGATGTGTTCTGGCAGACCGGCGCGGCACCGGCCAACCTGTGGTTGCCTGAGCAGGGCGTACCCGGCTATCGCGGTCGCGGCTAGTTCGACGCTTGAGCGGCGGCGCCGTTCCACTATGGTCGCGGAAATCGAAACCGGGGGACGAAGCGGGTGAGTCTTGACCTGAGCAGCGGGACGCGTCCCCGCTACCAGCTGCTCGATCTGCTGCGCGGCGTGGCGATCATCGCCATGGTCGTCTTCCACGTCGCCTGGGACCTCTACTATTTCGGCTACTCGAATGTGGACGTCACCACCGAACTCGGCTGGGTGATCTTCCAGAAGTCGATCGTCTCGAGCTTCCTGCTGTTGGTCGGGGCGGGCCTGGTGCTGGCGCATGGCAAGGCCATCCGCTGGAACAAGTTCTGGCGGCGCTTCGGCATCCTCGTTGCCTGTGCGCTGCTGGTCACGGCGGGCACCTACTGGATGTTCCCCGACTTCTTCGTGTTCTTCGGGGTGCTGCACGCGATCGCGCTTTTCTCGTTGATGGGGCTCGCGTTCCTCCGGCTGCCGCCGTGGCTTGTCGCGGCGATTGGCGTCGCGGTGATCGCCGCCAATTTCCTCTACAACGACCCGGTGTTTTCGAGCCGCGAGCTCGGCTGGATCGGGTTCTGGCCAACCTCGCCGCCGACCAGCGACGTGGTGCCGATCTTCCCGTGGTTCGGCGTCGTGCTGCTCGGTATGGCCGCCATGCGGCTGATCCTCGCCTCGCCGCTTGCCGAGGATCTGGGGCATTTCCACAGCAGCGAGCCTCTGGCCCGCGGGCTCGCCTTCATGGGGCGCTGGAGCCTGCCGATCTACGTGCTGCACCAGCCGCTGATCATCGCGGTATTCTTCGGGCTGGCGCAGTTGCAAGCGCCGGTGCTCTCGCCGCCGGTGCTCACAGAGGCGCAGGCGTTCGTGCAGAGCTGCACGCAGAGCTGCCTCGCCGCCGGTTCGGACGCGGCGCGCTGCGAGCGCTATTGCGCTTGCGCTGTCGAGCAGGTGGAAAAGGACAACCTGTGGGAAGCAGTTGCCGCGCCCAAGCCCAACGACGAACAGCTGGCGCAGTTCGCCGGCGTCACCAACCTCTGCACCGCGATGGCGGACAAAGCGCCCTAGTTCTGTTCCTTGTGGCCGCCGAAGCCGAGCCGCATCGCAGACAGCATCTTCTCGGCGAAGTTATGCTCCTGGCGCGAGCGGAAGCGGGTGAACAACGCGGCGGTCAGCACCTCGGCCGGTACGGCTTCCTCGATCGCTGCCTCGACCGTCCAACGGCCTTCGCCGGAATCCGCCACGTGGCCGGAGAAAGCCTCGAGCTTGGGGTCCTTCGCCAGCGCGATCGCCGATAGATCCAGCAGCCATGAGGTCACCACCGAACCGCGCCGCCAGACTTCGGCGATATCGGCGACGTTGAGCTCGAAGCGCTCGCCCGGCGGCAGCACCTCGGCATTCTTGCTTTCGAGGATGTTGAAGCCCTCGGCATAGGCCTGCATCATGCCGTACTCGATGCCGTTGTGGACCATCTTGACGAAGTGTCCGGCGCCGGCCGGCCCGGCATGGATGTAGCCCTGCTCGACACGGGGGTCGAAGCCACTACGGCCCGGCGTCTCCTCGATCTCGCCCTTGCCAGGCGCCAGCGCTGCAAAGATCGGATCGAGGTGGTCGACTGCCGCCTTCTCGCCGCCGATCATCAGGCAATAGCCGCGCTCCAGCCCCCACACGCCGCCCGAGGTGCCGACATCGACATAGCGAATGCCGGTCTTCTGCAGCTCGGCGGCGCGGCGGATGTCGTCCTTGTAGTAGGAGTTCCCGCCATCGATCAGGATGTCGCCCGGCGCGAGGCAGGAGGCGAGGTGGGCGATGGTACCCTCGGTGATCTTGCCGGCCGGCAGCATCACCCAGATGGCACGCGGGCTCTCGGTCAGCGAGGCGACCAGGGCCTCGAGCGTCTCGGCCGGACGTGCGCCGTCATTGCCGAGTGCAGCCCGCGTGGCCGCGTCGATATCGTAAACCGCGACGTCGTGCCCGGCGCGCATCAGCCGTTTGGCGATATTGCCGCCCATGCGGCCCAACCCGACAATACCGATCTGCATGATGCTCTCCACTGTAACGACCGACGCGGGGGGTGTTATACGCGACATCGAGAGAACGGGGGCAGCCCCGTCCGAGGAGGAACGACTATGCGGGTAGTGATTACCGGGGGCGCGGGAAACCTGGGCAGTAAGCTCAGGGAGCACCTGGAAACAGCGGACTGGGTGGAGGAAATCGTCGCCATCGACGTGAAGCCCTTCACTGCGGGCAAGAAGACCAGGGTGGTGGTCGCCGACCTTGCCGACCCGTACGACGAACGCTGGCGCAAGGAGGCGCAGGCCGCCGACGGCATCGTCCACTACGCCTCGGCCAACCCGGCGCCCACCTCGAGCTGGGCCGAGTCGGCCGCCTCGTTCGACATGACGGCGAACCTGCTCGAGCAGGCCGGCGGTGGCACCAAGCCCTGCCGCTTCGTCTTCGCGTCCTCCAACCACGCCATGGGCGGCTACAAGGACGCGCCGCTACCGGCCGACGGCAAGCTCAGGATGTCGACACCGCAGATCAGCGGCACGCGCTACCACGATAGCGAAGGCTACAAATGGGGCTCCGCCTACGGTGCCACCAAGGTGCTGGGCGAGCGCGTCTGCGTTGCCCGCGCCGCGGCGACCGAGGGCCGCATCACCGCGGTTTCGACCCGCATCGGCTGGTGCCAGCGCGGCGAGAACCTCGCGCGGACCCTGGCTGGCAGCGGCGGTGGCGATCGCGGCGAAACCGATGAAGTGATGATCAAGCGCAACGCGCTGTGGTACCGCAACATGTGGCTTTCCAACGGCGATCACCTCCGACTGATGGACGCGGCCCTCAGGGCCGATGCGAGCAAGTGGCCGGGTCCGGCAATCGTGGTTTCCGGCATGTCGAACAATACCGGCATGGCCTGGGAACTCGAGGAAGCCCGGGAGTGGATAGGCTACGAGCCGCAGGATGATGTGTGGGCCGACCTCAAGGCAGCCGGCATCGAGTAACGCCGAGTTGCGCCAAGTGACGCAGACAAGTATGCGGCAGCAATGGGCGGCGCGCTCAACGCGCCGTGATATGCAGAGGACAGCATGAGTTTCGCCGATATCTACGCCCGCGTGGTTGCCTGGATCGGAGCCGGCGCGATTCTGGCGCGCAGCTTCAACGAGCCCAAGCGCAATCCAATCTACGGCAACGCCCCGGACATCCCCGAGGCGCGGCCGCAGTCCATCCCGACGCTGAAGATGCCGACGGCCCGCGGCTGGGCCGGCGACCACAAGCCGACCGCCGCAGCCGGGCTTAAGGTCAATGCCTTCGCCAAGGGCCTGAAGCACCCGCGCTGGATGCACGTGCTGCCCAATGGCGATGTGCTGGTGGCCGAGGCGCTGAGCACCCCGGGGGGCATCAAGACCCCGTTCGACTACGCGATCTTCACCACCATGCGCCGCGCCGCGGCGGTGGGTGAGAGCCCCAATCGGATCACGCTGCTGCGTGACGCCGATGGTGATGGCGTCGCCGAAGTGCGGCACACCCTGCTCGAGGGTCTCAACCAGCCCTTCGGCATGCAACTGATCGGCGAGACGCTCTATGTCGGCAATACCGACGGCGTCTATGCCTACCCGTTCAAGGTCGGCGACACCCGGATCACCGCCGCGGGCAAGAAGCTGATGGACACCAAGCCGGGCGGCCACTGGACCCGCAGCCTGCTCCCCAGCGCCGATCAGACCAAGCTCTATGTCGGTGTCGGATCGCAGAGCAATATCGGCGAAGCCGGCATGGCGGTCGAGGAAGGCCGCGCCTGCATCTACGAGCTCGACCTCACGACGGGCAAGAGCCGCATCTTCGCCGGCGGCCTTCGCAACCCGGTTGGCCTCGCGTTCGAGCCAACTACGGGCGAACTCTTCACCGTGGTCAACGAGCGCGACGGTATCGGCGATGAGACGCCGCCCGACTACCTGACCTCGGTCAAGGATGGTGGCTTCTATGGCTGGCCGTACTCGTACTGGGGCAAGATCGTTGACGATCGCGTGCCGCAGGATCCGGCCAAGGTCGCCTCCGCCATCGCCCCCGACTTCGCACTCGGTGGCCACACCGCCTCGCTCGGGCTCTGCTGGCTGCCCGAGGGGACGCTCCCCGGCTTCGGTAACGGCATGGCCATCGGCCAGCACGGCTCGTGGAACCGCTCGACGCTCTCGGGCTACAAGCTTGCCTTCGTACCCTTTGCCAACGGCAAGCCGACCGGCACGCCGCGCGAAATCCTCACCGGCTTCCTGTCGCCCGACGAGAAGGAGTCGTATGGCCGCCCGGTTGGCGTCGTCATCGGCCCGGACGGGGCAGTGCTGATGGCAGACGACGTGGGTGACGTGATCTGGCGCGTCAGCGCCGCTTGATCTATTGGCCGGCGTGGTCACCCACGCCGGCCGTTATCTCGCCGCCCTCGATGACGGCGGCATCACGCTCCCCGTCCTAAGGTCGCGACCGCGGAACTTATGGGGGGCCACACCATGCGAATTTCTGCGCTCATGCTCCTGGCCGTTGCGGGCCTCGGGAGCGGCACAGCTGCAGCTGCCGACATGATCGTCGACGATCCTGAAGCCATCGCGGCAGCTGCCGGCTACGACTGGTCAGGCGCCTATGCCGGCATGTTCGTTGGCGCGGGCAGCGGGGACGTCACACTGACCGAGCCGGGCGGTCTGGTCGATCCGCTGGATCTCGCAGCGGGCGGCTGGCTGGCCGGTATTCGGGCCGGCGTCAATGCCGAGGCCGGCGTGCTGGTGCTGGGCGCCGAGGCCGATCTCGCGAAAACCTGGATCGGCGGCAGCGGCAGCGCCACCGATGGGCTCAACAGCCTCGACTACAGCTACGACCTCGACTGGCTCGGCACGGTGACCGGCCGGGTCGGCTACGCCGCCGACACGTTGCTGCTCTACGCCAAGGGCGGCCTGGCCGCGGGCGGGGTGCGCTCGACGCTTACCCCCACTGCGCCACTGCCGCCCGCGCCACCGATGTCGGCCGATGCGATCGCGACCGGCTGGACGGTGGGGCTCGGGACCGAATTCGCCTTCAGCGAGAACGCTACCGCCGGCATCGAGTACGATTTCGTCTCGCTCGGCAGCCAGTTCGACTACGCGCCCGCCAGTTCTGCCGATGCCCAGCAGGACCTCCATATCGTCAAGCTTGGCGTGAACTACGGCTTCTGATCAGGGACGGACGATCTGGCCGTCGCGGCGGCGGTCTTCAGCCATGTAGTAGGACTTGGCCGCCTTGTCGGGATCGAGCAGCGCCTGGGCTTTCTTGACGTCGATATCGATGCCGAGGCCCGGCTGCTCGTTGCCGTAAAGGTACCCGCCTTCGAGCAGGGCGTGACCGGGAAACAGCTCGTATTCCTCGGGCTTGAAGTGGTTCTCTTCCTGGATGCCAAAGGCCGTGCTGGCGAGATCGACATGCATCGCCGCCATCTGGTTGACCGGGTCGTTGTCGCCGCCCTCCTGCCAGGCGGTTTGAACGCCGAACCATTCGCACAGTGTGGCGATCTTCCGCGCATTGGTGATGCCTCCGCCCTTCGAGATGCGCACGCGCACGAAGTCGATCAGCCGCTCTGTGATCAGGGGCAGGTACTCATGCGGATTGATGAACAGCTCGCCCATCGCCTGCGGTGTCGCGCATTGCTGGCGTACCAGCCGGTACCACTGCACTTGCTCGGGCGAGAGCAGGTCCTCGAGGAAGTAGAGCCGGTAGGGCTCGAGTAGCTTGGCCAGTTGCACGGCGTTGTGCGGCGCGAGGTGCTCGTGCACGTCGTGGGTGAACTTCGGACCCCAGCCGAGCTTGTTGCGCAGGTGGGCGAACATCTCGGGGATCGCCTGGAGATAGGCGTCGTCGTCGAAGGCCTTGTCCTGCGGCCAATGGTTCTTGGGCCCACGGGCATTGGCGCGATCGACGAAGCCGCCGCCGCCATAATTGCCGAGCTGGCAGCGGATGACGGTGTAACCCTCTTCCCAGTAGCGGCGGACGTCGTCCTCCAGCTCGGTGATGGAGTTGCCTTGGGCGTGGGCATAGGCGGCGACGGCGCTACGCGTCTTGCCACCAAGCAGCTGGTAGACCGGCATGCCGGCTTCCTTGCCCTTGATGTCCCACAGGGCCATGTCGATGCCGGACTGCACGGTGTTGCCGATGGCGTCATTGCGCCAGTAGCTCTGGGTATAGATCGACTGCCAGATGTCCTCGATGCGGCTGACATCGCGCCCGATCAGCAACGGGGTGACTGTTTCGATCGCGGTCTGCACCACCTTGCACCGATAGTGGTCGCTGGCCGAGCCGATGCCGTAGAGGCCAGGCTGGTCGGTCAGGACCTTGACGAACAGCCAGGTGCCATCGGCTCGGGTGCGTATCGTCTCGATGCCGGTGATCTTGGTCATATGGGTCCCCCAGTATTTCCGAGCACGATCCAGTCGGCGGAATCGTAATCCCGCCGCATAGCCGCCCGCCGCCCTCTCGGCGATCCCTCGAATCCCTACCGTCGCATCGTGGCGCCGGCATGCACACCCCGACCTTTTGACGAATTTCACGCCTTCAATCGGGCAGACGAATGCGGCTATAGCTGCCAACTGGTATGGCAGGATTTTGAGGAGGACCCCCGATTGAAGATTACTGACCTTAAGTGCGCGATCATTGCCTCTAGCCCGGTGCTCCGCATCACCACGGACGAGGGCATTACCGGTTGGAGCCAGATCGAGACGCCCAAGCCTTACGTGCAGCCGCAGGTGCTGCAACTGAAGGACTGGATCGTCGGCCAGGACCCGCGCGACGTGGAGCGCGTGATGCGCCGCATCCGCGTGCGCGGCGGTTTCAAGCCATTCGGCTCGGCGGTCAGCGCCATCGAACATGCGTTGTGGGATATCGCGGGCAAGGCAGCGAACTCGCCGGTCCATCGCCTCCTCGGCGGCAAGGTGCGCGACCAGGTCCGCACCTATCGCACACTCTACCAGGCGGAAGTGCCCGGTGGCGCCGAGCACACGCTGGCGGGCTACAAGCGCTGGGCCGAGTACGGCAAGTCGCTGCAGGGCGAGTGGAACCTGTTCAAGCTGCCGACCGCGTTTCACTCGTCGATGGTCCGCGACTTCCCGAACTATTTCTACGGCGACGTGCAGCACGACGCGCCGTTCCCCTATCCCCATAAGGGCGTGATGACCAAGGAGGGCATGGACCACCTGGTTGCCTGCATCACCGCCGCCCGTGAGACGCTGGGCGCGGGGTACAACACCGCGGTCGACGCTGGCCCCGGCTTCATGCCGCTCGATGCGCTGCGCTTTGCCAAGGCCGTGGAGCACCTGCACCTGATGTGGGTCGAGGACAGCGTGACCGGCGACTACTCGCCCTACGTCAACCCCGACGTCTATCGCGACGTGACCCACCACACGACCACGCCGATCCATACCGGCGAGCAGATCTACCTTCGCCAGCACTACAAGCAGCTGATCGAAAGCCACGCGGTCAACGTCATCGGGCCCGATCCCTGCGACGTCGGCGGCATGGCCGAGCTCAAGTGGGTGGCCGAGCATGCGGACCTGCACGGCATCGCCGTGGCGCCGCACGGCACCGCCAACGGCATTCTCGGCCTCGCGGCGCTGATCCAGATGTCGGCGACGCTGCCGGACAACTTCATCGCCTTCGAGTACCCGGCGCGCTTCGAGCCGTTCTGGTACGACATCACCGAGGGCTTCGACGGCTTTCCGGTGAAGGGCGGCATGATCGACGTGCCGGATCGCCCGGGCCTGGGCGTCAATTTGATCCCCAAGGAAGCCAAGAAGTACCTGACCGAGGGCGACGCCGACTTCTTCGACTGAGCGACAGCGATCGTGATCGGGTCCGGCGGGATGCTGCCGGATCTCTTCTGCCTGCGGGGAGCAGGTCATTGGGGAGTTCTGCCATGACGTCGACCAACCATGCTGCGTCGCAGCGCGTGCTCGACCAGTTGCGCCGCGAGTTCACCTTCCAGATCTCGGTGGATGTCGACAACATGCCACAGGGTCTGACCGTGGCTGGAGCGGCTCTCTCGGCCGGGATAACGCTGGTGGAGATGGGCACGCCGCTGCTTAAATGCGCCGGCGTCTACAACGCAGTGCCGGCGTTCCGGCGGGCATTTCCGGATGCCCTGCTGCTGGCGGACATGAAGACCATGGATGGAGGCGCCTTCGAGGCCCGCGCGGTGTATCGGGGTGGCGGCAATATCATCGATTTCCTGGCGCTGGCCGGGGAGGCCAGTGCCCGCGGCATCTGCGCCGTGCGCGACGAGTTCCGCGCGGCCGACCCGGCGCTGCCGCGGCTGGCTTTTGCCGATATCCTCGTGCCGCAGCAGGGGCCGGCCAACGTTGCGGTCGACGTGGCCCGCCGCATGGTCGACGCCGGTTTAGACGGGGTGGGGCTGCACCTGCAGCTCGATGCCCGCCGTGCCGATCCGGCGCTGTTCGCCTCGGACTACCTGTCGGAGGTGGCGATCGCCGTGCACCGGGCGGTGGGTAGTGACGTGTCGGTGCAGGTCGTCGGCGGGCTCAGCATTGCCAGGGCAGTGGGGCTGGCGCGCGAGGGGTTACGGGCCTTCGTGATCAGCGGCAACATGGGCATCGACGATGCCGAGGGGCGCTATGGGCTGCCGGCGGCCGAGATGGAAGCGCTCATTGCCGAATTCATGCGGCAGGTACGGGACGCGCAGGGCTGACCGTGCCCGAGCTACTGACGTGGGCGTGGAAGAGGGATCGGCGGGGCCATCGCGGCCGAGCCGAATGACACGTTGCTGATGGCGTGACGACTGGTGCGGCCGCCCGTCGACGCGGTGAAGCCGACCAGCGCGCTCGGCGGCAAGGCGATGACGGCTTCGAGATACTGGACGCCATCGATCGACACGGCCAACCGTCCGTCGGCGCTGGCGATGACGACGTGCCGCGTGCTGTTGAGCAGCGCAGGGATCGTCGAGTTCATCGCGTCGAGCACGATAGCCCCTCCCTCAAGGTGCGCGATCCCGACGAAGTTGTCTGCCGGGTCGTTCTCGTTCCGGTGCGTGTCGAACACAACCGCGACGCCGCCAAGCGGGGCCCACCCGAGCCCTTGGCCGGGGTTGCCGACCTCCGAAGGGTTGGCGGTGCCGGGGATGATGGCGAAGGTCGCGCCGTCGGCACCTTCTCCCTGGTCGATCGTCAGGTCGAACGTGACCGTCAGTGCCGACGGATCGACCGCCGTCGGCCAGAATGATGCCCCCGCGACCTGCGGCGTAGTCGGCGTCAGGACGAGCTGATCGCCCTCGAGCGTTGCGCTGCCGCTCAGTGTCCACGCGCCCCCGATCGGGGACGGGATGCCCGTGCTCGGTGTTCCGGTGCCGGTGAAGGCGACGCGCGTTACGGTTGACGCGCCGTCGCCGTTGAGCTCCCACGTGCCCGAGAAGCTGCCGGCGGCGGCGGGCGCGAAGCGAACGCGCTGTGTGACCGAGGCGCCAGCCGCGATGCGGCTGCCTTCGGCCAGCGATGTCAGCGCGGTGAACGCGCCAGTCGGGGGCTTCGACCTGGTGATCGTGAGGTCGGTACCGCCAGTGTTGCTGACGGTGAACGATTGCTCGGCCCAGCCGCCGACAGGGGTATCGGGAGGCGTGATCGTGGTCGACGACACGGCGAGCTCGGCGGGGGAGCCGGCCGACCCGGTGAGGTCGACGGCAATCGTGCCGCCGCTGCTTTCTACGACGAGCTGATCGGCGAACAGTCCGTTCGCCGTTGGCGAGAAGCCGAGCGTCACCAGAACCTCCCCGCCGCTCGGAATCTCGGTACCAGGTTGCGGCAGGCCGCTCGCGTCGAACGGCGCGCCCGGCGGGGCCAGCGACGTGAGCTGCAGGGGTTGGGCGCCGGCGTTGGCCAGCATCACCGAGGCGGTGCGCGTCGCGCCTGTTGCGATGCCGCCGAAGCTGATCGCGGTCGGGTTGATCGTCAGCAGCGGGCTCGGCGACTGCCCGGCGCCGGACAGGGCGATGGTGGCGATACCTTGCGGCGTGTCGAGCGTGAGCGTCCCGGAGGCGTTGCCGACTGCGGCGGGCGTGAACGTGACCGGCAGCGTGAGCGTATCTCCCGGAGTCAGCGCGGTGCCGTAGGCGGGCGCCGGCGGGCCCGACGTGAACCCGGCTCCATCCATCGTTGCGTTCTCGATTGTCGTGGCTTGCTGTGCGGTGAAGGTCGCGTCCAGTGTCGCCGACTGGCCGACCGTCGTTGCCGGGAAGGTGAGCGGCGCGGCAGTGAGCACGGCGTTCACCGGACGGCCGAAGGCGAGCACATGCCCGTCATAGGTTCCGACAAAGAGCTTGTTGTCCGACACTGCCGGCACGGAGAACTTTGTCGATCTGCCGATCGGGAAGCTCCGCCGCAGCTGCATCACGCCGTCGACGGGAACCGGGTCGTAGGCCCTGAGCTGCGCATCGTCAGTGATGTTCGGACGCCAGATGGTCCAGACCATCGCCGATCCCGACGCGTCGCCGTCGGACGTGACGACCGCGGAACCCGAGCCGAAGCCGAACCCGTCGCTCGAGCTTCCGACGAGGCTCAGAGTGGGCTTGCCGGCGCCATCGAGGCCGTACTTGTAGGCGTGCAGGAACCCGCTGCTGCCCGAGCTTGTCGGACCAGGCGATGCCGTCGGGACATAGACGTAGCCGCCGTTGCCGCCCCACGGTGTCGGCTTGCCCCACACGCCGCCGTCGGGGCCGATCCGGTTGATGACCGCATCGCCTTCGGCGGAGCCCTGCTTGTAGCCTCCCAGGTTGCTGGCATCCATCACGTAGAGGTAGCCCTCCTTGCCCACTTCGAGCAGGAGGCTCGGTGCGTCCGGCGTGCCGAAGTAGGCCGGCGGCAGCCCGATAGGCGCGCCGGAGCCGAGGTCGCCATCGAAGGTGTTGAGATACGCGGCGTCGTAGGGGATGAAGAAGTCGGCGACCGTGAGCGACCCGTCCGGTTTCACGTTCAGCCGGACGACCGCCTCGCCGTACCCGGTCGCGGGTGGTTGCGCGCTGGTCGTGGGTGCCGTGAGCGTGGTGCCGTTGCCGGTGGCGAACACGATCGAGCCGGGCTTGTCGCTGACCAGCCCGCCGCCCGACTGCCAGATGCCCGCGCCTTCGCCGCCAGTCTCGTGGGCGACGGCCGACCACAGCGTCGGCACCGCGCCCAGCGTCGAGATGCCGACCACCCAGCCCTGGAATGGCGGCGCGTCGCAGTAGCCGGCGAAGGCGGCGTAGACTACGCCGTCCATCAGCAGCAGGCCGGCGCGCTGGCCCTGGGTCGTCGGGTTGAACTGCGTGCCCGGCGCATTGGCCGCGGTGCCCACGATCGCCACCGGGAAACCGTCACGCTCCGCTCCGGTCGCCACGTCGATGGCGTGGGCGTACCACGCGGCCGGTCCACTCGTGCCGCTGGCGTAGGTCTTGGCGAGGAAGTAGGCGGTGTTGGTGGCGGGATCGATCACCGGGCTGCCGGTGATGCCCACGTCCGGGACCAGGTCCGGGCAGCCGATGTCGATCGCCTTCCACGGGGCGTGGAGCTTGCGGGTCCACTTCTGTGAGCCGTCCCGCACGTCGAGCCCGTAGATGTCGTTGGTTTCGGTGGCGATCAGCACCGTGCCATGGCTGACGAGCGGTTGGGCGTAGACCTGGCCGGTGACTTCGGCCGACCAGAGTTGGCCGAAATCGGCCGCCGATACCGCGCTCGGCCCGAGCCCGGGCTGGTCGGCGTACCAGCCGGTGCGCAGCAGGTCGCCGCCGTAGGTGAGCGCATCGGCGTTCGCGGGCATTGGCGCTGTGGCTATGACGCCCAGCGCCAGCAGCGCCGCCATCGTTGCGCGGAACGTCCGCATCACGGACCCGCTTCCTCTCGCTCAGTCGAGGCCCAGAGTACCGGACGGAAGGCGGGCGGTCACTCCCCTGGCAGTGGGGCAGCGCAAGGGCGCGCCGGGGCGTGCCGAAGCGTCCGGCAGCCCACGGGGCTCCGGAGTGTGATGGGCGGGAACTGGCCGGCGAGGCATTGCCTCGAGCGGTAGTCCGCAGTGAGTGGCGAAGCGCTGCCTCGCCGGCCGATCGGGATTTTGGGCCTATGGCACGAGGGCTGGGGCGCATCCCCTACCGCATCGCGAGAGCGATGGAGCGCCGGAGGGCGGCCGGAATGCCAGCGCCGCCCCACCCTTTGCCCCGGCCACCTTATGCCTGGCAGCCTTCACCCCGTGCAGCGCATGCATCTGCGCCACTTCGCGTTGCTAGCGGCTTGACCGGCGAACCGGCCCAGGCCGTCATGCTTTCCGCCTGGTGGAGAACGACTCCCCCACCACCCGACCCCTCCCCACGGACCGTTCGTCGCGACCCCGTCCCCGTGTGGAGAGATGCGGAGAGGGTAAGGGGCGTGGAAGACGCGGGGAGAAGATTTTTCGGGAAGCGGCTAAGTGGCTGAAATGACTGAGTTTTTTGATGTCATCCCGGCGGAGGCCGGGATCCATCCTGAGATGTGTCGGATCCTGCGCTCGAGCTTGGGCACCTCAGGATGGGCCCCGGCCTGCGCCGGGGTGACACCGTTGGGGTGGCGCCCGAAGGTGCCACAAGCACGATGCGACACCCTCCCCCTTGCGGGGAGGGATGGGGTGGGGGGTGAGGCGCCCGGATGTAGCGGCGGCGTGCACGGCCACCGGTTGCGCTGCTTGGGGGCGGAGAAGGCGTCAGTTCACGGTCGCCATCTTCTCGAGTGGCTTGCGTGGCGGCCTGCCGGCGCGGCCGTCGCGGTAGCCGACCAGGTAGGTCTGGTTCTCCCGATGGATGAGCCGGCGGACGACGGCGGCGTGCCGCTCCTTGGTGAACTCCCGCTCCTCCTCGTCCCATATGGTCGCGCCCTTGGGCGGCGTCAGCGGCAGCAGGCGTGCGACGGGCTGGCGCTTGCCATCGGGCAGCGTCCAGCAGATCGCCTGGTGTCGGGCGCTCAACTGCGCATGCTCGCCCTCGAACGCCTCGAGCCCGGCCACCGCCTGCCCGAGCGCCACGGCGAGGCTCGCATGATCGAGCGCCCCAGCAGCGCCGCGCGGCACCCCGATCCCCCGGCCCTGCTTGCCGAGCAACTGCCCCGCCTCCTGGCAAAGCTCCCGCGCCAGCTTCACGCTCTCGGCGGGCACCGGCTGCGTCGGCCGCTGCGCTGCCACGCGCTCGACCTGCTTCAACAGGGAGGCAAGGCGCGGGTAGAGCCGCTCATGGGCGACAATGATCTCGGGGGTGAGGGTGGAGCTGGGTTTCGGCATGCCGTGTCCTTTCGCGTGTGGGTTTGCGAGGAGGATACGGGGTGCGGAGGGAGCGGGGATAAGGGTCGAATTGCCAAATCGCCCTATCATTGCCTACAACTGAGATGGGGGACTAAAATGACAACAGATCAAAATGACGAAAGAGCGCGGGTCCCCGCGCTTCGCTTCAAGCAATGGCTCGCAGACTGGGATGCGTATCCGTTCGACGATGCTGCCCAAGGTAGGCGGCCGGGCCAGCATCTATACTTGTTCTCAATGCGTGCTGCAGAACTGCGCAAACTCTGCGATGTCTATAGGCGAACCCGCGACGGGGCCAACGCGGAGGGTATTCAAAGACAACGCGACCCATCACGCACGGGACGAATAAAGCGCTACGTCAGGTACGGATATCCCTATGGTGATCTAAAGCCGGCCCAACAAAGCGATGATGCGAAGTCACTTCTAAAGCCGGGCTGGCTGCCAACCGCCATTGTTGTCAACATCCTAACCGAGAATGATCTTCGACGCGGCCGCGCCGTGTCTGCGGACCACCTGATCAAGGTGGAACAAGAGGGCGGCCGATTTTCGCTCACCCTGCCTAGCGCCGCGTCTCTCGAGAATAGTGATCTCGCGCCGCTGGAAGTAATTGACGGTCAACATCGCTTGTGGGCGTTCGAAGAAGGGGAGGGGGAGGATCCTGTACCGGATGATTTTGAACTACCCGTCGTTGCCTATCATGGGCTAGATGTGGCGTGGCAAGCATATTTGTTTTGGTCAATTAACGTATCTCCAAAGAAGATAAACCCAAGTCACGCATTTGATCTGTACCCGCTCTTGCGAACGAGAGATTGGCTCGAAAGGACGGGCGATATTTCGGTATATCGGGAGGCGCGGGCTCAAGAACTTACCGAGATCATGTATGCGCATCCGGCAAGTGTCTGGAACAGTCGCATCAATATGCTCGGTGAGAGAGGCGGATCCGGCGTCACCCAGGCGTCATGGGTCAGAGGACTTTTAGGGAGCTTTCTTGCTACCGGTCGGGGTAGTGGGCGTAAGGGATTGTTCCAGGCGAACTTAGAATATGATGACGCGCCGCTCGAATGGAGTCGTGCGCAGCAGGCGGCGTTCCTTCTGCAGGTATGGGAAGATCTGCGGGCGTCATTCGAGGCCGCTGGAGTCGCTCATTCGGCGTATTGGATGCGCGGATATGGCTATGACGGCGAGAGAGCGTTTGGGGATCGAAGCTCGATAGTCAATCAAGACCAAGGCGTTAGAGCAGTACTAGCTGTCACGAATGACATTTTCTATTCCTATTCAAGCGAGTGGAATTTAGACGACTGGTATATGCAGGCTCCGTTGGGGGCAGACACCACTCTCGATGACGTCACATTTGCACTGGAGTCGTTGGGGCAACAGGGATTCCGAGGGGCCATCTCTGACCTGGCGAATGCACTCACGTCGTTCGATTGGCGCTCCCTTGACGGTCCAGGGGTGAAGGATGATGAGGATCTGGCGATAATCAAACGATCCTACAGGGGTAGCGGAGGCTACTCGAGTCTCAGGTTAGACATATTGAAGGAAGTCAGTAAGGCGCAAACCGAGGTCGGTGCGGTGGCGCGTCAAATAGTATTTGAAGAGGCGTAGACGTGGCCATCTCGAAGGCGGTAATCCGACGTGCAGATAGTGGCCCTGTTCTTGGGAAGTACTCAGATTTTGCGGACAGAACGGCAGGAGATTGGCTGCGGGCAGGCCATCCAGCCAAGTACGGGACGCTGCCTAGCAAATGGTCCGCAGTGCGACGCTTGGCGCCGCAGGATGTGGTAGATGCCATAGCCGTGTCCACACCCAATCACTGCATTGACGGGTGGACCTATCTAGCAAGAAGCATGTCCGCAGTCCTTTGCGGTGACTATCACAGCGCCCGCCACCTCGCATACTATGCCCAACTACGCGCGGGCCTCGGCGTACTGGGCAGCCTTGGTGTTGGCGTCTTCAATGGCATCAACTTCATTGTAAATGCTCGCGGCGGGATCGAGCGACTCGACCCGTCGACGTCTCGCAATGATGTTGAGAGGGGGTTGGGTACGCACGCTGTTGTCTGGGACGCCCTAGCCATCTGGGTAGACGAGCCCATGGCAGCGACCGCTTTCCTCAATGCTCTGAGGGTGCGGGGCAATCGCCTACTCGACATTGTAGAGGCCATATTCCCGGGAGCTTCATCGCGAGCCATTGCTTCCGATATAATTGATCTACTTGGGGTGGATCTCCGGCGGGGAAAGGAAGAACATCGCAGTAGAAACATATCGAGTTACAATCCCCAGGCACTAAATCCATTGATGCAGGATACGCCTGGCGCACTTCGGTACATCGACCAAACGTGGCGGCTCTACGATCCCACGTCCGTCTCTCGTTTCGATCTTCTTGACCGACACATCGTGCGGCGAGTGCTTTGGAAGCTACACCGCTCTTTAGGGCAAGGAGTGGCATACGACCAAGGCGCGATAGCGCGGCGATATGATGAATTGCCCCAAGCGATCAGGGATATCGCTTCCCTGGAGTTTCTGACCGGTCGCTCCGAGCGCATCGAACCGGCCTTGTTCCAGTTTGCAACTCAACGGCAGGATCCCGCCGGAGCGCTCGACATGTTATCTCGTGCGTTTATTTTACTCAGACTGGCCACGGCCTTTGTCGGCTCAGGCTTTGTCGATGCGGGCATAGCTGCGGGTAGCGGAAAACTCGACCCATGGCTGATGGAACTCGCCTCCAAGCGCGGCTTCCTGGACCAAAACCAACAGGGCGCGCAGGACTTTACGGACTTGTGGTACGACGTCGACCTCGCCCTTCAGGAGCTAAAGGCATCTGCGACGCCTGATCCCGGCTCTCTAAAAGCCTGGTTGGCTAAAAGGCCCGGTGGCACACCGACAATATCGCAGGCAGAGCGCATCGGCATATGGAGCCTAGGGGGCTAGCGCCTATACGCTTTGTGAACTCGATATGTGTTGAGCTATCTCGGCAACTCTCCGGATACCAAGATGACCGACGCTCCAGCCGACCTCACCACCTTTGCGCAAGGTTCCAGATTTGCAACTGTTTTGGCTGACCCGCCGTGGCAGTTTCAGAACAGGACAGGAAAAATCGCGCCCGAGCACTGGAGGCTAAGTCGGTACCAAACCATGAGTACCGATGAGATATCCGAGCTTCCTGTAGATAGTGTTGTTGAAGGGACGGCGCATTTGTATCTGTGGGTACCGAACGCTCTCTTGCCTGACGGGCTAGCAGTCATGAATAGGTGGGGGTTCACATACAAAACAAACATTGTCTGGAGAAAGCTACGAAAAGATGGTGGGTCGGATGGTCGAGGCGTCGGATTTTACTTCAGAAATGTTACAGAGCTACTGTTGTTTGGAACGCGTGGCAAGAACGCGAGGACATTGCCTCCCGGCAGGAGCCAAGTAAATTACCTAGGCACTCGCAAGCGGGAGCATTCCAGAAAGCCTGATGAGCAATACGACTTGATTGAGAGTTGCTCGCCTGGTCCTTACATTGAACTATTCTCTAGAGGCACGCGATCGGGCTGGCGGTCGTGGGGTAACCAAGCCGATGAAGGCTATCGCCCCGACTGGAGCACCTACGCATACAACAGCTCAGCTCAGACAATGGCGCAGGACGAAATACTCACTCCGAGCTAAGTGGCCCCCCGTCACTCATGATCCCCCCACCGCCGGGCCCGTACCGGCGTCGGCGTCGCCATCATCGCCCCCAGTATCCTACTCATCAGCGCCTGTTCCTGCTTCTTGCCCGTTGCCTCCCGCCGGAGCTCGACCAGTAGGGCCGACGTCGCGTTGAGCCTGGCGCAGGCGAGGGTGGCGAGGTGGAGGGCGAAATCGGGGTTCGCGCCGAGGACGTCGAGCGCTTCGTCGATGACCCGGACCTGCGTTGTGACCTCAGCGGTGACCGTGGCGCTGTGCGGGATGCCCAGGAGCACCGCCATTTCGCCGATGATGGCGCCGGGCTCGTCGATGGTGGCGAGCGCCACGCCTTCGCGCGATACGGCGAGGCGGCCGGACTCGAGCAGATAGAGCCGGCCCGAATAGCTGCCCTCGCTGGTGAGCTGGGCGCCGGGCGGCAGGGTTTCGAGGGGGAGCGAGACGGCGAGGGCGGCGAGCGTGGTCATCGGGTTCGGATCCGGGGGCGGGGGCATCAGGTTTGGCCGAGGATACGTGAACCGGGGATGAAATCGAGGGGGCCGGGTTTTGTCGCTGGCGCGCCGGCTTTGTGTGCTAGCCTCGACCACTTGCGCGCAATGGGCGCGCTCGTCTGACAGATGATCGGACACTTTCATGCAACTTCCGACTTGGTTGAAACCCGCCCTGCTGGGCGCGGGTGTAGGCGCGATTGCCCTCGCGATCGTGGGGTTCAGCTGGGGCGGCTGGGTGACCGGCGGATCGGCCAAGGACATGGCGACCAAGCAATCGAACGTCGCGGTCGCAGCGGCGCTGACGCCCTATTGCGTCGAGCGGGCGGGCGGCGCGGATGCGGCAACCGCGACGACGATGACCGAGCTCAAGGCGGCCTCCACCTATTCGCGCAAGGGGATTATCGAGAAAGCCGGCTGGGCGACGCCGATGGGCGCGGAAAAGCCGAACACGGACCTGGCGCAGGCGTGCCAGCTGAAGCTGGCTGAGGCGTTCTAAGGGGGACTGGTTCACCTCTCCCCTCGGGGGAGAGGTCGGCCCATCGGGCCGGGTGAGGGGGCCTTCACTGCGCTCGGAGTTCGGGGCGAGGCCCCCTCACCCCAACCCTCTCCCCCAGAGGGAGAGGGGGCGCGGCGGTGCACTTGGGGGCGTCGAGGCTTACTCGTCGCCCATCTTGAGGGCCTTGATGAAGGCTTCCTGCGGGATTTCGACGCTGCCGAACTGGCGCATCTTCTTCTTGCCGGCCTTCTGCTTCTCGAGCAGCTTGCGCTTACGGGTGGCGTCGCCGCCGTAGCACTTGGCCGTCACGTCCTTGCGCATGGCGCGGACGGTTTCGCGGGCGATGATCTTGCCGCCGATGGCGGCCTGGATCGGGATCACGAACAGATGCGGCGGGATCAGGTCCTTGAGCTTTTCGCACATGATGCGGCCGCGCGTTTCGGCGACGTTGCGGTGCACCAGCATCGAGAGCGCGTCGACCGGCTCGGAATTGACCAGGATCGAGAGTTTTACCAGGTCGCCCTCGCGGTAATCGGCGAGCGTGTAGTCGAAGCTGGCATAGCCCTTGGATATGGACTTCAGCCGGTCGTAGAAATCGAACACCACCTCGTTGAGCGGCAGGTCGTACTCGACCATGGCGCGGTTGCCGACATAGGTCATGTTGCGCTGGATGCCGCGCCGGTCCTGGCAGAGCTTGAGGATCGAGCCGAGATACTCATCGGGGGTGAGGATGGTCGCCTTGATCCACGGCTCGCTGATGTGGTCGATGCGCACCACGTCCGGCAGGTCGGCCGGGTTGTGCAGCATCAGCGTTTCGCCATTGGTGAGGTGGACCTCGTAGACCACCGACGGGGCGGTCGCGATGAGATCGAGGTTGAACTCGCGGCTGAGGCGTTCCTGGATGATTTCGAGATGCAGCAGGCCGAGGAAGCCGCAGCGGAAGCCGAAGCCGAGCGCGGCGGAGGTTTCCATCTCGTAGCTGAAGCTGGCGTCGTTGAGCCGGAGCTTGCCCATGGCGGCGCGCAGTTCCTCGAAATCCGAGGCGTCGACCGGGAAGAGGCCGCAGAACACCACCGGCTGCGCCGGGCGGAAGCCGGGGAAGGCGCTGGCGGTGGGGCGCCGATCGTCGGTGATGGTGTCGCCGACATTGGTATCGGCCACTTCCTTGATCGAGGCGGTGAAAAAGCCGATCTCGCCGGGGCCGAGTTCGCCGATATCGACGAGTTTCGGGGTGAACACGCCGACGCGGTCGAGCTCGTAGGCCGCGTTGGCATTCATCATGCGGATCTTCTGGCCCTTCTTCACCGTGCCATCGATGACGCGGATCAGCACGACGACGCCGAGATAGGTGTCGTACCAGCTGTCGACCAGCAGCGCCTTCAGCGGCGCGTTGATGTCGCCCTTCGGCGCCGGCAGGCGCTCGACGATGGCCGCCAGTACCTTGTCGATGTTGAGCCCGGACTTGGCGGAAATCTCCACTGCGTCTGAGGCATCGATGCCGATGACGTCCTCGATCTGCTGCTTGATGCGCTCGGGCTCGGCGGCGGGCAGGTCGATCTTGTTGAGCACCACCACCAGCTCATGGTTGGCATCCATGGCGTGGTAGACATTGGCGAGCGTCTGCGCCTCGACGCCCTGGCTGGCATCGACGACCAGGAGCGAACCCTCGACGGCGGCCAGCGAGCGCGACACTTCGTAGGCGAAGTCGACGTGGCCCGGCGTGTCGATCAGGTTGAGGACGTAGGTCTCGCCGTCGGTGTGCTTGTAGCTCAGCCGGACGGTCTGCGCCTTGATGGTGATGCCGCGCTCGCGCTCGATATCCATCGAGTCGAGCACCTGCTCCTTCATCTCGCGCAGCTCGAGGCCGCCCGTCAGCTGGATCAGCCGGTCGGCCAGCGTGGACTTGCCATGGTCGATATGGGCGACGATGGAGAAATTGCGAATATGGTCGAGGGGCACGGACATGTCCGGCTGATAGCAGACGGGCGGCGGCGGGCAAAGATGGTTTATCGGGGGTTAACAGTGCGGGAGGCGCAGGGTTAACGCGGGGGCGTCGCGCTTGCGAGGCGCGCGGCGAGTCGACTACACATCGCCGGTGTTTCAGGGGATGCGTATGCTCAGAGTGTTTTCGACGGCGCTGGTGCTGCTGCTGGCGACGGCTGCCGGTGCCGCAGAGTGGGCCTACGAGGACGGCGGCACCCCGATCGCCTATTTCGACAATGGCGACGCGCAGTTTCAGTTCGCCTGCCGCGGCGGCGACCTGGCGATGGGATTCTGGGTGCGGGCCCCGCATAAGCAGGTGAGCGGGGCGCGTGCGATGAGCCTCGCGATCACCCCCGATCCGCCAGCCGGGGCCACCAGTTTTGCCCAAGACATGCCGCTGATCCACAGCGACGGCAGCTCGGTGATCGTCCGTGGTCCGGTGGCGCGGCAGTGGGCTCGGATCGCGCAGCGCGCCAAGGGCAACATCCGCGTCGCCTATGTGCGGACCGATGCGCAGGGGAAGCACGCATTCTTCGACAGCAACGATTTCGGGGCAGACGGCTCGTCGGCGGCGATCACCAAGGTGCTCGACAGCTGCGGCTGAGGGCCAAAGCCTGACATCGGGTGGCGGGAGTCTGCGGTATTGCTGTTCCCGTGTCGTCGCGATCGGGCGGCGGCGGGGAGATGACGGATGGCTAGCGAGACGCAGCAGGGCTTTGCCTTCAACCACGGCGACTGGGTGGTGACCAACCGGCGGCTGAAGCAGCGGGGCGTCGGCTCCACCGAGTGGGACGTGTTCACCTCGTACGAGACCGCGCAGCTGATGCTGGGCGGCATGGTGTCGGTGGACGAGAGCGATTTCCCGACCAAGGGTTTCCGCGGCATGACCTTGCGCATCTACAACCCCGAGCGGGACGAGTGGGCGATCTACTGGATCAACTCGGCCAAGGGCGTGCTGGAGCCGCCGGTGTTCGGCCGCTTCGAGAACGGTCGCGGCACCTTCGCCGGCGACGACATGGATGACGGCCGGCCGGTAAAGGTGCTGTTCGACTGGAGCGGCACCGATACCCAAACGCCGCGCTGGAGCCAGGCCTTCTCCTACGATGGCGGCGCCAGCTGGGAGACCAACTGGATCATGGAGTTCCGGCGGCCAGACTAAGTCGCAGCCCTCGGGAGTTGATGTCGCCCTGCTCCCCTCGAGCATGCTAGGATGCGCGCGCGGCGCGGGGGCGCGTCCACATCAGGCGGGGGACGGACAATGGCAGATGGCAGCGACTACGCGGCACGTTTGGAGGTCGATTACCCCGGTCCCATGGACCGGCTGACCACGTTCTTCCGGTTGATCTGGGTGATCCCGATCGCGATCGTCCTCGGCCTCCTCTCCGACAGCGGCGGCTACTACTACTATGACGCGGCCGGCCAGGCGGTGCGATCGGCGGGCGGCGGCATCACTGCGGGCTTGTTCCTTGCCACTGTGCTGATGCTGGTGTTCCGGCAGCGATATCCGCGCTGGTGGTTCGACTTTGCGGTGGAACTGGCGCGCTTCAGCTCGCGGGTCGGCGCCTATCTGTTCCTCCTGACCGACAAGTACCCCTCCACCGTCGATGCCCAGTCCGTTCATCTCGAGGTCGACTATCCCGAGGCGGAAAAGCTCAACCGGTGGTTGCCGCTGGTCAAATGGCTGCTGGCCATCCCCCACTACATCGTGCTGGCGGTGCTCGGCGTCGTCGTGCTGCTGGCGACGATCGTGGCGTGGTTCGCGATCCTGTTCACCGGAAACTACCCGCGCGGCATGTTCGACTTCGTCGTCGGCGTCGGCAGGTGGGCAGCGCGGGTCTGGGCCTATGCCTTCCTGCTCGTCACGGATGTCTATCCGCCGTTCAGCCTGCGCTAGTTCGCGGACCTGAGACCGTCAATCCGGGTCGCGTCTTGGCCCGGGCGCATGGTTCTTTCCGGCCATCAGAGCCGAGGAGAACCACCATGACGCTGTTGTTTTCAGGAATGCCCTCTCACCTCGCTGCCGCCTATCGGGCCGGGGCTCCGGATGCCAATGGGCAGGTGCCGGAGCGGCGGGTTTCGGATGGTGATGGGGTGCCCTGCCGCCATTGCCTCGAAAATGTCGGGGCCGGCGAGGCGTATCTGGTTCTGGGCTATAGGCCGTTTCCGGGGCCGCAGCCCTATGCCGAGGTGGGACCGGTGTTCATCCATGCCGAGGAATGCCCAGCCTACTCGCCGGCCGAGGGGCTGCCTGAGCGCGAGAGGCATGGCAGGAGCGGACGCATCTTGCGCGGCTATGGCAGAGACGACAGGATCGTCTACGGAACCGGTATCGTGGTGGGGAGTGATCGCATTGAGGCTGAGGCGCAGGCGATCCTCGAACGGCCCGATGTCGCCTATGTCCACATGCGCTCGGCCACCAATAACTGCTTCACCCTGCGGATCGACCGCGCAACCTGATGCGGGGTCGCCGCGTTCGGGCTTCATGCGGTTCATCCTTGCCATCCTCCTCGCGACCTCGTGCTTTGCCGCCCTGGCCCAAGAAGGGGCCGGCACGGCCGTTCCCCTGCCCAAGCCGCGGCCCGCCGAGTTCTCCGCCAAGCCGGCCGTGAAGTTGCCGCGGCACCGCCCCGCGGCGCCGGCCGACAAGCCGGATCAGCCGGAGAAAGGGCCCGCCGCCGTGGTCGTCGGGCCGCCGATCGACCCCGATATCCATATCACTAAGGCGAACGTGCCTGCGGACCCCGTCGCCCCGCCGCGCGTCTACCAGACCGCTTGTCCGGCGGTGCTGCTCGGCCGGGTCGAGGCCAAGGCGTTGCCGCCGATCTCGGAAGCGCAGTGTGGGATGCAGTCGCCCCTCTCGGTCACGGGAGTGCTGGCGAACGGACGGATGGTGCCGGTGTCGGGCGGCGTCCAGACCGATTGCGGCGTCGCGTCGGCGCTATCGGGCTGGATCGAACAGATCGACAGCTACGCGCTCGCCAAGGAGAATACGCGGATCGCCGAAGTGGTGGTCGGCACGTCGTACATGTGCCGCAACGTCAACAATGGTAGCGGCGGCAACCTCAGCTTCCACGCCCTCGCCGATGCGCTCGATGTGGTCGGCTTCAAGCTGGAGGACGGCCGCTTCGTCACCGTCGAGGGCGGTTGGACCGATGCGCTGTCTTCGGAAGGCCGGCTACTGCGCTTCGCCCACGATTCCGCCTGCGCGCACTTCACCACGGTACTCGGGCCGGAGGCCAACGCAGAGCATCACGACCACCTGCATGTGGATCTCGGGTGCCACGGCAAGACCTGCACGGCGCGGATGTGCGAGTGAACCTTCGTCACCCAGGACGTCATCGCGGCCGCCACTCTCACTGAACGCGGAGAGACCTCAGGATGGGCCTCGGCCTTCGGCGGGGTGGGTGGGAGAGAACGAGTTCCAGTACCGTTGTTCGCCCCATCAGGCGCTGCGGTCGGTGAACACGGCCGCAATCAGCAGCAGCAGCGCTACGATCGTCGCGCCCAGCCTGGCCGCGTGCCAGCTCCACCAGCTGTTGCGCAGCTGCTCCCAGTCGGCGGGCAGGGTGGTGGCCGACCAGCCCATGACGGTGTCGTTGATCGGCTGGTTGAGGAAGCGGGTGATGAGCCCGGCGACGATGAGGCCGAGGGCCGCCGTGGCGTAAAGCGCCAGCACCATCGGCCGCTGTCGCGACAGCACCGCGAGAACCACCAGCAGCACGATCGCCGCGAGGCCCATCAGCGGCAAGAGCGTGTTGAGGCCGCGCACCGCGCCCTGGTGGACCTCGACAAAGGTCGTGGGGGAATAGCGGGTGACATCGTAGCCGAACCAGATTCCGTACATGCTACCGGCCAACAGGCCCACAAGCAGCAGGGAAAGCACTTGTCCGGTGGTGGATAGATAGCCGAGGCCAGGCATAGGATGAGTGCTCCTCTCGACGATGGGGGAGTAATTACATACAGTGGCACTGTAGTCAATATAGCGATGACGTATCCAATTGATCGAGCCGGTTGAACCTCGCAGGAAATACCAGTCGCGCCTGCGCCAGCAGCAGGCGGCCGATACGCGTGGGGCTATGGTGGCCGCAGCGCGAGAACTGTTCGTCGCGAAGGGATGGCAGGGCACGACGATCGCGGCGGTGGCCCGCCAGGCGGGGGTATCGGCGGAAAGCGTCTATGCGGTCTTCGGCAACAAATCCGCACTGTTGCTCGGGGTGATCCAGGCGGCGGTGCGTCGCGGCGATCCGGCGACGCCGCTGGTCGAGCAGGCAGGGCCGCGGGCCGTCGCTGCCGCTCCCGACCAGGCTGCCGTGCTGCGGCTGTTCTCACGCGATATCGCGCAAGTGCTCTCCGCAGTGGCCGAGATCGTGGCGGTGATGCGTGTCGCGGCGCAGTCCGATCCCGAGGTGGCGAAGGTGTACGACGCCATCCATGCCGGGCGGCGCGAGAACCTTGCGCTGGTGGCGAAGGCGCTGGTTGCACACGGGCCGTTGCGGGATGGCATGACTGAGGCTCAGGCCCTGGCGCAGATCTGGCGCCTGGCGAGCCCGGAGTTGTTCCTGATGCTGACCGGGATCGAGGGCCTTACGCCGGAGCAATACGCAGACTGGATCGAGTACACGCTGGGGCAATTGCTGCTCCCGACTTAACCTCACACCAGCGGCGAGTTGTCCTTGCGCATGTAGGCCACCACCATCGGCGTGCCGTCCTCGAACTGGTATTCGGCGCGGCCGCTGACGTGGTAGCCGAAGGCCGAGTAGAAGCTTTTGGCATTGAGCGAGGCGCGGATGCGCAGGTCATGCACGCCCTGCGCCGCGGCCGCCGTTTCCATGGCGGCGAGCAGCTTTCGGCCGATGCCTTGCCGCGCCGCGTCGGGCGCCACGTAGCAGGCGAGGATTTCACCCGCTTCCGGCATGACGATGCCGAAGCCGACCAGCTCGCCGCCGCGCTCGGCCAGCAGTGTCAGGCCGCCATCTTCCTGGCTCTCGCGATAGCGCTGCTCGGCGCTCGCCAGCGTTACCGGCGGACTCCAGCGCTCCAGCACTTCGCGCGGATAGAACGGCGCGGCCAGCGCGTGCACCGAGACGTGGTGCAGCGCGGCGATCGCCAGCGCGTCGGCCAGCCGCGCCGGTCGGATGAGGATGGGCGGGGCGGCGCTCATCGCACAGCCTAGAGCGCGTCGTCTTCGCGGCGGGGATGGTGCGTGGGCAGGTCGGCCCAGTCGCGTGGCGTCCAGCTATTGGACCAGTCGCGGGTCTTGGGTTTGTTGGGCGAACGGCTACGCAGCTTCGAAAACAGGTCTTTCATCTTCATCTCTTCTCTCCCGGATCGGGAATTGCCGTTATCGGAAACGGCTAGGGCGGCCGATCTAGTGACCGGCCGCTGAACGCGTCATGAACTGGGTTGTCAGGCTTCGGGGCGCCTCAGGCGCCGATGCAGTCGTCGAGCCTCGGATGATACACCGGCAAGTCGGCCAGTTCGGTCGGGCTCATGCTGCTGAGCGGGTCGCTGCGCTGATCGGCGACGGCCTCCACCTCGAAGAAGCGCGCCAGCCAGATACGCATGCTGATGAACATTTTGTACATTTCCAAGCCTCCTTTCCTGAGGGTGTGACCGTGTTATGAGCCATGAAGCGGCCCGCGCCAATCGACAAGACTTGGTCCGGGGTGTAGAAAAACTATATGGCAAATCCATTCTCGATTCCGCTCAATGCCGTCCGTGCCATCGAGATCGTGGCGCGGCGCGGGGCATTGGCGCCGGCTGCCGAGGAGCTTGGCGTTACCCCCGGTGCGGTGAGCCAGCACTTGCGGCGGGCCGAGGAGCGGCTGGGGCTCGAGCTGTTCGAGCGGACGCCGCAGGGGCTGAAGCCGACCGCCGCGCTGCGCCAGATCCTGCCGCAGCTGTCGAGCGGCTTCACGGCGCTGGCCGATGCGGTCGGCAGCCTCAGGGCCGGCAATGAGAACGTGCTGACGCTGACCGTGGGCAGCGTGTTCGCGTCGCGCTGGCTGATCTGGCGGATCGCCAAGTTCAACAAGCTGCACCCGGAGATCGAGATACGGCTGGTGGTGACCGGCAACATGATCGACCTCGTGCACTCCGACATCGACGTCGGCATCCGTTTCGGCCGCGGGAAATGGGCCGGGCTGAAGGCGGAGCTGGTGGGCGGCGCGCGCTACAGCCCGGTGGCGGCGCCGCCTTTGGCGAAGCTGCTGCGCTCGCCGGCCGATCTGGCGAAGGTGCCGCTGATCCGCGACACCGCCTCGATGCTGCCCTGGGAGCCGTGGTTCGCGGCCGCCGGCACGCCGCCGATCGAACTGGCGGGACCGCGCTATGACGATCCGGCGCTGGCGTTCGATGCGGCGATATCGGAGCAGGGCGTGCTGATGGCGGTCGACATGATGTCGGCCGACGCAGTGAGCGACGGGCGGCTGGTGCGGCCGTTCGATGTGTCGGTGGAGAGCGAGCTGGGCTATTGGCTGATCGTCGCCGAGGGGCGGCGCGAGCCGAAGAAGGTACGGCTGTTCCGTGAGTGGCTGCGGGCCGAGGTGCCGGACTCGGCGGAGGGATATGTGGCGCAGGTGAAGCGGCGAGAGGGGTGAGGGGCTCTGTAGCGGGGGAGACGCTGGTGCGGGACACGCACCAGCCCATCCCCCGCGCAGTCGCTTACTCCAGCTTCAGCGCCACTAGCTCACCCGTCTGCATCAGAGGCACATAGAGCATGTTGCCTTCGGCCCAGAGGTCGGCGGCTCCGGCAACGAGGGTGGTGATCGGTGTCGCCTTGCCGTCGGCGTAGCGGTAGATGGTGCCCGACGGGTTGTCGTCGAAGATGATGGCGTCGCCGACTTTGGCAACGCCGTCCGTCATGCTGAGCTCGGTGGCGCCGGCGGAAGGCGTGAGGGTCTTGGTGGCCGGATCGACCGAGAGCAGGCCGCCCTTGGTGGTGACCGAGAAGTCCTCCTTGAGGCCGGAGCCGAGGCCGCCGACCAGCAACTGGCCGCCATCGATGAACAGCCCGTTGGGCGACATCAGTTTCTCGTCGGCGAGCCATTTCTCGGCCTTGCCGCCTTCCACTCGGAAGATGGCCTGCCCGAAGGTGTCGCTGACATAGATGACGGTGCCGTCGGTGGCGACGTCGTTGGCCATCATCGCCCCCTCGAGCGGGTGCGTGGCGACGATCGAGCCGTCCGAGAGCTTGACCTCGACGAGGCCGGTGGTGTCGGCGACGAACAGGCTGTCGCCGATGATCGCCATGCCCTTGGGATCGGAAAGCCCGGTGACCCATTGCTCGGTCACCAGCTTGCCCTCCGGCGAAACGATGGAGAGATAGCCGTCGGTGCCGCCATCCGGCCCGAAGGCCCCGATATTGTCGATGATCAGGCGGTTGTTGGCTTTGTCGAAGATCACTGATTCCGGCGTCTTGAAGCCACCCAGCCGCCAGGCTTCGGTGGCGGTCTGGGCCGAGGCAGAGAGCGTGCCGGCGACCAAGAAGCCAAGTGAGAGGCCGAGTGCGAGGCTCAATTTCAGGAGCATGATCATTCCTCCGCTATCACGTGTTGGCCGGACTTCGCCGCTTCGCGGTCCGGCGCGCGACGTTAGACCGCGGCAACCAAGGATACGCCTTTGCTCGACATCAGCGAAGGGAATGCACCAGGCTTGTCCGGCCAGTGATCAGGCATTAGAATAGTTCTAAACTAAGCGGCTAGAGCATTATGTTTGCACGACTTCTGCATCCCAACCGGCGTGACTTCAGCTCGCTGGACGAACGCGAGATCCTCTCGTTGGCGGTTGCCGCCGAGGAGGAGGATGGGGCGATCTATGCCGAGATCGCCGAGCGCTTCGCCTCGCGCTATCCCGCCACCGCCAAGGTGTTCGAGGGCATGGCGGTGGAGGAGGACGGGCATCGGCGCCGGCTGCTCGACCTCTACGTGCAAAAGTTCGGCTCGCGCCTCGTGCCGATCCGGCGCGAGCATGTGCGCGGCTTCATCGAGCGCAAGCCCGTCTGGCTGATGGAGACCATGAGCCTAGAGGCGGTGCGCCAGATGGCGTTCGAGATGGAGGCGGCGGCATCGCGCTTCTACACCGAGGCGGCCGGGCGGACGACCGACGTCGAGGTGCGAAAACTCCTCGGCGACCTCGCGGTAGAGGAGCGCGAGCATGCCAACCTCGCCGGAAAGCTGGAGGAGCAGGCGCTGGGGGCAGAGGAGCGGGCGGCGGAAAAGAGCGAAGAGCACCGGCAGTTCCTCCTGACCTATGTGCAGCCCGGGCTGGCCGGGCTGATGGACGGCTCGGTGTCGACCCTGGCGCCGGTGTTCGCCGCGGCCTTCGCCACCGGCAACACCTGGGCCACCTTCCTCGTCGGCCTCGCGGCAGCGGTGGGCGCCGGCATCTCGATGGGCTTTACCGAGGCGGCGGCCGATGACGGCAAGCTCACCGGGCGCGGCTCGCCGTTGACGCGCGGCGTGGTCACCGGGGCAATGACGACGCTGGGCGGGCTGGGGCACGCGATGCCCTACCTGATCCCGCATTTCTGGACCGCGACCGGCGTCGCGGCGGCAGTGGTGGTGATCGAACTCTGGGCCATCGCCTTCATCCAGAACCGCTACATGCAGACTCCGTTCTGGCGCGCGGCATTGCAGGTGGTGGTGGGTGGCGCACTGGTCTTTGCCGCCGGAATTATCATCGGCAGCGCTTGAGTCCGGCGGCGGCCTCGGAGCCCGGGCCGCCGGCTATGCGCGTCGCTCAGTTGGCGACGACGAAGAAAACCACAAAGAACAGCACGGCAAACAGCGCGACCAGGAACGGCCATGGCAGCAGATGCAACTCGTGCTGGGTCTCGAGCCCGTGGTCGAGATTTTCGTGGCGGATACCTTGCATACGAGGCCTCCCGTCATCACGCCGGGGCCAGCGGAGGCTCCGGCTGCGGCGATAATAGCACCGCCGGCGCGCGCGACAAACACCCTAGCCAGGTGGCGCGAACACCGTGATCGCGCCGGGCCGGATGCGGAAGTGGGCCGGGGTCTGGGTGACGATATCGCCGTCGAGATTTACCGGCCGCGGCTTTTTGGTGCGGATGTCGAACTCGATGCAGCGGGCCGTGCGCACTTCCTCCCACGCGCCATGCGTGCCGGAGCGGAAGGCGCGCAGCATCAGCGCCAGCTTCCAGACATTGTCGATCTCGAGGCTATAGAGGTCGAGCGTGCCGTCCTCGATGCTGGCATCCTGCTCGATCACCGTGCCGCCCCCATAGTGCCGGCCGTTGCCGACGGCGATCTGGTAGGTTTTGACCTGCGAGGTGCCTTCGCGGTTGATGATGGTGGCGCTGAACGGACGGGCCTGCATCAACACCTTGAGCGCGCCGATGGCATAGCCGAGCCGACCCCAGCGGCGCTTGGTCTCCGCACTGAGCCCCATGGCGAGATCGGCGCCGATGGTCGCGACGTTGAAGAACGGATGGCCGTTGACGTCGCCGAGGTCCACCCGGCGCTGGTTGCCGGCGATGATGATATCGGCGGCGAGGTCGAGCTGGGTCGGGATTTCTAGCGTGCGGGCAAGATCGTTGGCGGTGCCCATCGGCAGGATGCCCATCGGCAGGCCCGCCGCGACGACGCCATTGGCCGCGGCGTTGATGGTGCCATCACCACCGCAGACGATGGCGAGGTCGGCCTCGTGCCGGCGCCGGACGATATCGGCTGCAACCTCGCCGGGCGAGCTGAACCGCTCGATCGCCACGTCGATGCCGCCGGCCTCGAGCCGCGCCGCCACGGCATCGAGGGATTCGGTGCCGCGCCGTGCATTGGGATTGACTAGCATCAGTGCCCTGCGGCGCGCGGGTAAACTCGTCATCGTGCGGGGGCTTTCGCTATGGAAAGGCCCTAGGTGGAGGCCGCGACGCCGAAGCGCAAGTGCGGCCGGTCGGCTCAGACGCCGCCGCGCGCCTTCACCAGCTCGCGCATCGCCGGCGCCTGTGCATCGGCTTCCGATGCAAGCCCGTGGGCGACGCCGACCCGGTCGAGTTCCGGTCGGTTCTGGCTGGCTTTGAACTTGGCCTCGATCGCCGAAATCTCGATCTCGATGCCGACGATGCCCTTGAGCTGGCCGGCAATGAAGGCATCGGGCGCATCGCTGACCGCCCAGGGCTTGGCGCGACGGCCCTCGTGCTGATCGGTGAGGGCGGAGACGTTGGCGTGGAGCCATGCCGCATCCTCGATCACCCGGGCGGCGCCGCGAGCCTGCACGATGGCGTAGTTCCAGGTCGGCACGACTTTGCCGTCCACGGCCTTCTGCGGATACCAGCTAGGGGTGATGTAGTGCTCGGCGCCCTGGAACACGACGAGCGCCTGCGGCGCGTCGAGCAGTGCTTTCCATTGCGCGTTGCCGCGCGACATGTGGCAGCGCAGTGTGCCGAACGGCCCTTCCTCCGGATAGATCAGGAACGGGATCGGGTTGGCGAGGAGGCCGTCGCCGTTCGAAATCAGCAGCCCGAGCGGGTGCGCCGCGATGAAGGCGTGCTGGGTGGGAACGTCGGTCTCGCGGAAGGCTGGTGGCTGGTACATCGGGTGCCTCGAAAACGCTGCTGGATGGCCTTGTTACGCAATGGTGGCTGAACCGGGGCTTAAGCGATCCGCAGCGGTTCCGGTTCGAGCGCCACGTGCAGCTCATGCCGGCCCGGCGGCAGGCCGGGCGCATAGCCGAAATCGAGCTTGTAGTCGGTGGCGTTGAGGCCGGCCACGGCGGCGTGGGCATAAAGCTTCTCGAACCCGGCCGCGATATCGACCAGCGGGCCGTCATGCGTGATGCGGAGGTACCGCTGCGCCGGGATGACGAGGCGCGTCATGCCCTCGGGCACCTCGGTCTTCTTGGCTGCGAGATAGCCGACCAGCTCGCGATAGACGCCATGCTCACGCGAGATCGACACTTCGAGGAACGAGGTGGCGCCGGTATCGGTCTCGAACAATCGGGTCCACGCGGCGGGGATCGCGCGGGGCAGGTCGTTCCAGTGCGCCTCGACCAGGATGCCGATGGCGACCATCTCGGGCAGTTCAACCGTCTCGATCAATGGCCGTAGTCCTCTGCGATCAGGGTGGCGGCCTTCGAGCCGATCGCCATGGCAATGGCATTGGTATTGGCCGAAGGGATGGCGGGGATGATCGAGCAATCGATGACCCTGAGG
The DNA here is from genome assembly GCF_056402875.1 of Devosia sp. P3_B2. Lineage (NCBI taxonomy): Bacteria > Pseudomonadati > Pseudomonadota > Alphaproteobacteria > Hyphomicrobiales > Devosiaceae > Devosia > Devosia sp. P3_B2. The sequence continues at coordinate 311,976 of NZ_JBFUGO010000003.1, read as the reverse complement.
CCCTCGATGCCGCGGACCTTGAGCCGGGCATCTACCACGGCCATCGGATCGTCGTCGCGCCCCATCTTCAGCGAGCCCGACGGGTGGTAGTTGGTCTTCACCGTTTCCTGCGCGAAGCGGGTCAGGCCGTCGTCGTCGGTGACGCCGGGCCCAGGCAGGATCTCTTCCTTGATCTTCGACAGGAACGGCTCGGTCTCGAGGATATTGCGCGCGAAACGCATCGATTTGAGCGTCAGGCGCAGATCATCGGGATCGCCGAAGAAGTTGCAGTTGACCAGCGGCTGGGCGCCGGGATCGGCCGATCGCAGGCGTACGCTGCCGCGGGCCTTGGGGCGCAAGAGGCACGAGGTGAAGGTGACGCCCCAGGTGGGTTTGGCCTTCGCCACGTCGCGATCCTGATAGACGATCGGCGCGCAATAGAGCTGGATGGTGGGGCGCTCGCCGCCATCCGGATCGTAGAACAGGCAGGATTCGATGCCCGTGGTGGTGACTGGCCCCGAGTTGAACAGCATGTATTGCAGGCCGTTGCGAACCATCGGCCAGCCCCTGTCCTCGCCGAAATAGCCCGACTTGCCCTTGGTCGTCGCGATCACCGGGACCTCGTGGTGATCCTGCAGGTTCGAACCCACGCCGGGCAAGTCGGCGACCACCGGGATCTGGAAATCGGCGAGGTGATCGGCCGGCCCGATGCCACTCAGCATCATCAGCTTGGCCGAGTTGTAGGTGCCGGAGGCGACCAGCACCTCGCGCGCCGCATACGCCTCGTGCTCATCGCCATCGTGGGTATAGGCGACGCCGACGGCGCGACCGTTCTTGATGAGGATGCGATTGACCTGGGCATCGGTGACGATGGTCAGCCGCTTGTCGTGCGTCAGCGGATCGAGGAACGCTTTCTTGCCGTCCGATCGCTCCTTGTAGCGCCCCCACTGCCCGTAGGTGTGCTGCATGATGCCCACCCCGTTCTGCCGCTCGCCGTTGAAATCGGGGTTGTAGCGGTGGCCGAGCCCCTGCACGGCGAGCAGGAAATCCTCGGTGGTGTCGGAGATGTGGCCCGGGTCCGAGACGCGGAGGTCCCCCGAGATGCCGTGATAGTGGTCATTGAAGCGGGCGTTGCGCTCGAGGCCTTTGAAATGCCCGAGCATGTCCGAGTACGACCACTCAGTGGCGTTTCCGAGCCCGGCCGCCCAGCCGTCATAGTCTTCCTTCTGGCCGCGCATGTAGACCATGGCGTTGACCGAGCTGCCGCCGCCGAGCGCCTTGGCCACCGGCACGATCGGTGCCCGGCCGCCGAGCTGTGGCTGTGGCACCGTCTTATGCATCTCGAGGAACGTGTCCTGCGCCAGGTACTTCATGTAGCCGGCCGGCATCGCCATGATCCGGTTGGTCGAACGCGGACCGCGCTCCAGCACCAGGACCGAGAGATCGAAGTCGCGCACCAGCCGCATCGCCGCAACCGATGCCGCCGACCCGCCACCACAGATGACGAATTCGAAACTGCGTTTAACCATGCGCACCACCCTGCACGGCGCCCGTTCTAGCGGGCCTGCGGGGCGTTGGATAGGCCGCTATCGTTGTCGGCCTGCAGCAATTCGGCAACGCACTGGATGAAATATCTGAGTAAAAGCGACAGCCGTCTTGCCAGTTTTCATGGGCAATGCAAATCTTTAGCGCAGTTGTTGAGGGCGGACCATGTCAGTTGTACGAGCGACTAAAGCAGCGCTGCTCGCCAGCGTGTTTTCGATTCCGTTTGGTTTTGCGGCAAACGCCGCCGACCTGATTCTCTCGCCCGAGCCGATTGCCGACCAGTATGTCGACCTGGTGCTGCCGGCGGTTTCGGACATCAACGGCAAGCTGGAAATTGATTTCGGCGGCATCAGCGACCCGGCGAGCGCTACGTTCCGCGCGGCCGCGTCGGTATCGGTGCCGATCGGCGAGCGCTTCGGCGTGCAGGGCGACGTCGCCGTCGGCAACATCGACGGTGAGTGGCTGGCAGGCGGTGCGCTCCACGCCTTCACCCGCGATCCTTCGTCCTACCTGCTCGGCGTCACCGCCGGCGTGGTGGTGGCCGATGGCTCGCGCCTCGCGGCAATCGGCCCCGAGGCGGAACTCTATCTCGACCGCATCAGCCTCGAAGGCTGGGCCGGCTGGGCAGCGATCGACTATGACGACGTGCTGATGCCGGATGAGAACGGCTTCTTCGCCATCGGCGACATTGCCTATTACCCGACCGACGATTGGCGCGTCAGCCTCGGTGCCGCCTCGATCCTCGGCCGCGAGTCGCTGAAGCTCGCGACGGAATACCAGTTCACCGGCTTTGGCCTGCCGCTCTCCGGCGTCGGCGAAGTGCGCGCCTACGACACCGGCGCCTACAGCTTCCGCGTCGGCATCAAGGGCTACCTCGGCGACCCGGACAAGAGCCTCATCGACCGCCACCGCCAGGACGACCCGCCGAACCGCGCGCTGGATCTGTTCAGCGCGGCTGGGGATTTGGTTACGGCGGAGCACGATCCGGTGCCCGAGGACTTCGACACAGAAGTGGCATGCCAGAACGCCGGCTTCTGGTGGGACTTCGAGGCATCTGTGTGCCGCGAGATGCCTCCCGCCTGAGCTTAGCTAGCGCGCTGGCGTCTCGTCTGCCTCGTAGAGGTACTCCATGTATTTCCCCGACGCTGTCAATGGGATGGCGTCGAGGCGCTTGAACACGATCTTGGCGTCGTCGAAGAACCACTCCCGGAAGGCAGTGGCCACTTCGGCTTCGTTTCCGCGCCGATCGGGATCGACAGGGACGTAGCGGATTTCGAAGTCAAGTGGGCCAACCTGGGCGAACTGCCACATCCGGGCGTCCAGTGTCTGATGGTATTTCTCGGGGAAGCCGCGGGTGCGCCTCCGGCCATCTGGGTGCCTGAACATGTGAACCACCCTTCCATCCAGCGAATGCAACACCGGCAGGTTGCGACCGCAGTCGCATGGCGGCCCAAATGTAGCCATGTCGCCCTGATCGTAACGGATCAGCGGCTGGGCGGTGTTGTAGAACGGTGTGATGACGACGCGTCCGCTCACACCTGGTGGGACCGGTCGTCCCACTGCGTCCACGATCTCGATCAGAACGCGCTCCGCGCACACATGGTAGCCATGGCCGACGGGGCAGGGGTGCGCCATGTGCGCCCCCTCCTTCGAACTGTAGAGGTCAACGATCTCGGCCCCGAAGGCGCGGCGACACACGTCGCGATCCTCACTATCAACGGGTTCACCGTTGACGAGTATATGTGAAACCGCTGGACGTAGGCCGCGCTGTAGGGCCTCGAGGCCAAGGATACGACCAACCTTCGTGCTGCCGATCGCAACATAGGGTGCACCGGTGCGGATAACGAAGTCGAGCTGATCCGCGCTGGACCACTTCCTGGTCATGCGGAAGATGCGTCCACGCCTGGCCGCTGGATCCCAAGGCGGCCCCCAAAACCCTTCTTCGACTCCATCTGGCGGCACGACGTCTGTCTCGACGCCATTGCGGAGGCACATCACTTGGCTGAAGTCGAGCCCAGCCCAGACATTGGCCCGCCAGCGCGCCGCATCTGAACTTATCTTGGTGAGTTTGGTGAGGGTGGTCGTGACCGGATGACCTGTCGATCCCGACGATTGGATGGTCCCGACGGGACCATGTCCTCGCGGCAACAACTTGGCCTGCATGGCGTCACGATGATCGATCAGATCCGAGCGCTTGACGATCGGCAACTCGGTCCATTTGTCCCAGTCGATGGAGCCGTCTCGCGCAAACACTGCATCGAGCCGATTCTCGTAAAATGGCACCTGGGTCTTGGCGTGCCTGAGCAACTGCTCGATCTGGCCACGCTGATACGCCTGCATCTGCGATGGGGACCAATACTGGCTCTCCATCAACATATCGAACAGCTCATGCTGTAAGTCGCGCGCCTCGGTCATGACGTCACTAGAGCGGAGGCTTGCGGCGGGTGCAAGTCGGACCATGCCGAGCCTTGCTGCGCACGTCCCACCCTTGCGGGGAGGGACCGAGCGTGGGGTAGTGCCGGCCTCGCTGCCGGCAAGCCGTCAGGCCGCGTTTGCCGCCTCTGGCGGCAGCAGCGTCGATTCGAGGATCGTGCCGTTCCTGGTGCATTCGGCGGCGATCTCCACCGCGAAGTCGCGCAGCATCTCGCGGTCGAGCACCGAGGCGTTGCGGACCACCATGGCGATGTCGCGGTGCACCGGGTCGACGTCGGATGGCGTGATTTCGGTGAGGCGGCCGGCGGCGATGTCGTCGGCGACGGCCGAGTAGACGAAGAAGCCGACGCCCTCGCCACGGATGGCGATGCGGCGGGCGGGGCCCGTGGGCAGTTCCACCGACACCGGGGCGCGGCGGAACAGCGCCAGCGCGGCGTCGGGGAAGACCTGCCACCAGTTGATCGAAATGAGCCGCGGCACGCGCTTCAGCACGTCCTCGATCTTGGGTTCGAGCCCCAGTTCGGCGGCGATCTGCGGCGTCGTCACCATCGGCACGCGTTCGCGCATGACCAGCAGCGGCACGAGATCGGTGATCAGCGGATCGAGATTGGGCCAGCAGAGGATGCCGAGCTCGATGTCGCGCTCGCGCAGCATGGCGGCGATCTGGCTCTGGCGGCCCTCGTGGATCACTACGTCGACCGAGGGGTATTTCTGCTGGAAGCGCAGCAGAGATTCGGTGACCAGCGGTGAGACGAGGCTGCGCAGCGAACCGATGGAGACGCGGCCGCGCTCGACCCGGCGCAGCGCTTCCTTCGCCTCCTGCGCAGCCTGGAGGATGCGGCGGGCATAGGGAAGGAACGTCATGCCCTGGTCGGTGAGCGCGATGTTGCGGCCGCGATGGAACAGCGGCACGCCGAGCAGGTCCTCGAGCGCCCGCATGCGCATCGACACCGTGGCCTGCGTGACGTTGAGCTTGGCCGCGGCTTTGGTGAAGCTCAGGTCCTGCGCGATCCGGTCAAACGTCTTGATCTGGTCGAGGTCCATGGATCGGCTCGGCTTATGAGAACTGTGCCCTGCGGCCTCGGATGAGGCTTTCACATTGGATATGCTGATAGTGCTGAGGGCGCTTGTCAATAAGAATATGTCAGTGTGGCTGACCAATAGGAGCCAACGATCGTGCGCCTTGTGCATCCGCGCTCCTCGCACCCACCCCAGTCCTGCCCGTCAAGGGGAGGGTGCTGGCCGGTGATATTGGCTGGATAGCGTGTCAAACTGGATGCGGCACCTCCCCCTCTGACGGGGGAGGATGGGTAGGGGTGAGCGGAGCCCTTATTTCTCAGTCGGCCGACTGCCTCCGCCGTGCCAGCTTCGCTGCCTTGTTCCGCGCCGCGGTGGCCGCCGCGTCATCGCCGAGATGCGCCTCTCCCCTCGCCCGGGCCAGTTCCATCTGCCGCTCGCGTTCCGTCGCTCCGGCGGGAGCGGCCTCCGCGCATTCGCGGCACAGCGAGCCGACGGCCTCGTCGGGCATCATCGGGTTGCGGCAGGCGCGGCAGAGGAGGGCTTCGCCTTCCTTGAGGCCGTGCACCACCGAGACGCGCTCGTCGAACACGAAGCACTCGCCGTTGAATCGGCTTTCGGTTTCGGGGACGGTTTCGAGGTACTTGAGGATGCCGCCCTTGAGGTGAAACACCTCCTTGAACCCCTTCGACATCAGGTAGCTCGAGGCCTTCTCGCAGCGGATGCCGCCGGTGCAGAACATCGCGACCTTCGGATGCTGCGCCGGATCGAGCTTGGCCACGTAGTCCTTGAACTCGGTGAAGCTTTGCGTCTTGGGATCGCGGGCGTTGGCGAAAGTGCCGAGCTTCACTTCGTAGTCGTTGCGCGTGTCGATTAGCGTCACGTCGTTGCGGCTGATCAGGCTGTTCCAGTCTCCTGCTTCGACATAGGTGCCGACCTGTCGGTTGGGGTCGGCCTCGGGGGCGCGCAGGGTGACGATCTCGGGCTTCAGCCGGACCTTCATGCGGAGGAATGGCATCTCGCTGGCGGCGGAGAATTTCGCTTCCGCGCCGGCGAGGCGTCCGGCCCACAGTGGGGCGGTTTCGAACCACGCCATCAGCTCGTCGATTGCGGCGGGTATGCCGGCGACGGTGCCGTTGATGCCTTCGGGGGCGAGGATGAAGGTGCCGCGGATGCCGCGCGCGCAGCAGAACAGCGCCAGCTCCGGCTTCAGCTCGGCGCAATCTTTGAAATCAGCAAACTTGTACAGCGCCAGCACCTTGAAACGGTTCAGGCGTTCGAACAGATTGGCGGCGGTTTCTAAAAGCTCGGACATCGCGGCGGGTGTAGCATCCGGCGGCTGCAACGAGCAAATCGGCTAAATTCGGAGGATGAGATGACCTATCGGGCCAGCGACGCTCGCTATGGCGACATGCAATATCGTTACACCGGACGCTCGGGCCTGAAGCTGCCGGTGATCAGCCTGGGGCTGTGGCAGAATTTCGGGGGCACGCGCGACTATCCCAGCGCCTTCGAGATCCTGAGCTATGCCTTCGACAAGGGCATCACCCATTTCGACCTCGCCAACAATTACGGGCCCCCGCCGGGTGCCGCCGAAGAGCTGTTCGGCGACGTGATGGCGCGCGATTTCCGCCCCTATCGCGATGAGATGATCATTTCGTCCAAGGCCGGCTGGACCATGTGGGAAGGCCCCTATGGCGACCGCGGTTCGCGCAAGTACGTCATCGCGTCCGCCGACCAGAGCCTCAAGCGCATGGGGCTCGACTACTTCGACATCTTCTACTCGCACCGCTACGATTCCGAGACGCCGCTCGAGGAGACGATGGGCGCGCTGGCGCAGCTCTACCGGCAGGGCAAGACGCTCTATGTCGGTATCTCGATGTACCCCGAGAAGCAGACGCGCGAGGCGGTGCGGATCCTTGGGGATATGGGCGTGCCCTGCCTGATCCATCAGCCGAACTATTCGATCCTCAACCGCTGGATCGAGGAAGACGGGACGATGGCCGCCTGCGCCGACGAGGGCGTCGGCATCATCGCCTTCTCGCCGCTGCAGCAGGGCATCCTGTCGGGCAAGTACAACAACCTGAAGGGCAATCTGAGCGGCACTCGCGCTTCGGAGAACTACTCGCTCTCGGCCAACCGGCTGGAGCCGCGCATTCTCGAGGCCGTCGACAAGCTCGGCGAGATCGCCAAGGCGCGGAAGCAAACCATGGTGCAGCTGGCGCTGGCCTGGGTGCTGCGGAAGAAGGAAGTGACCTCGGCGCTGATCGGGGTGCGGACGCTCGAGCAGCTCAAGGATTGTCTCGGTGTGATCGACAACCTGGAGCTGTCGGCCGAGGAGATCGCAGCGATCGACGCGGCCGCCAAGGGCGGGATGATCGATAGTCGTCCGGGGCGCTGATTACCTCTCCCTTGAGGGGAGAGGTCGTCCAAGGCCTGGAACTCGATCTCGCAAGAGAGGGGAACGTGGAGGGCACGATGGCTCCGCACCCCCTCTCTGGCGAAAACTAAGGACTTAGCTGCGCTAAGCCCAAGTTTTCGCTTGCTCCCCCGCCTAGGGGGAGATGAGCCCGGTGGTTGTGGCTGGCAGCAGCTAAGCCCGCTCGTCCCTGCAGTAGTTCAGCAGCACGGCCGTCAGCACGACATACAGCGTGTTGTGCAACGGGAAGCTCAGCATGGTGTCGGGGAGGCCCAGCACCAGGTAGCTGACCGAGAGCAGGCTGCAGCCGTAGAGCCGGGTGCGATACTGGCTGTCGTGCGGGCTGAAGAGGCAGCTGATAATCGGGAGCACCAACAGCAGCAGGTAGACCGCGAGCCCGAACAGCCCCGAAGCAACGGCGAAGTTCAGCGCGTCGTTGTGAAGGTGTGGCAGCTGGGCGTGCACCAGCTCGTAGACCGCCAGGTAGGGGACGATCGCCGTCATCAGCTGGCCCCAGCCATGGCCGAAAAGCGGGGCATCGAGGAAGGCCGACGTGCCGGCCCGGTAGAGGACGAAGCGGATGGCCGTGCCCAGATCGGCGGGATTGTCGCCGCCCGCCAACCGGCCGAGGATATCGAACATCGACGATGAGCGGGCGCCGGCAAGATCGGCGAAATAGGCGATGAGGCCGAACCCGGAGAGCACGGCGACGCTGACTACCGCAGCCAGCAGCTTATGCCGCACGAGCAGCAGCGCCGCGACGAACAGCAGCACCGGGAAGGCGACGAGCGCGGCACGCGAGCCCGAGGCAAAGATCACGGCCAGCGCCATCAACGGACCCAGCAGGTAGATGAAGCGCTGCCGGCCGGTGGCGGCCGCGGCACCGATCATGGCGAAGAAGCCGAGCAGCAGCGCGGTGTTGGAGAGCCGGATCGGATCGGTGATCGGCGAGCCGAGCCCAGCCCGCTCCATCCCCTCCACATAGTTGAAGTAGAGCGCCATCAGCAGGCCGGCGGCCGTGCCGAACAGCGCGAAGTCGGCGAGCTTGCGGCTATTGGCCGGCCCGGCGGCACGGCGGAACAGCAGTGCCAGCGGCGCATAGAGCAGCATGGCCGAGAAGTTGAGCGTCTGTAAGAGGTCGGACGGCTGCCGCATGGTCACCACGGCGCTGATGAACAGCAGCGTGAAGGCGCCGAGGAACAGCTTGGCCGGCAGGTCGAAGGGGATCTGCAGCGTCTTTTGCCGCGCAGCGAAGTAGGCGAACACCGCGAGCGCGATGGCCAGCAGCGCGAAGGTGGTGAAGTAGCCGAGGATGCAGGAGACGCCGATGGCGACCACCAGCATGGCCCGGCGCAGTAGCGCTTCGCTGGCCGCGGCGGGGCTGAGCGGCGCCAGCGGCAAGTCGGCGACATCAAGCCCTTGCGGGGCTGTGTCGCCGATCGTTTCGCGTTTGCCGTCAGCCGTCATTGCATTTCCTAGGTGCGGAGTACGCCGCCCGTTGCCTTGGTCACCGCCGCGACGACATTGGCCGCGACCTTTTCGATCTCTTCGTCGGTCAGCGTCTTGTCGGTGGGCTGCAGCGTCACCGCAATGCCGACCGACTTCTTGTCGTCGGCGATGCCCTTGCCCTCGAACACGTCGAACACCGAGACTTCAGTGATCAGCGTTTTGTCGGCGTTCTTGGCGGCGCGGAGGATCGTTGCAGCCGGGACAGTACGGTCGACGAGGAAGGCGAAATCACGGCTCAGCGGCATCAGGTCGCTGAGCTTCAGCGCCGGCTTGGAGCGGGTCGGCTTCTTGCGCGGCTCGGGGATGGCGTCGAGATCGAGCTCGAACGCCGCGATCGGGCCGGTGAGGTCGAACTTTTCGAGTTCGGTCGGGTGGATCTCGCCGAACCAGCCGATGGTGAGTTTCGGCCCGAGCTGGACGCGGCCGCCGCGGCCGGGATGGCTCCAGGACGCAGGCTCGGCCACTAGCTGCAGCTTGTCGATGTCATGGCCCATGGCGTCGAGCAGCGCTGCGATGTCCGACTTGGCGTCGAATACAGAGACCTTGCCGTTCGCCGACTGCCAGTGGCGCGAGCCGCCGAGCCGGATGCCCGAGGCATAGGTGCGCTGCCCCTCAGGCTGCACCGAGTGGAACACCTGGCCGACTTCGAACAGTTTCAGCTCGCTCAGGCCGCGATTGGTGTTGCGCTGCGCCGCGCCGAGTAGGCCCGGTAGCAGCGAGGGCCGCATGTCGGTGAGTTCGGACGCGATCGGGTTGGCGAGCTTCAGCTCGGCCGCGCCGCCGCCGAAGCGCACCGCCTCGGCTTCTGGGATGAACGACCAGGTCACCGCTTCGTCGAGGCCGCGGGCCGCAAGGGTGCGGCGGGCGAGGCGGCGGCGGTTCTGCAGCGTCGTCAGCATGCGCGGCGCGACGTGGTTGAGCCGCGGCAGCGGATCGGTGGGGACGTTGTCGACGCCGACCATGCGCATCACTTCCTCGGCGAGGTCGGCCTTCATGGTGACGTCGGGCCGCCACGAGGGGACATGCACGGTGCGGGTGAGGCCGGCGCCGTCGAGCTTGAAGCCGAGGCGGGTGAGGATCGCTTCGATCTCGCTGGCCGAAGTCTCGAGGCCGGTGAGGCGCTCGACTTCGCTGAGCGGGAAATCGACGACGGTGTTGGGGAACACGTCTTCGCCGGAGATCGCCGGCTCCATGGCTTCGCCGCCGACCAGCTCCAGCATCAGCCGGGTGGCGAGCTCGAGGCCGGGTTCAGTGAGCGCCGGATCGACCGAGCGCTCGAGGCGATAGCGGGCGTCGGAGACGATGCCGGTCTTGCGGCCGACCTGCGCGATCAGGTCCGGATCCCAGCTGGCGCATTCCATGAACACATTGACCGTCTCGTCGGTGCAGCCGGAGCGATACCCGCCGATGACACCACCGAGGCACAGCGGGCCGAGATCGTCGGCGATCACCGTCATGGTCTCGTCGAGCGGGTAGTGCTTGTTGTCGAGCGCATCGAGCACTTCGCCGGAACGGGCGTTGCGCAGCACCATCTCGCCGGTGACCTTGTCGGCGTCATAGGCATGGAGCGGCCGGCCCCAGCCGAGCGAGACGAGGTTGGTGATATCGACCACGGTGTTGATGGGGCGGAGGCCGACGGCGCGCAGGCGCTGCTGCAGCCAATCGGGCGACGGGCCGTTCTTGATGCCCTTGAAGTAGCGGCCGGCGAACTTGCGGATCGCCTTGGGCTCATCAGCCGAGAACTGATGCGGCAGCGGCGGGATCGGGCTCGGGCCCTTCGACGGCACCGGCGACATGTCGGTGGATTTGAGCGTGCCGGCGCCGAACGCCGCGAGATCGCGGGCGATGCCGTAGACGCCGGTGGCGTCGCCGCGGTTGGGGGTGATCGAGATGTCGATCACCGCGCCACCGAGCTTGGCGTAGTCGACATAGGCGACCCCGATCGGCGCATCGTCCGGCAGCCGGATGATACCGTCATGGTCGTTCGAAAGCTCGAGCTCGGCCGCCGAACACAGCATGCCGTTCGACTTCTCGCCCCGGATGACGACGCCGGCCTTCAGGGTGAAATCCTTGCCCGGGATGTAGGTGTCGGGGAAGGCGAACACCGACTTCATGCCGGTGACGGCATTGGGCGCGCCGCAGACGACATCGATCAGCTCACCGGTGCCGGCATCGACCTTGCAGACCTTGAGGTGGTCCGAGTTCGGGTGCGGCTTGGCCTCGACCACATGTGCGACGACGAAGGGCCGGAGCTTTTCCGAGGGGTCGACGATCTCTTCGACCTCGAGCCCGATCATTGTCAGCGCCTTGCCGATGTCCTCGGCAGTCGCATCGGTGTCGAGGTGATCTTTCAGCCAGTCGAGGGTGAACTTCATTTGTAGATGCTTTCGGTCGCTTCGATCTTGGGCAGGGACCCGCTGATCTCGAAAAGTTTGGCGAGGACGTTGGCGAAGCCGCGCGCATCGTCGATGGCGCGGTGGGTGTGCTCGATGTGGCCGTACCAGGCGGGCGGCACGCGCTGCATGCCCCATTTGGTGTATTCGGCGCCGCGCAGCGTGCCTGCCATGGTGTAGAGGCAGACCCCACCGCCGCGAAAGATCTGCCGGCTCTTGTAGGGCCCGCCGAGCACGCGGGTGCTAGCGAAGGTGGAGAGGTAGTGGTCCATCCACAGCCCGTCGAAGATCATCGGCGCCGCCGCAAAGACCCGGAAGCCGGGCAGCGTCTCCACCCAGTTCGCGTAGCGCGGCATCACCGACGCGGGGTCTTCCGGGTTCTCGGTCGCGTGCTTCCACGCCTCGGGCTGCGTCTCCCACCACGCCAGGGTGTCGGGATCTGCCTTGCGGTCGGTGCGCGGCGTCAGCACCGCCTCGAACTCCGACAGCACCTTGCCCGAGATATCGACCGCCACCGAGGCAAAGCTCAGCATCGAGCTTTCGAGGGGGTTATGCCCGTCGGACTCGATGTCGGTGACGACGAACGTGCAGAGGTCCGACGCGCCGGGCGCTATGGGGGGCTGGAGGCTCACTTCTGCACCATATCGGATGCGTAGCTGCAGTGGCCCGAGGCCACCGTGCCCTCCTCGTCGACGCGAACGAAGGGCAGGCCCTCGTCGATCAGGCTGATGTGGAGGAGGAGCGCCGTAGCGGGGTCGAGCGCCACGAAGTCGATCCGCTCCCGTAATGAGCCGGGATTGACGACCGTGAGGCTGCCGGTCCGAAGGACATCGCTGTCAGAGCCGATGAAATGCTCCGCGTAGTCGCCGGTCTCGAGGTCGATGCGCGTGACGCGTGATCCGGCCGCCCGCGGCGCGTCGATCGGGACGATGACCGGTGGGGTTTCGCTGGAATTGTAATAGTACTCCGGCGTGCAGACGACCACCTCCTCGGCCAGAACCGGGGAGCAGATCATCATGGCCGCGAGGGCGAGCAGCGATCGTTTGGCCCACCTCATGATCGACCCTTCCGGAGTGCGGCGCGGCGGGGAGGGAGCATCGAAGAGCCGAACGGGCTGTGCGACGCCTTGAGGAAGGGCAGTGCCCGCTCGGCGAGCAGCGTCATCACCTTTTTGCGCAGCGGGCTGTCGCCGTCGAGCTCGGCATAGGGCAGGGCATCGAGGCCATTGTGCTCTTCAGTGCTGTCGGTGAAGTCGCCGATGCGCCAGCCGGAAGAGTAGTAGCCGGGCGGCACCCACTCCCATTTGAGCAGGCGCTGGAAACGGCCGAGGTTGATGTAGCAGGCGAGGCCCGAGCTGCTGCGCTGGATCTCGACCCAGGCGCGGGCAAACGCTGTCGTGCGGTTCCAGCTCCCACCGGCCTGGATGTAGCCAGCGGGGGCGAGGATCGCATCGATCTCGCGGTGCAGGACGCGCACCACGCGCTCGCGCAACGATGCCGCGGGGTTGGCAGACATCAGCTGCTCAGCCCCCCGAACAGCGTCGGCAGGTCGAGCGGGCGGAAGCCGTAGTGATCGAGCCAGCGCTTGTCGGCGTCGAAGAAGGCGCGGAGGTCGTTCATGCCGTATTTCAGCATGGCCATGCGATCGATGCCCATGCCCCAGGCGAAGCCCTGGTAGACATCGGGGTCGAGCCCGCAATTGCGCAAGACGTTCGGGTGCACCATGCCGCAGCCGAGGATTTCCAGCCAATCACTGCCTTCGCCGATCTTCACCTCGGCGCCCGAGCGGTCGCACTGCACATCGACTTCCATCGACGGCTCGGTGAACGGGAAGAAGCTCGGCCGGAAGCGGAGCGTCACGTTGTCGACCTCGAAGAAGGCCTTGAGGAACTCCTCGAGCACCCAGCGCAGCTGGCCGATATGGCTCGACTTGTCGATGACGAGGCCCTCGACCTGATGGAACATCGGTGTGTGCGTCTGGTCCGAGTCGTGCCGGTATGTGCGGCCCGGCATCACCACGCGGATCGGCGGATCGATCGCCGGGGTGAGGTAGGGCGCGGCGGGCTTCTCGTTGCCCTTGAGCATGGTGCGGATCTGCACCGGCGAGGTGTGGGTGCGGAGCACGCGCTTCACTCCATCCGGCGACGGCGCCATGAAGAAGGTGTCGTGCATCTCGCGCGCGGGGTGCCCCTCGGGGAAGTTGAGCGCGGTGAAGTTGTACCAGTCGGTCTCGATATCGGGACCTTCGGCGATCGAGAAACCCATGTCCGAGAAGATCGCGGTGATCTCGTCGATCACCTGGCTGACCGGATGGATGCGGCCTTCGGTGGTCGGCGCGGCGCGAACCGGCAGGGTGACGTCGACGCGCTCGGACGCGAGGCGGGCATCGAGCGCGGCTTTCGCGAGATCCGCGGCCCGCGCTTCGATCAGTGCCGTCACTTCCGTCTTCAGCCCGTTGATGGCGGCGCCGGCAGACTTGCGCTCTTCCGGCGCGATGCCGCCGAGGGTAGCGAGGAGGGCGGAGACCGAGCCCTTCTTGCCCAGGGCGCCGACGCGCACGGCTTCGATCTGGGTTTCGTCGCTGGCCGCAGCGGTAGCGGCGGCGATTTCGGCGCGGAGGGTGGCGATCTGAGCGTCGAGAGACATCGGGGAATTTCCAGGTTGTGTTTCAGGGCCAAATGAAAAAGCCCCGCGCCATCCCCGGTTTCGGGGCGGCGCAAGGCTTAGCTTAGGGCCTCAGAAAAGGCGAGAAGTCTTACTGGCTCTTAGCCTTGATCCGGAAAGTCTTGCAACTTTCCGGGGCTAGACGCTTAGGCCGAAATACGCTCGTGGGTGGTCGTCTCGATCTTGCCGAGATACCCCAGAGCCTTCTTGGCCTGCTCAACCAGCACGGCGAACGCTGCGGGCTCGGTGATCGCGAGATCGGAGAGCACTTTGCGGTCGACGGCGATCTCAGCCTTGCTGAGGCCGTCGATAAATCGACCGTAGGTCAGCCCGTGATCGCGCACGGCGGCGTTGATGCGCTGGATCCAGAGCGCGCGGAAGTTGCGCTTCTTGACGCGGCGATCGCGGTACGCGTACTGGCCGGCCTTGTCGACGGCGGCCTTGGCGGTACGGATGGTGTTCTTGCGGCGACCGTAAAAACCGGAAGCGGCCTTAAGAACCTTCTTGTGACGGGCGTGGGCGGTAACGCCTCTTTTAACGCGTGACATCTATCGGCGCTCCTTAACGGTTATACGGCATGTACCACTTGACCAACGACTCATCGCCCTTCTTGAGGATCTTGGTCCCCCGATGCGAGCGAATGTAGTCGGCGTCGTGGCTCATGAGCCGGTGCCGCTTGCCTGCGACGCCTGCCTTGACGCGGCCGGTCGCAGTCATCTTGAAGCGCTTCTTGGCGCCCGATTTAGTCTTCATCTTTGGCATTTTGCTGTCCTGGTTAGAGGCGGCTCTAGGAGCCTGCATTCGGGATCGCCACGGCATGCCTTTTGGCCGGGCGGCCCGTCGAGAAGGCGGGTGTATAGGGGGAAACCGGTGGACACGCAAGGGGAGTCCGGGCCGGACGTCATCAGCGCGTAATATCGGTTTGCAGTGATCGCTGGCAAGCGCCGGCAAGAGGCGCGTTCCCAAGGAGCGTCTCATGACCGATCTATTCGCGGTAAAGTCCGCGGAGCCACAGCGATTGCCGATCACCAAGGCGCACTTGCGCGGTGCCATTTGGCTGGCCGCGCTGGCGGTGCTGGTGCTGCTGCCGCGGCCCGATGCAGTCGACGCGCCGAAGCCGCTCGTCGTTGCGGCGCAGAACTAGCCGCGGTTGGCTGCGGCGAGTTCGCTCAACCCGTCGATCAGGTGCGCGGCTTCGGTCTTGCTGAGGCTCTTGAGGGCCTGCCGGTCGGCCACCGCGGCTGCAGCGGCGGCTTGCGGCAGCACGGTCTTGGCCTTCTCGCTGAGGTAGAGGCCCTGGGCCCGGCCCTTGCCGATCGTGGCTTTCTCGATCCAGCCTTCGGCTTCGAGCCCGGTGAGGGTGCGGGCGACGCCGGGCTGCTCGAGGTCGAGCCGGGTGACCAGTTCCGCCTGGGTCAGCCCTTCACGCCCGGCGATTTCGCTGAGCGCAGTGAACTGCGCCGGATGAAGGCCGAATGGCTCCAGCGTCTCGCGCAGGTGGTTGGCGAGACGGCGGGCCAGCTGGCTCGCAACGTGAAACAGAGTTTCCTTGTGGTCGAACACGGCCTCCTCCCCGAGGGGTGAGGCACTATCATAGCGTGTTGTGACTTAAGGCAGGGTTGCTGGCCCCCCTCGCCGCTGTCATTCCCGCGAAGGCGGGAACCTAGTGCGATGCCGCGGTTGAGATATCCACTGGGCTCCCGCCTTCGCGGGAATGACGCCGGTGGTGCTACCGCACGATCTCCGACCACGGGCGGCCGCTGCGGGCTGCTGCGGCGGCGAGTGCGACGGTGCGCTTCTGCGGAGCGGTGAGTTCGTCCGAGACGATATTGGCGGCATTCGCCGGGTCGAGCATGGCGCGCGGCACCAGCAGCCGTTCGAGAAAGCCCAGCACGGCCCAGACATTGTCGGCCAGTGCGCCCACCGGTCGACGGCGGAGCGCCGCGTAAGTGGCGAGTTCGAGATAGTAGGACGGGAAATCCAGCCCGTTCTGGTCGCGCCAGAGCTTGAGGATCCGCACTTCTTCTTCGCGCTCGGCATCGCGGCTATCGAGCGCGTGCTGGTGGAGATTGGTGGTGATCGCTGCGTTGCGACGAGCCGAATAGATCTCGTGGATTTCCGAGATCATCGACAGGCGCTTGGCTGGCAGCAGGTCGACGACGACATTGCCGACATTGAGCGCAATGGTGACGTTGCGGCGGATCGGGGAGAGGCCGAGCCGCTGGAATGCCGAGAACATCGACTCGTAGATTTCGGCGATGCGGCGTTCAGACTGGGTATGGATCCACACCACGTAATCGACATTGATGCCGCTGCGATTGGCGGTGGACCTGGCGAAGCCGCCGCCCGGCGCCACGTCGGCGATGTGGCGGCTGCCCCAGGCATTGCAGAGGGCCGCGATCTTGGCGTCGATCCGCACCAGGGGCGACCCCGGTTGCCGATCGACCGCCTCGCGCGAAAGGATGTCGCGCAGGTATTCGGACGCCGAAACGGTACTCACTGCCACACTCATGCGGGCATTTTACGATAATGCCGTCCATCGCGCCAGTATTGGGAAAACCCGGATGCGCAAGTGGTTAGCTCGTAAAGTTAATCGTTGTGTGACGTCTGTATATCGTGGATCGCTTAGCCCTTGAGGCCGTTGGCGACTGCTTCCATGAAGGTGCTCAATCGGCGCGGCACCAGGCGGCGCGATGGATAGATCAGATGGATTGGCAGGGTCATCCGCTGCCAGTGCGGCAGGATCTCCACCAACCGGCCGGCGCGCAGCGGCTCGGTGACCAGGTCGACCGGCAGGTAGACGATGCCGGCGCCTTCCAGCGCGGCCGCCAGCTGCGCCTCGCCATTGTCGATCTGCAGCCCGCCCTCGACCTCGGCGATGACCGAGGCGCCGCCCGGCCCGATGAAGGGCCAGCGGTTGCGCGGGCTCATGTTCAGATTGAGGATGCAGCGGTGGTGCCGCAGTTCCTCCGGCGTCGCCGGCAGGCCGAACGCCGTGGTGTAGGCGGGGGAGGCGACGCAGCGGAAACGGTAGGTGCCGATGCGGCGCGCGATCATCGCCGAGGCCTGCAACTCGCCCACGCGGATCGCCACGTCATACCCCTCGGCGATGAGGTCGGCGCGGCGGTCGTTGAGGCTGAGCTCCACGGTCACCGCCGGGTTGTCGTCGCAGAACTTGGCGATGATCCCTGCCAGCCGGTGGATGCCGAGGGTCGCGGGGCCGGTAGCGCGGATGCGGCCCGAGAGCTTGCCCGGCTCGGTGCGGGTGAGGTCGTCGAGTTCCGCGACGGCTTCGAGTACCGCCTCGGCCTGGGCGAAGAAGCTCTCGCCCAGTTCGGTCAGCCGTTGAGCCCGGGTGGTGCGCTCGATCAGCCGGGCGCCGTGATGTTCCTCCAACGCCTGGATGCGGCGACCGACCATGGCCGGGGAGATCGACAGCAGCCGCGCCGCGCCGGCAAAGCTGCCCGACTTCACCGCCGCGACGAAGGTTTCGAGGTTGGTGAGCTCGGCCATTCGATACCTCGATGCAAGAGTGAAGCGCAAACTGCTGCAATTCTATACCTGCGCGTCACCGCATAGATAGGGGTCATCGCAATCGCAGGATGGAGCTTTCCAGATGACCACCACCGCAATTCTCGGCCTCGGCAATATGGGCAAGGGCCTCGCCAAGCGCCTGAGCGGCAAGACCCAGTTGGTGCTGGGGGTCTCCAACCCGGCCGCCGCCACTGAGTTCGCCGCCTCGGTCGGCGCCACCGTCACCGACTACAAGGCCGCCGTGCTGGCCGCCGACATCGTCGTCCTCGCTCTGCCCTACGGCGCGGCGCTGGACCTGATCGGCAAGCTCCCGCTCGCCGGCAAGGTCGTCGTCGACATCTCCAACCCGGTGAAGGCGGATTTCTCCGGCCTTGCCATCGGCCACACTACGTCGGCCGCCGAAGAGCTGCAGGCTGCGGCTCCCTCGGCCAAGGTCGTGAAGGGCTACAACACGATCTTCGCCAGCCTGTTCGACACCCCGGTCAGTGCCACCGCCAACGTGCCGGTGTTCCTCGCCGGCAATGACGCCGCCGCGGTCGACGCCGTGGCCGATCTGGTCAAGGCCTCTGGCTTTGCGGTCGAGAAGGTTGGCGGCCTCGATGGCGCCCGGCTGGTCGAGCCGGTCGGCATGCTGAACATCCGCTTCGGCTACGGCCTCGGCCAGGGCACCGGCATTGCGCCGACTTGGCTCAAGCTCGCCGCCTGACATCGCATCTAGTGCAGCAGACGAAGAAGGCCGGGAGCGATCCCGGCCTTTCTGTTTGTGCGCGAGGGCAGGTACTCTGGCGCCGATGCGGGCTGTGAGTCTCGCGCGCGGGGAGATTTTCGATGGCTGGGAACGGGATGGCGTCGCGCCTGCTGCTGGTTGCCGCGGGGCTGTGCGGAGCGCTCGGTGTCGCCGCGGCGGCGCGTGCCAGCCATTCGGCCGACGACAATCTGGGCATCGCGGCGAACTTCCTGCTGCTGCATGCGCCCGTGCTGATCGGGCTGAGTTTGATGGCATTCAACCGCGTGGCGGTAGCCGCCGGGGTGGTGCTGCTGATCGGGCTGGCGGTGTTCGCCGGGGATCTGGCGGCGCGGTCGATGCTGGGTGGTGCGCTGTTTCCGATGGCCGCGCCGATCGGGGGCGGTGGGCTGATCTTGGGCTGGGCGCTGGTCGCGGCGGCTGGGGTTTGGGGAAGTCGGCCCTAAGCCGCCTGCCGCATCCGCGTCGCCCCGCTCAGCGTAAAACTCTCGACGATGTGGTCGAGCTCGACCGCCTGCGCCTCGGTCTGTTCGATCGCCGCATTGGTCTCTTCGACCAGGGCGGCATTGTGCTGGGTCATCTCGTCCATCTTGCGGATGGCGGAGCTGACATCGGTGATGGCCGTCGCCTGGTCGCGCGTCGCTTCCGAGATGCTGGTCACCAGCGTGCTGTTTTCACGCACTGCGGCGAGGATGGCCGAGAGCTTCGCCGACGCCTCCTCGACGAGACGCGTGCCGCCCCGTACCTGCTGGGCGCTTTCGTCCACCAGTTGCTTCACGTCGGACGAAGCCTGCGCCGCCGATTGCGCCAGGCGCCGCACCTCGATGGCCACCACGGCAAAACCCTTGCCGGCTTCACCGGCACGCGCTGCCTCCACCGAGGCGTTGAGCGCGAGGAGGTTGGTCTGGAAGGCGATGTCGTCGATCAGCCCGATGATGTTGGAAATCTTGGCCGAGGACTGGGTGATCCGCTCCATGGCGCCGGTCGCCTCGGTCATCACCTTGCCGCCCTCGTCGGCCATGCGCGACGCTGTCTGGGTCTGGCTCGCCACCTGATCGGCCTTCTTGGCATTGTCCGCCACGGCGCCCTGCAGCTGGCTGATCGCCGCCGAGGTCTCCTGGATGGTCGAGGCCTGGCTGCTGGTGCGCTGCGACAGATCGTTGGCACCGGCGAGGATTTCGCCGGTGGCGTTGCGGAGGTTGCGCGAGGCACCCTGCAGCTGGCGCACCACGTCCGAGAACTTTTCGGCTGCGACGTTGGCGCTGGCCTTGAGCCGCCCGAACGCGCCGGCGAATTCGCCGGTCATCCGGCGGCTGAGATCGGCGTGGGCAAAGGCATCGAGCACTTCGGCGGTCTCGCCGACGCCGCGCTCCACCGTTGCCATCACCTGGTTGAGGCTGCTGGCGATACCGGATGTATCGGCGGCCGTGGCGGCATCGTTCACCCGGTCGGAGAAATCGCCGGCCAGCGCCGAGGCGACGACGCGCTCGACTTCGGCCTGCAGCACCGCGCTCGCCGCCCGCTGTTCATCGTCGTGCAGGGCCTTCAGCGCCTTCTGCTCGTCCATGCTGCGGATGGCGAGGCCATTGGTGCGGAACACCTGCAGCGCCTGTGCCATGCGGCCCAGCTCATGCCGCTGCCCACCGGCCGCGATCTCGGTGTCGAGGTCGCCATTGGCGATGCGCTGCATGTCCTCGGCCATCAGCCGGATGGTGCCCGAGAGCCAGCGGCCGATCAGTACCGCCATGGCGATGCCGAGCAGCACGGCAGCCGCACCGACCGCCATGAGGACGGTCTGGGTAGCGCCGGTGCTGCTGGTGCTGGTTTCGCCGAGCTTGTCCTGTCGCGCCACGATGCCGGCCTGCAGATTCTCGAGTTCGGCGCCGAGCCGGAGCCCCGTCGCATCGAGCTGCGTGGCTTCCACGTCCTTGCGTTCATCGGTTGCGGCCTTCACCTTTTCGGCCAACGCCAGGTAGTCGGTGATTGCCGTTGCGGTGGCATAGGCCTTGGCCTGCGGCTCGGGCGTGAAGATGAAAACCGCGAGCTCGTTGGCGAGGTCGGCGGCCTTGGTGCCGGCTTCGCCGATCTGTGCGAAGTCGGCGTCGTTGCCGCCCAGCATGTAGCGATCCACTGCACCCAGCATGCCGAGGACATTGGCGCCGATATCGGCTGTCTGCTTCACCGAACTCAGGTCGTTGGTGGAGGATGCGTAGGCGGTGAGCTCGTCGAGCAGCCCGCGTGCGGCCTTCGCCTTTTCGGTCATCTCGGCGACGATGGCCTGCCGGCTGGTGTCGAGCGTGACCACCGCCGTGAACGCCTTGCCGTAGGAGCCCACCACCGAGCGCACATTGGCGATCAGCGCACTGGCCGCTTCGTCGCCGGCGAACTCGGCGGCTGTCTCGTCCTTGTCGATGCTGAGCTTGCCCAGCCGCGCGTCGAACGCGGCGGCGGTGTCGGTGGTGCGGTCGGCGCGGTAGCGGAGTGCCGCCATGCGCAGCGCCTCGATCTCCTTGACGATCTGGCCGGTGGCCAGCGACTGGTGCGCCGCGAGGCGATAGTCGGCAAAGATCCCGGCCACGGCCTGGACCCCAAAATAGCCGGCAACGCTCAGGAAGCCCAGGAGCAACACCAGCGCGCCGAATGCGCCATAAATCTTCTGCGTAATGCTCAGCCGCTGCAGCATCTATCGATCCCCCCACCCGGTCCATCCCTCGACCAGCCGGAGCAAGATGCTAGGTGAAAACGCTTAACGGACCGGGAAATCCGCCGCGCCCGCCAGGGAAACAGCTTTCGGGAAAGCAGGAAAGAATTCCGGAAATCTAAGAAATGAAAAGGGCGGCCCGAGGACCGCCCTTTCAAACCCTATCGCTGTCGCCGTTACTTCGGCGCCAGCACCATGACCATCTGGCGGCCTTCGGAGCGGGGCGAGGATTCGACCTTCGCCTTGGCTTCGAGTTCGGCCTGCACC
The DNA here is from genome assembly GCF_056402875.1 of Devosia sp. P3_B2. NCBI lineage: Bacteria > Pseudomonadati > Pseudomonadota > Alphaproteobacteria > Hyphomicrobiales > Devosiaceae > Devosia > Devosia sp. P3_B2. The sequence goes on along the minus strand of NZ_JBFUGO010000003.1, from coordinate 290,771 downwards.
TTGACCAAGAGCTGCATGCCCAGTTCCTGGTGCGCCATTTCGCGACCGCGGAAGCGCATCGTCACCTTCACCCGGTCACCCTCTTCGAGGAACCGGTGCACCGCCTTCATCTTGGTCTCGTAATCGTGCGTATCGATGTTCGGACGCAGCTGGATTTCCTTGACCTCGATCACCTTCTGCTTCTTGCGCGCTTCGGCGGCCTTTTTCTGGGCTGCATATTTGAAGCGGCCGAGATCGAGCATCTTGGCGACGGGGGGGACCGAGTTCGGGGAAATGATGACGAGATCGAGTCCCTGCTCCTGCGCTTCGGTCAAAGCTTCGCGAGTGCGTACGACGCCGCGGTTGGCGCCCTCGCCATCGATCAGCTGAACGTCGGGGGAGGAGATATCTTCGTTAGACTGCGGCCCATCTTTCTGGGGCGCAACGGGTCTCATGGGACGACGAATGGCAGGCGTTCCTTCGATTGTTACCGGAGCGGCGGGAAATCACCGCTAAAATCGTGCCGGGACAGGCATAAGTCAACACCGCGCCGGACAAGAAACATGCGCCGGGCGTGCTTTCGCGACAAACTGTTGCCGCAAGGTGAACTGGCAGGCAAAAGGCAGCAGCGAAATATCGGTTGCTGGAAGGCTCATAGGTGGAATCGGTGGAGTTTGTCGAGGTCGGTGAGGGTACGGACTTGCGCCACATCGCTGTCCTGAGACGGCCGGGCAGCACGCCGGGCATCTTCTGGCTCAATGGCTACCGCTCGGAGATGACCGGCACCAAGGCCTCTATGCTCGATGCCTTCGGCGCCGAGCGGGGCATCGCGGTGACCCGTTTCGACCATTCCGGCAACGGCCAGTCGGGCGGGAATTTCCTCGATGGCACGATCACGCGCTGGCTCGAGGAGTCGCTCGCGGTGTTCGCGACCACGACCGGACCGCAGGTGATCGTGGGCTCATCGCTCGGTGGCTGGCTGGCGCTGCTGATGGCGCGCGAACTGCGCCGGCGGGGCGGGGGCGACCGGGTCAAGGCGCTGATCCTCATCGCGCCAGCGGTGGACGCGACGGCCGAGCTGATGACCAAGCGGATGAGCAAGGCCGAACTGGCGGCGCTGAAGCGCGACGGCATCGTGCAGCGGCCGTCGAAATACTCGGATGAGCCCTATCCCTATACGGCCAAGCTGATCGAGGACGGCAACCAGCATCACCTGATGTTCGGACGCGGCATCGATGTCGGCGCCCCCGTGACGATCCTCCAGGGCGGCAAGGACCCCGATGTACCGCGCGAGCACGCGATGCGGCTGGTGCAGCACTTGCTGACCGACCCGGTGACCTTCACGCTGGTGCCGGATGGGGATCACCGGTTGAGCCGCGAAGCGGATTTGGAACTGCTGCGCGCGGCGGTGGAGCGCGAACTCACGGCGCCGCCTGAGCAGCTGGAACTGGAGCTTTAGGAGGGGACCATGACCGAGATCACCGACGACTACATGCGCGAAATGCTGGCCAAATCGCACGCCTACAGCGTGCTGGTCCTGAAGAAGGGGCCGAACTATCAAGCGGACGGCGACCGCAGCATCGTCTGGGAGCACGCCCGCCGAAACTTCGCCATGCGCGCCGCCGGGCAGCTCGCCATCGTCGTGCCGCTGGCGGGTGAGACGGACATGGCCGGCCTGGGGCTGTTCACCACCAGCATCGAGGAGACGCAGGCGCTGATGGCCGACGATCCCGCGGTGAAAGCCGGTTGGCTGACCTTCGAGGTGTATTCGGGGCGGAGTTTCCCGGGCGACAGCCTGCCGGGCTAGAAGCGCAGCGCCGTTTTCTGTTGGCCATCCGCATCGAAGTTCGCCGGGTCAAGCCAGCGGTCGAACTCGGCCTTGCGGGCCGGCCACTCGGTGTCGATCATCGAGAACCAGGCGGTGTCGCGGTTCTCGCCCTTCATGATCATGTGCTGGCGGAACAGGCCTTCGTAGGTGAAGCCGAAGCGCAGGGCGGCGCGCTTCGAAGGCTCGTTCCGGTCGTTGCATTTCCACTCGAAGCGGCGATAGCCGAGGTCTTCGAAGATGTGGCGGGCCGTGACGTAGAGGGCCTCGGTCGAGATACGTGTCCGCGCGATCCGGGGACCCCAGTAGACGCCGCCGAACTCGATGACGGCGTGCTCCGGCACGATCCCCATCAGCGCGAAGCGCCCCTCGGCACGGCCGGTCGCCTTGTCGACGACCGCGAAATAGATCCGTTCCGACGAGCCGGCGAGGCTTTCGATCCAGCTGGACGCCCCCGCCGCATCGACCGGCGGATGTTGCGACAGATACTCGAACCGGTCGGGCACGGTCGCCTCGAACAGGTCGGCGGCATGGCGCACGTCTATCGGCTCTAGCCGCGCGTAGCGGCCATCGAGCACGATCGGCTGGGGTAGAGCGGCAGGCTTTGGAGCACTCATGCGCGGCCCTTCCAGATGGCGTCGAGACCTTCGCGGTAGGTCGGATAGAGGAGATCGGCGCCCAGCGCTTCGAGCACCCGCTTCGACGAGACGCGCTTGTTGTCGGAGTAGAAGCTCCGCGCCATCGGCGTCATCTCGGCGGTCTCGTATGGGACTTCGGCCGGTGGCTCGATGCCCATAACGTGGGCGGCGTACGTGACGAGATCCTGCGGCGGGGCGGGCTCGGTATCGGCGAGATTGAAGGTACCATCGAGGTCGCTCAGTGCAGCGCGTGCGGTGATGCGGCCGATGTCGGCGACGTGGATGCGGTTGAACACCTGGCCCCGCTTGACGATGCGCCGCGCTGTCCCCTCACGCAGCTTGTCGAAGGCCGACCGGCCGGGGCCATAGATGCCGGCCAGCCGCTCTATGAACAGCGGCACGCCGCGCTCTTTGGCGTAGGCGCGCCAGGCCTCCTCGGCCTCGACGCGCTGCTTCGAGCGGACGTTCTGCGGCCGGGTCGGCGCGTCCTCGTCGATCCATTCGCCGCCGAAATCGCCATAGACGCCGACGGTGGAGAAATAGCCGATCCACTCGAGGTTGGGTGCCGCATCGAGATCGGCGCGATGGAGGTTCAGCGCCGGATCGCCGCGCTCGTCGGGCGGGATCGACAGAATGACGTGCGTCGCCTGGCGGAGATCTTCGCTGAGCGTCGTGCCGGGCACTTCGCCGTCGAACACGTGGATGCGATAGGCCGAGTCGGCCATCGACTCGGCGGCTTCGGTGCTGCGCGTCGTGCCGGCGACCGGGATTGCGGGGTCAGCCAGCAGGTGCAATGCCCGCGCCGTGGCGCGCGACGAATAACCCATGCCAAAAAAGAACAGGCGCATTCTCTAGAACTCTAATTCGCACGCGCCGGCTGGACGACCGCGCTCCACTCTGCCTGGACGGTGGTGTCGCCTTCATCGGGCAAAAACGCAAGCGCCAGAGCATCCGCGCGATCTTTCGCCACAAGCCTGCGCACCGCCCACACGGCCGCGCCACGGATCAGCGGCTCGGGATCGGCAAGACGGGCTTCGGCCAGCGGGATGAGTGTGGGGTCGCCGGAATTGCCGACGGCGATGAGCACGTTGCGCAGGAACCGCGCATGGCCGATGCGCTTGACGGGGGAGCCGGCGAACAGGGCGCGGAAGCCGGGATCGTCGAGTTGCACGAGGTCCGCGAGCGCGGGGGATTTGAGCTCGTCGCGAGCGCGGAGCTTCATCTCGTGCGTTTCGGACGCGAACTTGTTCCACGGGCAGACGGCGAGGCAATCGTCGCAGCCATAGATGCGGTTGCCCATCGGGGCGCGGAACTCGAGCGGGATCGGGCCCGGATGTTCGATGTTGAGGTAGCTGAGGCAGCGGCGCGCATCGAGCTGGAACGGCGCGGGGAAGGCGTTGGTGGGGCAGACATCGAGGCAGCGCCGGCAATTGCCGCAGCTTTCGGGATGCGGCGCGTCGGCGGGCAGTTCGGCGCTGGTGAAGATGGCGCCGAGGAACAGCCATGAGCCGTATTCGCGGCTGACCAGCACGGTGTGCTTGCCCTGCCAGCCGATCCCCGCGGCCTCCCCAAGCGGCTTCTCCATCACCGGTGCCGTATCGACGAACACCTTCACCTCGGCTCCGGTGCGCCGGTTCAGCAGCCCCGCCAGTTCCTTGAGCTTGCCCTTGATGATGTCGTGATAGTCGCGGTTGCGAGCGTAGACGGAGATATTGCCCAGCGAACGGTGCTTGAGGTCGGCCATCGGGTCGCTGTCCGGCCCGTAGTTCATGCCCAGCATCACCACCGACCTCGCCTCGGGCCACAGCGCCTCCGGCGCGCCGCGCCGCTCGGCGGTCTCGGCCATCCACGCCATCTCGCCGTGCCACTCGCGGGCGAGGGCGGTGTCGAGCTTTCCCGGCAGGTCTGGCCGCGCATCGGCACGCGCCACGCCGAACGCATCGAAGCCCAGGGCCTTGGCGCGGTCGCGGAGTTCGGCGAGGAGCTTTGTGTCTGTCACGCTGCGCGGTGTAGCACAGTCAGAGGCAGCGTCAGAAATCCAAGTCCGCATACCCGGTCGCCGCCGGCATGCCGGCCACACGGTCGTTGAGTAGCGTCCGGAACGCTGGCCGCGACTTGATGCGGGCGTACCACTGCCGGGTTTCGGCTGAGCTGTCCCACTGTACGTCGCCCAGGTAATCGAGGCTGGAGAGGTGGGCGGCCAGCGCGAAGTCGGCGAGCGTCATGGTGTCGCCGGCGATCCAGTGGCGGGTGGCGAACAGCCAGTTGAAGTAGTGCAGGTGCTCGGCGAGGTTGGCCTTCGCGACGCGCAGCACGCCCGGCTCGGGCGTCATGCCGCGCTGGTCGCGCTTGACGATCTTTTCCTCGAGCACGTAGCGGGTCACTTCGTCGTTGAGCTTGACCAGCACCCATTCGAGCAGCCGCCACATCTCATTGCGCAGCGCCGGCTGTGAGGGGAACAGCCCCGCGACCGCAGTCGGCGCGTAGCGCTCCTCGATGGCGTGGACCACTGCGAGTGTCCCCACCACCGGCGGCTCGCCGTTCTCGGCGAGGATCGGCACGGTTGCCGCGGGGTTGAGCTCGAGCAGCGCGGGCTCGCGTGTCCACGGCTTGATGTCTTCGAGGTCGATGCCGACGCCGTATTCGGCGAACATCAGCCGGGCGAGGCGGGAGGAGGGGTCGAGCCTGTGCTGCAGCAACCTTGGCATGCGGGAAAAGGGTCCTTGCCGATCCTTGGCGGGGCCGGGCAAATCGGGCTAGATGCCGCCCGCGCCGCCCCGCCGGGTGGGATGAGTTAGGGGATCAGATGAACGCCGATCAAGGTCTTTTTGTGCCGCTGATCCTAGGGATTATCGAGGGCCTTACCGAATTCCTACCGGTCTCATCGACCGCCCACATCCTGCTCGCTGGACACTTCCTCGGCTTCCAGAGTCCGGGGCGGGTGTTCGAGGTGCTGATCCAGCTCGGCGCGATCCTCGCGATCGTCGTGGTGTATTTCCAGCGCCTGCTGCAGATCGCCAAGGACGCAATCGCCCGGAAACCCGGGGCTCTGCGCTTTATCCTCGGCGTTATCCTAGCGTCGTTTCCGGCGGCGATTGCCGGCGTGCTGCTGCACGATTTCATCAAGACGGTGATCTACGAGACGCCGGTGGTGTTCTGCGTGTCGCTGATCGTCGGCGGCATCGTGCTGCTCTATGTCGACCAGCTGAAGCTGACGCCGAAGTACACAGATATCTACAACTACCCGCCGCTGCTCTGCCTCTATATCGGGCTGTTCCAGATGCTGGCGCTGATCCCGGGCGTCTCGCGCTCCGGCTCGACCATCGTCGGCGCGCTGCTGCTCGGCACCGACAAGCGCTCGGCGGCCGAGTTCACCTTCTTCATCGCCATGCCGATCATGGGCGGGGCGTTTCTCTACGACCTCTACAAGAGCCGCGAGTTCATCACGGCCGAACTAGGCGCCGCGGTGATCATCGGCTTTGCCGCGGCCTTCATCGTCGCGTTCTTCGTGGTGCGGTATCTGCTCGACTATATCTCGCGGCACGGCTTCGCGATTTTCGCCTACTGGCGGATCTTCGTCGGCGCCATCGGGCTGTGGGGTATCCTGCTGTTCGGCTAAGCCGACATCGCCGCCTTGAATGCCCTGACCACTGCTGGATCGGTTCGCCGGCGCGTCTCCGCGGCGAAGCCCAGGCGCACGGCCGGAGCGCTGGATGCCGGGCCCGGTGAGGCGCAGGAGCTGTGGACTTCGTCGACCGGGACCGCGGCCAGTAGCGCGCCGACATTGGCGGGGGTGAGGCCTGAGCCGGCCATGATGTGGATGCGGCCACGGGCGGTGGCGTGGGCGATTGCGATGTTGTCGATGCCGTCGAGCGCGACGTGCACGCCGCCGGAGGTGAGGATGCGCTCGAACTTTAGAGCCACCGCTGCTTCGGTCGCCTCGGCGAAGTCCGGTACCAGGTCGATGGCGCGGTGCAGCGTGGAGCCGAGGCCCTCGGCCTGGTCCATCAGCCGCGCCAGCACTGTTACGTCGAGCTCGCCATTGGGACGCGAGGCGCCCAGCACCACGCCGGCAAGGCCAGCGGCGCGGATGGCGTCGATGTCCGCCAGCATGGCGTCGACATCGGCATCGTCGCAGACGAAATCGCCGCTGCGGGGGCGGACGATGGCGTAGACCGGAATCGGCGCATCGGCGGCAAGCCGCATCAGGCCGGGGGACGGCGTGAGCCCGCCCAGTTCGAGGGCAGAGCAGAGCTCGATCCGGTCGCCGCCACCGGCCACAGCTGCGATCAGGCTTTGCGGATCGGCGACACAGACTTCGAGCAGGCGGGCGCTCACGAGGCGTTCTCCGTGAAACCGAGGATGGCGGCACCGACGAGGCCGGGCTCTACCGTGAGTCGCGAGGGCACCACCAGCGGTTCACTGAGCCGGCGCAGGATGCGCTGGCGCACTGCGGTGTCGAGAAGCGCGATGAACTCCGGCACCTTGCCGAGCCCACCACCCACCGGGACGATGCCGGCGCCGACCACGTTGATCACCAAAGCCAGCGGACCGGCGAGCAGGTCGATCTGCACCTCGATGGTGCGCGCAGCCTTGGCGTCGCTGGCGCGCCAGGCCTCGACGATAACGGTGCTCGGGAGCTCGATGCCGTGGAGGTGCTTGTGCAGCCGTTCCATGCCGCGCGCCGCGCCGATCGTGTCGACGCAGCCGATCTGGCCGCAACCGCAGGGGAAACGCGGAATATTGACCGGCGGGTTGCCCGCCGAGGTGGCGGCCACCGGGCCGTGCCCCCACTCGCCGGCAAAGCCACCCGCACCGTTGACGATGCGTCCATCGATGACGATTCCGCCGCCGACTCCGGTACCGAGGATGGCGCCGAAGACGATGCGGTGGCCGCGGCCGGCGCCTTCGATGGCCTCGGCCAGTGCGAAGCAGTCGGCGTCATTGGCGACGAACACCGGGCGGCCGAGTTGCTCGCTGAGTTCGGCTGCGAACCGCCGGCCATCGATGCAGGGGATGTTGGCGCAGGTGATGACACCATCGGCCGGATCGACCACGCCGGTGATCGAAATTGCCACCGGCGCATCGGTCGGCGCCCCCGAACTGTTGGCGACGCCGCGGATCGCGGTGGCGAAGGCGCCGAAGTCGTCGAGCGGTGTCGGCACGCGGCCGAGCGGGGTCAACTCGGACGGACTGGTAGCGACGGCGCCCTTGATGCCGGAGCCGCCAATATCGAAGCAGATAATCATCGGGGTTGAGTGCTTTCTAAGGAGCAGGCATCTACCTTCGTAGTACCCGGCCGACTCGGCCAGCGTGAAAGGTGCGATGACGCGCAATGGTTGAACAGAGCCGCCCGGCGAACCCTACGATCGACGATGTCGCAGCGCTGGCGGGTGTATCGCGCGCTGTCGCCTCGCGCGCCCTGTCGACCGAGAAGCGCCCGGTCTCCGCGGAAAAGCGCGAGCGGGTGCTGCAGGCGGCGGCCGAACTCGGCTACCGGGTGAACCTCCTGGCGCAGAGCCTCACCACCAAGACGGTCAACCTGATCGCGGTGGTGGTCAATCACATCCACGATCTCTCCGATCTCGACCTGTTCGACCTGTTGCTGGCCGAGACCCAGGCCATCGGCAAGCAGGTGATCCTCATTCGCGTCGGCTCGGTCGACAAGGTCGAGGAGTTCCTGCGCCAGGGCGTCGCCTATCACGTCGACGCGGCGCTGGTGTTTTCCGATTTCGCCGATGCCGAGACGGTGCGGAAGATGTTCCGCTCCGACCAGGTGGTGATGCTCAACGGCCGCCACGACAAGCTGTCGCCAGCTATCATCCCCGATGAAGCGGTCGGCATCGAGCAGGCCATCGCGGACGCGGCCCGCAATCGGGTGAAGACCGCGGCGCTGGTCACCGGCCGTGCCTCCTCGCTGGTCGAACAGGCGCGCATCGCGTCCTATCTCGCGGCGTTCCAGAAGCATGGCATCGAACTCGTGCAGACCGTCCAGGGCGATTATTCCTATCAGAGCGGGCACGCGGCGGCGCCCGCGGTGGTTGGCTTCGAGTGCCCCGATGCAGTGTTCTGCACCTCCGACGCCATGGCGATGGGCATTCTCGATGTTTGCCGCGAGGACTTCCCCGGCAACCGCCCGACCCGCTTCCGGCTCTACGGCTTCGACAACCTGTCGCTGACCGATTTCGATGCCTACCCGATCTCGTCCATCGGCTACGACAAGGCCGATTACGTGCGCCAGATGGTGCGGTTTCTCGCCGACCCCACGGCGTTCGTTCCAGGCCAGCCACCGGTGCTGATCCCGACGCGGTTTGTGCCGCGGAAGACGAGCTGAAAAGGTTCCGGGCCGTCTTGGGGGACGGCCCGGCAGTCGGCTTGAGCGGCGGCGAAGGGAGATGGCGCCGCCCCAGCCCGTTCTTACCAGAGCGCGATCAGCTCAGGCGGGTTGGCGGTCTCGCCCCACCACTTCTTGTAGTTGGCCGAATACGCGCCCGACTGGATGTAATCGGACACGAACATGTCGAGCCAGCGCACGAACTCCGGATCGCCCTTGGCGACGGCGATACCGATCGGGTCGTTCGAGTAGAGGCCCGGCAGCGTCACGAGGGTGGGGTTCTTGGTGGCGAGGTAGTCGAGGAGCGAGCTGTCTTCGATTGCGGCGTCGACGCGCTTCTGCTGCAACTGCAGCACGCCATCGGGCGCGAACTGGTCGACATAGATCAGTTCGGCGGTCGGCACGGCAGTCTTGATGAAGGTCTCGCCCGTGGTGCCGCGGCCGACGACGATCTTCTTGCCGGCAAGGTCTTCGAGCTTGGTGATGCCCGAGTCGGCCTGGACGATAATGCGGAGGCCGGCACGGTTGTACGGGATGGTGAAGTTCACCGACTTGGCGCGTTCGAGCGTCGCCGAGGTGTTGGCGACGACGATATCGAGCTGGCCCGAGACCAGCATCGAGATGCGCGCGTCACCCGACACGTCGGTGAATTCCACCGGCACGCCGAGCTTGGTGGCGATCATGTTGGCGACGTCGACGTCATAGCCGACTGGGTTGTTCTGGGCATCGCGGAAGCCGATCGGCTCGCCGCCGAGCGACACGCCGATGCGCACGACGTTGCGGCCGCGGATGTCGTCGAGCATGCCGGCCATGGCCGGGACGGCCGTGGTGGCGACGAGCGCCAGCGCGGCAATAGTGGTCAGAATACGCTTCATGGGTTGTTCCTCTCCTGGATCAGATAGTCTTCGCTGCCCGGAGTTCCGGCTCCGGCATCGAGTCGTCCCAGAGCCAGTAGCGAATCTCGCCCTGGCACCTGAAATTGAACACCTCGTGGTTCCCCTTGGCGTCGACGGCGTGGATCACCACCCCGCCGAGGAACCCCTCGGTCAATTCGCCGAGCTCGTCGACCGCGAGCTTGATGGCGTCGCTCAGCGAGTAGCCGAGCTTCATGGCGAGGACGATTGTGCGGCTGGTCGAGCAGCGCATCGTCATCTCGCCGGTATGGGTGCAAGCGGCCGCGCCGTAGCGGCTATCGGCGTAAAAGCCGGCGCCGGGGATCGGGCTGTCGCCCAGCCGGCCCGGATATTTCCAGGCCCAGCCGGAGGTCGAGGTGGCGGCGTGGATGCCGCGTGCGGGGTCGGCGCTGAGATAGACCGTGGTGTCGCGCACCCGCTCGGGGTCGGTGATGGTCTTGAGGAGCGGCGCCAGCGGGGTGTTGGGGAAGGCCGCCTTCTGCTCAGGCGTCATCTCTTTTTCGAGACGCTCCCACCAGACGCGCTTGCTATCCTCGAGCAGCACGTCATCGATAGAGAAACCGGTTTCAGTGGCGAAGCGGCGCGCGCCGTCGCCGGTCAGCATGACGTGCGGCAGCTTCTTCATCACCTCGTGCGCGAGGCGAGCGACCGGGATGGTGTTGGGCACCGCGCCGACGCTGCCGACTTCTCGCGTGGTGCCGTCCATCACTGCGGCGTCGCATTCCATCTCGCCGAGCATGTTGGGCCAGCCGCCATAGCCGACGCTGCGCACCTTGGTCTCGGCTTCGACCTTCGAAATGCCGGCGACCAGGGCCGTCAGACTATCGGTGCCCGAGCGCAGCATCTCGACGGTCGTGGGGACGCCGGGCCAGCCTTCCGCATTGGCGATGAACAACATGGTGGTCAGTCTTTCCGCATCTTGGAGAGAAACTGCGCGACGCGCGGCTGTGCGAGGCCGCCATCGGCTGCAAAGAATTCCTTGGTCGGCAGGTCGACCAGCAGCACGCCCTTCTCGAGAAAGACGATGCGGTTGGAGATCTGCCGGGCAAATTCGATCTCGTGGGTGACGAACACCATGGTGGTGCCGCTGGTCGCGAGCTTGGCGAGAATATCCAGCACTTCCGAGGTCATCTCGGGGTCGAGCGCGCTGGTGACCTCGTCGAGCAGCAGGTAGCGCGGCTGCATCGCCAGGGCGCGGCAGATGCCGACGCGCTGCCGCTGGCCGCCTGAGAGTTGCGCCGGATAGGCATCGGCGCGATCGCCCAAACCAACAGAGGCGAGCAGCGCCCGGCCCTCGGCTTCCGCCTCGACTTTGGGCCGCTTCAGCACTTCGATCGGCGCCAGCGTGATGTTCTGCAGCGCCGTCATGTGCGGGTAGAGGTTGAACAGCTGGAACACCGTGCCGGAGCGCTTCCGCGCCTCGGCCAATTCCTTGGGCTTCGATACATCGAAATCGTCGACGGTGATCTTGCCGGCATTGAGCTTCTCGAGCCCGTTGATGCAGCGGATCAGCGTCGACTTGCCCGAGCCGGAGGAGCCGAGGATCGACACCACCTCGCCGGGGTTCACCGTGAGGTTGACCCCATCGAGGACAACCGTCGGGCCAAAGGCCTTTTTGACGTTTTCGACTTTCAGCATGCTTCAGAGGCCCCGGAAGGCGCTGTGCGCCCGCAGACGTTTTTCGGCCCAGGCGCCCAGCGAGGCGACCGCCTTGGCGGCGAGGTAGTAGAGGATGCCCACGGCCGTCCACACGATGAACGGCTTCAGCGTCCTCAGGTTCAGCGTGGCGCCGATCTTGGCGAGGTCGAGCACGCCGATCACCGAGATCAGCGAGGTGACCTGCAGCTGGTTGACCAAGAGCGCCGTCAGCGGCCCGATCGAGAAGGCGGCGGCTTGCGGCGCAATCACGTGGCGCAACACCTGCCAGCGGCTGAGCCCGAACACCCGGGCCGCCTCGATCTGGTCGCGGCCGATGGATTCGATCGACGACACCGCGATGACGTAGACGAAGGCCGCGGTATTGGCCGACAGCGTCACCACGGCCGCCTGCACCGGCGTCACGTTGACGTGGAAGAACGCCGGAAAGCCGAAAAACACCAGGAACAGCTGCACCAGCACGGGTGAGTTCTTGAGGATCTCGGAGACGAAGGTGATGACCTGCATCAGCACCGGGATGCGGTAGAACCGCACGACGCCCCACAGGACGCCGATGAAGACGCCGATCAGCGAGGTGATGAGGAACAGCCCGACAGTGACGCCGAGGCCCTGCAGCAGCAGGATGATGTCGTAGGGGGTGAACTCGGCGAAACGCATCAGCTCACCTGTTCCTGGAGGTCGCGGTTGAGGCGGCGGTGCAGCAGCGTGATGCCGAGCGACACGAGGTAGGTCAGCGCCGCGTAGACCACCAGCAGCACGACATAGACCTCGAACGGCCGGAAGGTGTCGGAGGCGACGATCTTTGCTTGTCCGGTCAGCTCGTTGAGGGTGATGGTCGAAAGAATCGACGAGGTGAGGATCATGTTGATCAGCACCGAGCCGAGCGGCCGCACCGAGGTGCGCAGCGCGATCGGCAGCACGATGCGGGTGAAGGTAACGCGCTTCGACAGCCCGCTGACTTCCGCCGCTTCGAGGATGCCGTTGTCGATGGCGAGGATACCCGCCCGGATCGCGTCCGACGCATAGGCGCCGCCGGCGATCGACAGCGCCACCACCCCGGTGGTGAAGGCGTCGATGTAGATGCCGATCTCGGGCAGTCCGTAATAGAAGAAGAACAGCTGCACGATGAACGGGATGTTGCGGAACAGGTCGACATAGAGGAAGGCCAGCCGGCTGATCCATTGGCTTGCCGAGGTGCGCGCGATGGCCACCAGCATGCCGAGGATGACGCTGCCGCAGAGCGCCAGGGCGCATGCTTCGAGCGTCAATAGTGCCCCCTCGGCCAGGAAGCCGAGATGCGGAATGAGAATGGTGAGATCGAGCCGCACGTGCCCTCCCGCCGAGTGAAACCGGTTTCACTTTATGTGACGGTTCCGCATTGTCAAGCAGCGAGGCTGCCCTTTTCCTTGATGGCGTGGCGAGTGCGTAACCGCACACACGTCGGCGTGAACGGCATTCATCCGGAGGTGTGGCCGGCTAGCACTCGACAATCACGGCTCATTCTTGCTGGGTAGCGGGCTGTTATTGGCCACCCTTGTTGCGAGACCTGTTTTGACCACCCGCCGCCTTTTTATGATCGGGAGCGCCGCATTGGCGCTCAGTGCCTGCTCCTCCACCGGTAGGCGCGAGCTCGCCTCGAGGAGCAATGTCATCCAGGTCGACGAGCCCTGGGCCAGCTACTACTCGATGAAGACCAACGAGCCGTTCCCGGTGCCCGGCATCGACATCCGCAAGATCCCGCAACAGTTCTGGCGCCAGGAAGTCGACTATGCCGGCAAGGAGAAGCCCGGCACCATCGTCGTCAACACCACCGAGCGCTTCCTCTACCTGGTCGAGCCGGGTGGCCGCGCCATGCGCTATGGCGTCGGCGTCGGGCGCGAGGAGGGGCTGAACTTCCGCGGCACCGCGGTGATTTCGCGCAAGGCCGAGTGGCCGCGCTGGACCCCCACCGCCAACATGGTCAAGACCCAGCCCGAACGCTACGGGCCCGTCGCCGCCGGCCTCGAGCCGGGCATCAGGAACCCGCTCGGCCCGCGCGCGCTCTATCTCTACCGCAACGGCAAGGACACGCACTTCCGCCTGCATGGCACGCTCGAGCCCTACACCATTGGCCAGTCTGTCTCGTCGGGCTGCATCCGTCTGATCAACCAGGACATCATCGACCTCTATAGCCGCGTTCCCACCGGTACGAAGGTGGTCGTCACCGGCTGACCTGCCCATCCAGGCAGGGCCATGAGGGGCGGGGTGACAAATCCCGTTCCGCTCATCATTATGGCCCTCCCGGAATCAGCGGCGGGGACGTCCGTGGCATCAAAGGCCAATATCGATGCCTGGTTCGAGCGCATCGGCTTTGCCGGCTCGATCGCTCCCTCGCTGGAGACGCTGGGCCAATTGCATCAGCTGCACCCGGCGGCGATCCCTTACGAGAACCTCGATCCGCTGATGGGCGCGCCTGTCCGGCTCGACCTCGCCAACCTGCAGCAGAAACTGCTGTTCGACCGGCGCGGCGGCTATTGCTTCGAGCACAACCTGCTGTTCAAGGCCATGCTCCAGGAGCTCGACTTCGAGGTGAAGATGCATGGCGCCCGCGTGCTCTGGGGCCTCGCCGAGGGTGAGGAGCCGCCGCTGCGCCACCTAGTGCTCACCGTCGAGGTGGCCGGCGTCACCTACCTTGCCGATGTTGGCTTCGGCGGCCAGACTGCGACGGCGCCGCTCCGGCTGCGCGCCGATGTTCCCCAGGAGACCCCGCTCGACACCTTCCGCCTCCTCGAAACCGATGGCACCTGGCAGGTGGATATCGAAATCGAGGGCGAGTGGCGGGCGCTCTATAGCTTCGAGCGCACCGAGCGCAGTGAGGAGGAACTGGTCCGGCTGAGCGAGGAGGCCGCCTCGTCGCCGTTCTTCACGCAGAACCTGCTGGTCGCCCGTGTCGAAAAGGGCCGGCGCCTGGCGCTGTTCAACCGCAAGCTCAACATCCACACCGTCGGCGCGCCGAGCGAGGCGCGGCTGCTGAACTCGGTTGCCGAGATGCGCGAACTGCTGGCGGGTCCGCTTGGCATCCAGTTGCCCCATGACGAGCGGCTGGACCCAGCGCTGCAGAAGATCATCGATCGCGAGCCCACCTGATGGCGCCGGTCTATGTCGACCCAGAAAAAGTCCGCGAATTCAAGGACGAGCAGGCCTTCTACGATTGGCTGGCGCAGCACCACGACAGCTGGGACGAGGTCTGGATCAAGATCCACAAGGTGGGTTCCGGCCTACCCTCGATCACCGCCAAGCAGGCGATAGATGTGGTGCTGTGTTGGGGCTGGATCGACGCGGTGCGCAAGGGGCTCGACGACAAGAGCTTCCTGCAGCGCTACACCAAGCGCGGCCGGAAGAGCATCTGGAGCAAGATCAACGTCGACAACGTCGCCCGGCTGGTCGAATCCGGGCGGATGACCGAGCACGGACTGAAGCATGTCGAGGCGGCCAAGGCCGATGGCCGCTGGGACAAGGCCTACGGCGCCGGCAAGGACCTGAAGATCCCCGACGACCTGCAGGTAGCGATCGACGCCGAACCGGCGGCCAGGGAAATGCTCGGCAAGCTCAGCGAGCAGAACCGCTTCGCCATCGCCTTCCGCACCCACAACATGAAAACCGAGGCCGGCCGGCAGAAAAAGATCGCGAGCTTCGTCGAGATGCTGAAGCGCGGCGAGACAATCTACCCGCAGGGCAAGCGGAAGTGACGGTGTGGGTGGCGTTCCTCCGCGCCGTCAATGTCGGCAAGCGCCAGATGAAGATGGCCGAGCTGAAGGCGCTCTGTGAGGAACTCGGCTACGGCAACATCAAGACCATCCTCGCCAGCGGCAACGTGCGGTTCGAATGCCTGCATGATCCCAAGGCCGAGTTGGAAGCCGCGATCGAGAAGCGCTGGGGCTGGTACTCTGAGGCGGTGATGCGGTCGGGCGACGAGATCGAGGCGATGCTAGCGTCGAAGCCGTTCGCCGCCTATGCCGACGAGGGCAACTTCCACCGCTACGTCATGCTGTTCGACAAGCCCTTGCCCAAGGGCGCGGTCTATACCGGTATCCCCGACAACTACGACGTCGTGCGTGCCGACGCGCGCGACATCTACCTCGTCGGCTACCGCCAGCCGGACGGGCGGCACGGGCCGGGGCTGGACAAGTTCGACCGGCAGTTGGAGAAGGGCGCAATCGCGACCATGCGCAACTGGAACACCATCCCCAAGGTCCTCAATTGATCACTGTCCTCGGCTCCACCAACCTTGATCTCATCGGCACCGTCAGCCGTATCCCCAAGCCCGGCGAGACCGTGCCGGGCAACGAGTTCTCGATGGCTGCCGGCGGCAAGGGCGCCAACCAGGCGCTGGCGGCGCGACGTGCGGGGGCCGAAGTCCGCATGTTCGCCGCGGCAGGTTCCGACAGTTTTGCGGACGAAGCCCTCAAGCTTCTGCGCGCCGACGGCGTCGATCTGAGCCACGTGCGCATCGTCGACGGCGCCACCGGCATCGCCATGATCTTCGTGGACGAGGCGGGCGAGAATGTCATCGCCATCCTCCCCGGCGCCAATGGCACCATGAGCGCTGCTGATGCCGATGCGGCGCTCGCGGGCCTCGGCATCGGCTCGGTGCTGATGCTGCAGCAGGAGATCCCACAGGCGGCGACCGAGCGGGCGCTGGAACTGGCCAAGGCCCAGGGCGTCGTCTCGATCCTCAACACCGCGCCGTTTCTGAAGACCACCAAGGCGGTGGCCGAGCAGGCCTCGATCGTCATCGCCAACGAGACCGAGTTCGAGCTGCTGACCGGCGCCGGCATGGACAAGCTCGATGCCGCCATGACCGACTGGGCCAAATCGCAGAACCAGACGGTGATCGTGACGCTTGGGCCGGACGGCGCACGGGCCGCGACGCCGACCGGCAGTTTTGCGGTGCCGGCGATGAAGGTCGACCCGGTCGATACGGTCGGGGCAGGGGACACGTTCTGCGGCTACTTGGCCGCTGGCCTGGATCGTGGGCTGGATCTCGAGGCGGCCATGCGCCGGGCGGCGGTGGCGGCGAGCCTAGCGGTGCTGAAGCCGGGGGCGCAGCCGGCGGTGCCGTATCTGAGGGACGTCGAAGCGGCGCTGAAGTAGTCAGTCCCGCCGAACCTGCGCCTCATAGGCCCGTAACATCGGCTCGAGGTGATCCTCGAACAGCAGGCCCGGCCGCTCTTCCAGGGCCATGGGATATGCCGCCTCTGCCGCCAGCGAGATGCCGAGAAAGGCGATGATCCCTTCCGCTGTGCCGGGCGCGGCGAAGCGGTATTGGTTAGTTTCGAGGCGCGACAGGAGCGTCTTTTTCGCGGCGATCATCTTTTCCGTGACGCCAATGCCGTTGCTCATCGAGGTCGCGAGCTTGATGTAGTCGTGCTGCGGCGTGCCGAGGTGATGGACGCTCCCCGCAGTGCGCCATAGCTGCATCAACAGTTCGAGATCGGTCATGTTGGTGAGCTCGAGATCGTAGCGCGCGTCGCAGCGGCGGCGGTCCCAGACGATCATCGAATCCATCGACAAGTTGACGAACTTGTAGGCGCCGGGTGTCAGCACCTGGTCCGGCCCGTCGCCGACCAGGCGCAGCCGGTTGTAGTTCTGGTCCATTACGTCGAGCGCCGATGCGACGATCGGCTGTTCAGCCAGCGCCGCGACCGCCAGTTCGAGCTTGCGCGGCTTCATCCGGTCGTCGGCGTCGAGGATTGCCACGTAAGGCGTCTGGATGCGGTCGAGCGCCAGGTTGCGGGCCCGTGAGGCACCGGCGCCGACGCGGCCGGAACTGAGGAAATGGAAGCGTCTGTCGACGAGGCCGGCGCGGCCGAGCAGTTCTTCGTAGTCCTCGCCGTCATCGGTGACGATCCAGGCTTCCCAATCGGCATGGGTCTGCGCGAGCACGCTGCGCACCGCTTCCTCGATAAGGGTTTCGGCCTTGTAGGCGGGGATCACCACCGCCACAGTACTGTCCGTCAAAGCCCAGGCTCCCCGCCGCTCGCGGTCTTGATTGAGAAAGTCCCGAGACCCATATCACGGGCATGGAACGGTGCCACTGAAACTAGGGCCGCTCCACACCGTTGCTTGGAACAAGGACGATCCGGATGTCGCGCGTCTCCATGTTTTCGGCGCCGTTTCTGCTCGGCTTCGATGCCTTCGAAGAACGCATCGATCGGATGAGCAAAGCCGCCGATGGCTACCCGCCCTACAATATCGAGCGTTCGCTCGATGCGGAGGGCGCGGAGACCTTTCTGATCTCCATCGCTGTCGCGGGGTTCGGTTTATCCGATCTCGAGGTGACGGTGGAAGACAATCAACTGCTGGTCAGAGGCCGACAGAAGGACGACGCCAGCCGGGAATACCTGCATCGCGGCATTGCCGCGCGGCAGTTCCAGCGAAACTTCCTCCTCGCCGACGGCATGGTGGTCAAAGACGCGATTTTGAGGAACGGCATGCTGATGATCGCAGTTGTTCGTCCAAGAGCCGAAAAAATCGCCCGCCGTATCGAGATCCGTTCTGCCTAAGAAAGGGGAACACGCATGCAAGAGAACAGAGAACAGCAGCTAGATAACCCCCTGCGGAACCTGACCCCGGCCCAGTTCATGGCGCTCGGCGGCAATGCAGTGGTCTACGTCAAGCACGTCAAGGGCGCGGATATGGGTCCGATCCTGCCCGACAGTGAATTCAGCGAAGAGTCCGATTTCCATATCGTGGTCTCCGCCGACGGCTCGCCGTTGATGGTGGGCGACAGCGAGGAAGCCGTGGAAGAGTGGCTCAGCGACAAGTCGTTCGGGATCGTGACGCTGCACTGACGCGCTTGAGACGATAGCCCTTCTCCCTTGTGGGAGAAGGTGCCCGAAGGCGGATGAGGGGTATCTCTCCGCGCACTCCAGTCGTTCGTCGTTTCGTTCCGATCGCGCAACCGGCGGTTGCGGCACTCTCAACGAGCAACGCGCCACCTTCTCCCGCAAGGGGAGAAGGCAAGAGGTGCAAATCCGAAATTGCTGAGGCTTAGGCCGCCCGCGTCGTTTCCAGCGGGTGGGTCAGGATGGCGTGCAGTTCGCCTGCGTCGTGGCAACGGCGCAGGCGGGCCACCACGGAATCGGTGCGCAGGATCCGGGCAACGCGCGCCAGGGCCTTCAGGTGGTCGGCGCCCGCCCCCATGGGGGCGAGCAGCAGCATGACGAGATCGACCGGCTGGTCGTCGACCGACTCGAACTCGACCGGCGCTTCGAGACGGGCGAACACGGCCGTCACCGCGCCAAGCCCGGGGAACTTGCCGTGCGGAATCGCGATGCCGTTGCCCAGCCCGGTCGAGCCGAGCTGCTCACGATCGTTCACTGCTTCGAAGATGGTCGCGGCGTCCTGGCCAGTGATCTTGGCGGCGCGCTCGGAAAGCCTTTGCAATACGTCCAGCTTGGTCTTGATCCCAGAGCAAACAATCACGGACTCCTCGGAGAGGATGTCAGCCAATTCCATCAAGAATTTCCCATCGTGGATGCGGAAAGTGCAAGCTTTTCCGGAGCCCTAGTTCGGCCTGAGGGCTGGATCGATCCAGCCAATATTGCCGTCGGCGCGGCGGTAGACCACATTTAGGCCACCATGTCCAGCATGCCGGAATACGACCACTTCCGCCTGGGTAAGATCAAGCTGCATCACCGCTTCGCCCACAGACATCTGCCTCAGGCTCGAGGTCGCCTCGGCGATCACCGGCGGCGAGTAGTCCTCCAGCAGCTCATCCTCGTCGCTGGGCGCGGCGAGCACGTAGGATGGCGCCTCCTCATCGGCGCCATTGGCATGGCGGCGGTGGGCCTTGAGCTTGCGGTTATAGCGCCTGAGCCGCTTTTCGATGGTGTCGGCCATGACCTGGTAGGCCGAAAGCGCATCGCCGCCGTATGAACTCGATTGCAGCACGGCGCCGGAATCGAGGTGCACCATGCACTGGGCATTGAACCCCGAGCCTTCCGGTTCGAGGGTGAGGTGGCCGGTGTAGTTGCCGTCGAAATACTTCTTCACCACCGTGTCGAAATGGCCCTGCGCCTTGATCCGCAGCGCATCGCCGACATCCATGTTTTTTCCTGAGACGCGCAGTGTCATGGAGGTCCTCTTTCTCTTTGGTACAGCCGGCCGGAGCAGCCGCCACCATGAGATGTGGTCACCCCGGGAGGCGGAGTCTAGACCGCCCCTACGGGAGGGGCAATGCGCGGATCGACATTGGGTTCAAATGCGAGGTGTCGACAGCCGCCTCGGCAGCGCGCTATCGTCCCGCCGCCACCAAGGCGCGCTTCTGCCGACGTCGGATCACCGAGCTCGGGATGTTCATTCCCTCGCGATATTTCGCGACGGTGCGGCGAGCCACTTCGATCCCACGCTCTTTCTGCAGCATCTCGGCGATGGTGTCGTCCGAGAGGATATCGGCCGGCTGCTCGGCCTCGATGATCTGCTTGATACGGTGACGCACCGCCTCGGCCGAATGGTCGCCCTCGCCGGTCGAGGAGCCCAGCGCGGTGGTGAAGAAGTACTTCATTTCGAACAGCCCGCGCGGCGTCGACACGTATTTGTTCGAGGTAACGCGGCTCACCGTCGACTCGTGCATCTCGATGGCGTCGGCCACGGCTTTCAACGTCATCGGCTTCAGGTGCGTGATGCCGTGGACGAGGAAGCCGTCCTGCTGCTTCACGATCTCGGCGGTGACCTTGAGGATGGTCTGCGCCCGCTGGTCGAGGCTTTTGGCCAGCCAGTTGGCGGTGGCGAGGCAATCGGTGAGGAAGCTCTTTTCCGCCGTGTCGCGGGTCTTCTTGGTCACCGAGGCATAATAGATACGGTTGACAAGCACGCGCGGCAGCACGTCGGGATTGAGCTCGATCTGCCACTCGCCGCCCGAGCCCGGCCGCACGAACACGTCGGGCACCACCGATTCCACCGGCCCGGCCTCGAATGCCCGGCCCGGCTTGGGGTCGAGCTGGCGGAGCTCGGCAAGCATATCGAGCAGGTCTTCGCGATCGGAGCCTACGGCGCGGGCGAGGGCGCCGAGATCGTGCTGGGCGATCAGCTCGAGATTGTCGAGCAGCCGCAGCATCATCGGGTCGAGCCGGTCCTTTTCCCTCAACTGCAGCGCCAGGCACTCGCGCACGTCGCGGGCAAATACCCCGACGGGATCGCACCCTTGCAGCTTGAACAGGACGGCCTCGATGGCCTCGACCGGTGCACCGAGTTGCTCGGCAACGGTTTCGAGCTCGACCGCGAGGTAGCCCGCCTCGCTGAGGCTATCGATCAGGAACTGCGCGATCAGCCGCTCGGCCGGATCGGAGATGATCAGGCCGGCCTGCGCCGCGAGGTGATCGCCCAGCGTCGGGCGGGAGGCGACGAACTGGTCGATATCGGCGGCCTCGCCATCGCCCGAGCCGCTGCGCTCATTCCACTGGGTGGAATCGGTCTGGCGGTCGGGTGTGGACTGGTCCGGAAAGACGTTCTCGACCTCGGTGTCGTAGCCGTTGGCGATGCTGTCGGCCGACTGGATGCGTTCGGAAAAATCCACGGTGTCTTCGGCAGCGTTGAGCTCGGCCGGCCGTTCCGGCAGCTCGTTGGCCGCGTCCTCGGCCGGCTCGGCGCCGTCCTCGCGCTCGAGCAGCGGATTGCGCAGCAATTCCGCCTCGACAAAGGTGTTGAGCTCCAGGTGACTGAGCTGCAACAGCCGGATCGACTGCATCAATTGCGGCGTGAGCGTCAGGCCCTGGCTCTGACGAACCTCAAGCCGCGGCGTCAAGGCCATCCCGCGAAACTCCCCGAGGCACTTAAGGCTTCCGGGTGACATCCATGCATGATTGGCAGCGCTAGGGCAAGAACCGTGCCAAGATTGGTTAAGGTTGGGGGCGCGTAGTTGTGCTTAGCGTTCTTGCCTTCTCCCCTTGTGGGAGAAGGTTCTGACTGAGGAATCGAGATCGAGCTAAACCTCGAACGTATCGCCCAGGTACACCCGGCGTGCTTCCGGGTCGGCGACGATGACGTCGGGCTTGCCCTGGATCATCACGTGGCCCTCGTGGATCAGGTAGGCGCGATCGACCAGCGACAGGGTTTCGCGCACCGAGTGATCGGTGATCAGCACCCCGATGCCGCGGCGGGTCAGGTGCTTGACCAGCATCTTCACCTCGCTCACCGCGATCGGATCGACGCCGGCGAACGGCTCGTCGAGCAGCATGAACAGAGGGTCGGTAGCGACCGCTCGCGCGATTTCCACGCGCCGGCGTTCACCGCCCGAGAGCGACATGGCGTTGGACTTGGCGATATGGGCGATGCCGAACTCGTCGAGCAGCTCGCGCAGCCGGGCCAGGCGGTCGGCTTTCCGCGGCACGTGCCCTTCGAGCACGGCAAGGATGTTGCCCTCGACGCTGAGGCCGCGAAAGATCGAGCTCTCCTGCGGCAGGTAGCCGATGCCGAGCCGGCCACGCTGGAACAGCGGCAGGTTGGTGATCGGCCGGCCATCGAGGAGGATCTTGCCCTTGTCGGGCTTCACCAGCCCCATGATCATGGTGAAAACCGTCGTCTTGCCGGCGCCGTTCGGGCCGAGCAGGCCGACCGCCTCGCCGCGCCGCACGGCAAGGCTGACATTCTCCACCACGGTGCGCTTGCCGAAACTCTTGTTCAGCCCATGCGCCACGAGCCATCCGGTCTGGTCGACCCGGGGCTTTGGCGTTGCTGTCGGCTGCTCGTTCATTGCGGGGTGAAGACGCCGGTCACCCGGCTCCCTTCGGTGCCCTGGAACACCGATTTGTTGGTGGCGAGGTCGATGGTGAGCGCCGGTCCGCTGACCTTGCCCTGGGCATTGCTGACGGTGACGTTCTCGGTGAGTTTGAGCACCTGCGTATCCGGGTCGAAGGTCGCCTTGTCGCCGGTGGCCTCCTGGCTGGTGGTCTTGATCCGTACGCTGCCGGTGGCGGTGAGCTTGTCGATATCGCTCGGCCCGCCGCTGCCATAGAGCACCACCACCTTGTCGGCCCAGAGCTTCAGTCCGGTGCGGGTGATCACCACGTTGCCGGTGAAGACGGCATTGTTGTTGTTCTGGTCGACCGTGAAGTTGTCGGCCGTGACGTTCACCGGCTCGGCCGCCATGGCGGGCAGGGCGAAGAGCAGCGCGAGGACAAGCGCGGCCAACTGCTTCATGGGGTCTCTCCCGGGGTCGAGACCAGCGTCAGGTTGGCCCGCTTGAAGGTGTAGATGCCGGTCGCACGATCGTAGGTCATGCCGTCCGAAACGAGGTGCGAGCCGTTGGGCATGGTGATGTCGACCGTGCCGCTCGCCACCATCTTCCAGTTCATCAGGTCGGCGAACACCGCCTCGAGCGTGCCCTTGAGCCCCTCGGTGCTGGAGATGTGGGTGACGCCCGGCACCGTCAGCAGCTGGTCGTTGATCTGGAACTGCCCGGCCTCGGCCACGGCTTCCAGTGCCGCTCCGGTGGGCGGGGTCATGGCGAACACCGCATCCTCCATGTCGACCAGGTCGGTCTGCGTCGGCCTGACCCGCGCCGCCCGCGCCGACAGCGCATAGAGCGTGCCGTCGTCGCCGGTGGAGGTGAGCTTGGGCGTTTCCACCACCAGGTTGTCACGGTCGATCCGGATATTGGAAAAGCCGAAGCGCTGGCCGAGATTGTCGATGACGATCATCCCCAAGACCACGGCGAAGGTCAGTACTCCCGCCGCCGGCACCAGCCAGCGCAGCAGCCCGACCAGCCGGTTGCGCCGCGTCAGCCGCGTGTAGAGCGCCTCACGCGTATCGGTCGGGGCGGCCAGCGACGCCATCAGCTATGCGCGAAAATATCCGTCTCGTCCCAGCCCATCAGGTCGAGGTCGATCCGGTGCTTGAGGAACTCGAAGCACGCCGCGGCGAGCTCCACCCGGCCTTCACGCTTCAGCATGCGGTCGAGATGGCGCTTCAGGTCGTGCAGGTACAGCACGTCCGACGCGGCGTAATCGAGCTGCGCCTCGCTGATCTTCTCCGCGCCCCAGTCCGAGCTCTGCTGCTGCTTGGACATGTCGATGTTGAGCAGTTCGCGCGCCAGGTCCTTGAGCCCGTGTCGATCGGTGTAGGTGCGCACCAGCTTGGAAGCGATCTTGGTGCAGTAGACCGGCCCGGTGACGATGCCGAAGCGGTGCTTCAGCACGGCCATGTCGAAGCGCGCGTAGTGGAAGATCTTGGTGACGCCCGGATCGCTCAAGAGCTTCACCAGGTTCGGCGCCTCGGTCAGGTCCTGCGGAATCTGCACCACGTCGGCACTGCCGTCGCCGGGGGAAAGCTGCACCACGCAGAGCCGGTCGCGCCGCGGATCGAGCCCCATCGTTTCGGTGTCGATCGCCACCTCCCGGCCATAGCGCGAAAGGTCGGGCAGGTCGCCCCGGTGCAGTCTGATGGTCATGTCGATGTCCTAACTCGGCGAATGGGCTGTGATGCCATAGCATAAAGGCGTTGGAAAGACCGGGCGGCACCGCTACAAAAACCGGGGCTGCAGGCCACGCGGCTCGCGGCGGGTGGGTTTTTCTCTATGACGTTGAACAAAGTCCGCGACGGGCTGAGCGGTCTGCCGCGCCGCTGGAAACAGGCCATCCTCATTGGCTTCGATACCCTCGCGCTGCTTGGCGTGCTGTGGTTGAGCTTCACCATTCGGTTGGGCGGCACCTTCACGCCGACCCTCGCGCACCTCATGCTGATGCTGCTGGCGCCGGTCGTCGCCATCCCGGTGTTCATCCGGCTGGGGCTCTATCGCGCCGTGATCCGCTACCTGCCGGAGCGCGCGCTGTGGACCATCATCCAGGCGATGATGCTGGCGACGCTGTTCTGGGTATTCGCGCTGTTTCTCGCCGAAGCCACCCGGCTGGCGATCTTCCCGCGCACCGTGCCGCTGTTCTATTTCATCTTCGGCACGGTGGTCGTTGCCGGCTCGCGCTTCATCGCCAAGGCATTGCTCTGGCTGCCCGAGCGCGGCGTCGGCCGTGGCGGTGGCGTGGTGATCTACGGCGCTGGCTCCGCCGGCACCCAGCTCGCCGAAGCGCTGCGGGCCCACCACGCCAGCTATGTCGTTTCCTTTCTCGATGACGATCCGAGCCTCTGGGGTCGCGATGTCGCGGGCGTCCGCGTCGATCCGCCTGGCAAGCTCGGCGAGCTGATCCGCAATCGTGGCGTCAACGAAGTGATTCTCTCGGTGCCTTCCGCCGACGCTACCCGCCGCGCCCAGATCGTCACCGAGCTCAGCCATCATCCGATCAAGATCCGCGCCCTGCCGGCCATCGCCGACCTGGTGTCGGGCAAATATCTGATCAGCCAGCTGCGCGAGATCGATATCGACGACCTGCTCGGCCGCTCCGCCGTGCCCGCGAACCCCGACCTGATGCGCGAAATCCTCGCCGACCGCGTTATCCTCGTGACTGGCGCCGGCGGCTCGATCGGCTCCGAGCTGACCCGGCAGATCGTCCAGCAGGCGCCGAGGAAGCTGGTGCTGCTCGAGGCCAACGAGTTCGCGCTCTACGAGATCGATCGGCAGCTCCGCGCACTCGCCAATGTGCCGATCGTGCCGATCCTCGGCTCGGTCGCCGACGCCCGGCTGGTGCGCCGCACCCTCGGCGAGCAGGGAGTCGAGGTGATCTTCCACGCCGCGGCGCATAAGCATGTGCCGCTGGTGGAAGCGAACCCCTTCGAAGGCGTGCGCAACAACGTCATCGGCACGCAGACCCTGGTGCAGGCGGCGGTGGAGGCCAAGGTGCAGCGCTTCGTCCTCATCTCCACCGACAAGGCCGTGCGCCCCTCCAGCGTCATGGGGGCGACCAAGCGCTGGGCCGAACTGATCGTCCGCCACTACGGCAAGGGCAGGGGCAAGCGCTTCTGCTCGGTGCGCTTCGGCAATGTGCTGGGCTCCAACGGCTCGGTAGTGCCGCTGTTCCGCGAGCAGATCGCCGCCGGTGGCCCGGTGACCCTCACCGACAGCCGCATGACCCGCTACTTCATGTCGATCCACGAGGCCGCCGAGCTGATCGTCCAGGCAGGCGCCCTGGCCGAGGGCGGCGACATCTTCCTGCTCGAAATGGGCGAGCCGGTCTCCATCAGCGACCTG
Organism: Devosia sp. P3_B2; assembly: GCF_056402875.1. NCBI lineage: Bacteria > Pseudomonadati > Pseudomonadota > Alphaproteobacteria > Hyphomicrobiales > Devosiaceae > Devosia > Devosia sp. P3_B2. Next base: position 265,306 of record NZ_JBFUGO010000003.1, on the reverse strand, counting down.
GCAGAGAACATGATCCGCCTCGCCGGCCTCTCGGTGAAATCGGCGGACAACCCGACCGGCGACATCGCTATCGTCGAAACCGGCGCCCGGCCGGGCGAAAAGCTCACCGAGGAACTGTTCTTCGATCCGGCAAACGCGCTCCGCACCACCCAGCAGAAGATCCTCCGCTCGCCCCCCAGCGCGCGCCAGACCAACGACCTGCCGGCCGCCCTCGCCGCCCTCACCACGGCGCTCGATGCAGAGGACGAGGCAGAGTTGCGGCGGGTGCTGTTCGACTATGTGAAGGTTTGAGGCCGGTGCTGATCGCCCAGTTGTCCGACCCACATGTCTGCGCGCCGGGCACGCTCTACCAGGGGGTGGTCGATTCCAACGCCATGTTCGAGGCCGCCATCCGCCGCCTCGCGGCGCTCGATCCGGCGCCTGACCTGGTGCTGATCTCTGGCGACGTGACCGAGCACGCGACGGCGGAAGAGTACGCTCACGCGCGCGGGCTGATGGCCGCCATCACGCCACCTGTCCTCGCCATTCCCGGCAACCACGACGAGCGCGAGGCCTTCCGCACCGCCTTCGCCGATCTCGGCTTTCTGCCGCCAGGGGGTCCGCTGCACTTCAGCAGCGGCCGTCACGGCCCGGTCCGCGTGCTCGGGCTAGATATCACGGTGCCGGGCCACCACCACGGCGATTTCGGCGACGCCGCAGCCGCGTGGCTCGAGGCCGCGCTCGCCGCCGAGCCGGATCGCCCGACCATCATCATGCTGCACCAGCCGCCGATCTCGACCGGCATCGGTTTCATCGACACCTATCGCTGCTTCAACGGCGGGCGGCTGGCGGCGATCGTCGCTCGTTATCCGGCGGTCGAGCGCGTGCTCTGCGGCCACGTCCACCGCCATATGATGCTGCGCTTCGGCGGCACGCTGCTGCTGACTGCTCCCAGCGCCACCACGGCCATAGCGCTGCGGCTCGCGCCCGACGACGAGCCGGCGTCCTACATCGAGCCGCCGGCCCTGCTGCTGCACCACTGGCGGCCAGATACAGGCCTCGTCACCCACCACGTGCCGATCGAGCCGGGCGAGGGGCCGCTGCCGTTCTTCTAGCCCGCGAGGCTCGCGAGCTTGCTCTTCAGCCCATCGATCGTCGGCTTTAGCACCTCACCGACGCCGGGGATGGCGAGCACCTTGTCGAACAGCGGCGTCAGCGAGGCGATCGGCGGGGCGGCGATGCCGCCGAGCGCCGCCTTCTGCTCTGCCGTCGCCGCGCCGACGAGGCTGCTCACCTTGCCGATCGCCGTATCGATGTTCTGCAGTTGCGGCAGCGCCGTCTGCGCCGATGCAACGTCCGTCACGCCCTCGAGCGAGGTGCGGAGCGTGCCGAGGCTGTCGGTCAGCGTCTTGCCCACGTCGACGTCGCCGATGGTCAGCGGCGCGGCAGGAGCGACGAGGCTGCTGCTGATCTCCGGGGTAGAAGTCGCTGGCTGCTGGCGGCCCATGAAGTACCACAGGCCGAAGGCGACAAGCGCCAGCGGCACCAGCCAGTAGGCCCAGGATCGGCCGGAGCGCGTCGCGGCATCGGCGGTGGCGCCGGCATATTGCGACGCAGCAGTGGTGGCTTCCTTGACCTTGCCGGTGGCAGCCTCGGCCGCCCCGCCCAGCGAATCGAGCAGCCCCGAACCGGAGAGCAGGCCGCTGAGTCGGGCCGGCATGGCCTTGGCAATACTGTCCTTTTGCGAGGTGAGCAGCGTGCCGAGGCTGGCCGCGTCGAACCCCTGCGGCCCGCTCGCCTGCTTGCCGATGACGCCGAGTACCACCGGCGCCAATGCGCCGAGCAATGCCGTCACCGCACTCTGCCCGAGCCCCGAGAAGGTCGAGATCGCCGAGGACAGCGCCGTCTGCGCGTTGGTGCCTATGAGCGAGCCCACCAGCCGCGAGCCATCTTCGACCAGTGCGGTCTGGCTGCTGCCGCCCAGCATGCCAACAATGCCATCGAGCCCGGCCGCCTGCTGGTTGACCGCGTCGGCGACCTTTTGCGCGCCGCCGCTCTTCGCCGCAGTGCCCGAGAGGCCCGCAAGCAGCGCCGGTATAACCCCACCGATCGCGGTTTGCGCCTGCGTGGCGTCAAGGCCAAGCGTTTCCGCCAGTCGCTGCACCATCTCCGGTGTCAGGAACTGCTTGATGAGAGAAACCAGATCGATAGCCATGGCAAAACCTCACGCGTCGCATAGCGGCCGGTCGGGTGAGGCGCCTTCCGGTCATGGAGGTTCGTGCTAGCCCCGCCGGGCTAACGGGGTGCCAGAAAACTTGGTGGAATTTGCCACAAACTGGCAGGCGTCAGGGTTGGTCCGGGCTCTCGTCGCCGGCCCTGATCGGTCGCACCTGCTCGGGGTCCTGCCCACGAAACTGCGCGATGCGCAGGCGGAAGTTGTAGCCGATCCGCTCGGCCCGCTCGACGAACAGCGCTGCGACCTCAGGCGGGCAAAGCTCCTCCACCGTCTCCCGGAACAGCTTGAGCCAGCGGGCGAAATGCCGATCGGAGAGCTCGGGGATGGCGATGTGCTTGGGCATCGGCCGGCCGTAATAGCGCCCGGTGCCGAGCAGCATCGAGCTCCAGAAATCGGCGATGGTCTCGAGATGCGCCGGCCATTCGGCCTCGGGGATCACCCGGTTGAACACCGGCCCGATCACTTCGTCCTGCCGCGCCCGGCCATAGAAGTGCTCCACCACGGCAGTGACCATGGCGTCATCGAGCCCTGGCGGGATCAGCCGCCCGGTGGGGTGGAGGCGCGGGCCTTCCGGTTGAGTCACGATCGACTCCTCAAGCAAAGCAAAAAGCCTCCCGTGAGGGAGGCTTTTGTTGAACCATTGGTGCCCTGGAGAAGACTCGAACTTCCACGTCTTTCGACACACGGACCTGAACCGTGCGCGTCTACCAATTCCGCCACCAGGGCAAACCGATGGGCGCCGTTCACTAGGGGAAGGGGCGGGGGCTGTCAACGGGCTTTGCGCTCTGAGCGCGCCTCGTCCACTCGACACGTCGTGACCCGCACGCTAGAAGCGGCGAAACCCTAGCCCACTTGCCTTGCCGCGGAGCTGCCCGAGCCATGGATTCCACCACAAACCTGGTCACTATCTTCGGTGGCGCCGGCTTCATCGGGACCCAGGTGGTGCAATTGCTCGCCCGGCGCGGTTATCGCATCCGCGTCGCGGTGCGCCGCCCCGATCTCGCCGGCCATGTGCGCCCGCTCGGCGCCGTCGGCCAGGTGATGCCGATCCAGGCCAATGTCCGCAACCGCGATTCGGTCGAGCGCGCCATCAAGGGCGCCTCGATCGTCATCAATCTGGTCGGCATCGGTGTCGAAGGCGGCAAGCAGCGCTTCCGTGCCGTCAACACGATGGGCGCGAAGAACATCGCCGAGGCGGCCCGGGCGCTTGGCGTCGACGAACTGGTGCATGTCTCGGCGCTTGGTGCCGATCCGCAGAGCGTCAGCGGCTATGCCCGCACCAAGGCGCTGGGCGAAACCGAAGTGCTGACGGCCTTCCCGTCGGCCGTGGTGATCCGGCCCTCGATCGTCTTCGGCCCCGGCGATGGCTTCTTCAATCGCTACGGCATGCTGGCTCGCATGCTGCCGGTGCTGCCGGTGATCGGCGGCAAGTCGCGCTTCCAGCCGATCTACGTCGGCGACGTCGCCGAGGCGATCTGCCGCGCGGCGGAAGGTCAGGTAAAGGGCGGCAAGATCTACGAGATCGGCGGTCCGGAAGTCGCGACCCACAAGGAGCTGGTGGCGCGCGTCCTCACCGATACCGGCCGCAGCAACCTCACGCTGCCGCTGCCGGCCGGGCTGGCGAAGCTGGTGGCTTTCCCGCTGTCGCTGCTGCCCTCGCCGCTTATCACCGGCGACCAGGTCGACCTGCTGCAGGCCGACAACATGGTCTCCGAAGAAGCCAAGCGCGAAAAGCGCACACTCGCGGCATTCGACATCGCGCCCACCGCGATGGACGCGATCCTGCCGAGCTATCTGTGGCGCTTCATGAAGAACGGCCAGTTCGACCGCCAGACTGCCTGATATCTCACCGGGTGTCCGGTGGCAGGCCGATATCCTTGAGCAGGTGCGGCGAGAGTTCGTCGAGGTTCATGCGCTGGGGACGGGGCAGTGCCCGCTTCAGCATGGCGTTGGCGTAGCGGCGCAGCACCAGCAACCGGACCCACTGCCCAAACCGATGCGCCGGCAGGTCCGCGCGCGAAACGTTGATGATGGCGACGGCCTGACGTAGGTCCGTCGCAACGCGGGTCCGCTCCTTGCCGCCATCTACTCGACCGCTGTTCACCTGATCGAAGGCCATCTCGCTTCTCCTCATCTCTTCACGAAACGACTCTATGCCGGTAACACTGACACCCGCTGTCAGGGTTGCTGGTGTAGAGAAGATTTATGCGTGCAAGCCGCCTCCTCACCATCCTGATGATCCTCCAAACCCGGGGGCGGACTAGTGCCGAGTCACTGGCTGAAGAACTCGAGGTCTCCGTTCGCACCGTCTACCGAGACATCGACCAGCTGAGCGCCGCGGGCGTTCCGGTCTATGCCGAGACCGGTCGCAATGGCGGTTTCGCCCTGCTCGACGGCTGGAAGACCCGGCTCAACGGCCTCACTGCCCCGGAAGCTCGGGCGCTGTTCTTCTCGGGCTTGCCCGGTCCGGCTGGTGAACTCGGTCTCGGCGACGAGGCGGCGCAGGCCGAGCTGAAGCTGCTGGCGGCGCTGCCCGCCGACTGGCAGGCCGAGGCGCGGCGGATGAGCTCGCGCTTTCATCTCGATCCGCGCGGCTGGTTCCAACCCGGCTACAAGCCGGAATTCCTGAAGCTGGTGGCCGAGGCAGTGTGGAGCGAAACCCGCATCGCTATCCGCTACGAGAGCTGGAAGGACGTGCAGGACCGGGTGATCGAGCCGCTCGGCCTCGTCCTGAAGGGCGGCGTCTGGTACGTCGTGGCGCAACGCGACGGCAACGCCCGCACCTACCGGCTGTCGCAGATCCAGGCGCTCGGCCCCACCGGCGAGACCTTCACCCGGCCCAAGAATTTCGACCTGCCGTCGCACTGGCAGGAAGCCACCAAGCAATTCGAGCGCGATATCTATGTCGGTATCGCGAGGGTGCGGGCCAACGAGGTCGGCCGCCGCAAGCTCAGGGGAATGAGCGACACGGTGCGGCAGGCGGTCGAAGCGCTGACCCTCGTGCCGGACGCCGATGGCTGGGCGGAGTTCGACGTGCCGATCGAGGAAGTGGGCTGGGCCAGCCACGAATTCATCAAGCTCGGCGACGACGTGGAAGTGCTCGGCCCGCCCGAGTTGCGTGCCCGCGTGATGGGCAACGTCGAGAAAATGGCGCGGTTGTACGGACTGACGCCCAAGTAGTCCTCGGCGAGCACGCGAGCCAGCGTCGGTGGCCGCTCCGCCTGACCGGCTTTGACATCCTCGTCCCCGCTAAGTAACCAAGTGGTTCGGAGGACTACGGACCATGACTTTGCTCGACGACAACCGGCTGTTCGATGCCGAACCCAAGGCCCGCGGTATCGCGCAGGCGCTCTATGCCGGCATCAAGGACCTGCCGCTGGTCTCGCCGCACGGCCACACCGAGCCGCGCTGGTATGCCGAGAACGACAAGTTCCCCGATCCGGCGCGCCTGCTGATCGTTCCTGACCACTATGTCTTCCGCATGCTGTTTTCGCAGGGCATCCGCCTCGAGGACCTCGGCGTCCCGACCACCGATGGCTCGGCGGTGGAGACCGATGGGCGGAAGATCTGGCGGCTGTTCGCGAAGCACTACTATCTGTTCCGCGGCACCCCGACGCGCTCGTGGCTAGACCATACCTTGGCGACACTGTTCGGTGTCACCGAGCGGCTCAGCGAGAAGAACGCCGATGCGATCTACGACCAGATCGCCCAACTGCTTGAGCGCGACGACTACCGCCCGCGCGCCCTGTTTGAACGCTTCAACCTCGAGGTGATCTCCACCACCGACGCGGCGCTCGACGATCTCAAGTGGCACAAGATGATCCACGATAGCGGCTGGAAAGGCCGGGTGGTCCCCGCCTATCGTCCCGATTCGGTAGTCGATCCGGATTTCTCCGGCTTCGCTGACAATCTCGACAAGCTGGGCGAGATCAGCGGCGAGGATACCGGCCACTGGAACGGCTATCTCGAAGCGCATCGGAAGCGCCGCGCCTATTTCAAGCAGTTCGGCGCCACCTCGTCCGACCACGGCCACCCGACCGCCGAGACCGCAAACCTCCTGCCCAAGGAGGCGGGCCAGCTCTACGACAAGGTCCGCACCGGCAAGGCTGATGCCCGTGAGCGCGCCCTGTTCCGCGCCCAGATGCTGACCGAAATGGCCCGTATGTCGATCGATGACGGGCTGGTGCTGCAGATCCACCCCGGCGCCTGGCGCAACCACTCGCCCTCGATGCTGGCGAAGTTCGGCCGCGACAAGGGCTTCGATATCCCATCGCGCACCGATTATGTCGGCGCGCTGAAGCCGCTGCTCGACGCCGTGGGCACCGATCCGAAGCTCTCGATCATCCTCTTCACCCTCGACGAAAGCGTCTATGCGCGCGAACTGGCGCCGCTGGCCGGTGTTTATCCGTCGCTGAAGCTGGGGCCGCCCTGGTGGTTCCACGACAGCCCGGAGGGTATGCGCCGTTTCCGTGAGATGGCGACCGAGACGGCCGGCTTCTACAACACCGTCGGCTTCAACGACGACACCCGCGCCTTCCCCTCGATCCCCGCCCGCCACGACGTCGCCCGCCGCGTCGATTGCGCCTTCCTTGCCCGCCTCGTCACCGAGCACCGGCTCGACGAGGACGAAGCTCACGAAGTCGCCAAAGACCTCGCCTACAATCTGGTCAAGAAGGCCTACAAGCTGTGAGTGACAGAATGTCTCCTCTCTTCGCGCAGCCCGGCGACGGCAAGCAGACCCAGCTTGATGGCTCGAGCCGCCGGGTGATTCTCGATCTGCCAGAGCTGATGCTGGTGGAGTTCACCTTCGACAAGGGCGGCGTCGGCGCGCTGCACTCGCACCCGCATTTGCAGACCAGCTATGTGGCCGAAGGCGTGTTCGAGGTGACCATCGACGGCATCACCGAAACCATCGGCAAGGGCGGCGCTTATATCGTGCCGTCGGGCCTGGTGCATGGCGTCAAGGCGCTGGAAGCGGGCAAGCTGATCGACAGCTTCACCCCGCGGCGCGACGATTTCCTGTAGAGCGCTTTCAGGAAAAGTTGCAGACTTTTCCGGTTCGAAAGCGTGAACACTCAAAACCCTGCGGCATTTCGCCGAAACGGCGAAATGCCCGGAAGCGTGACGCCGCCGATCACGTTTCCCGTTCTCCCCACAATCCACACCGTGCGCTAGTTGTGATCGCGGTGTCGTTGAGCGAGTGGAACGCTGGGTGCAGCGTTGCAATTGCACACCGCATCATTCGGCGGGGGACCACCTATTGGACGATAGCTATCGCGGCTACACGATCCGCATCACCCGCACCACACGCTGGGACGCGGTGCTGGTCGAAACCGCAACGGGACTGATCATGCCGACCAAGGCCACTTCGCTGCTGCGCGAAGGCCGCGAGGTCGCAATCGTCCGCGCCCGAGCCCTCGTCGACCTCTACGCCAATGCCGAAGCCGCCCGGGTCTCCCGCGCCGCGTGATCTCTCGCTAGCCGAACCGCCGCGACGCATCGAGCGCGAGGCCGAGCCCGACGCTGCCGAAAGCGTCGGTCTCGACCGCCTTGGCCTCGGGGAACAGTGCGCGCAGCATGTCGCCCACCGCAGGCACGCGGGTCGAGCCGCCGGTGAGGATCAAAGTGTCGATCTGGCTGCCTTCGACCCCGGCGGCCGCAAGGGTACGCCCGATCGCAGTGGCAATCGCAGCCGTGGCGCCTTGCAGCGCTGCCTCCAACTCCTCGAGAGCGATCGGCGTCTCCAGCTTCACGTCGCGCGTCACGAAGCGAAACTCGGTCTGCGGCGCCTCGCTGAGCGCGATCTTGGCTTCTTCCACCCGCCCCGCCAGCCGGTGCCCCTGCCGGTCCTCTACCAGTGCGATCAGCATGCTGACCAGGTCGGGGAACTGCGCCTCCTGGTAGGTCGAGCGCAGCTCGAGCAGCGTCTTCTGATTGTAGAGCCGGTTGATGCGGTGCCAGGTGGCGAGGTCATAGTACGGCGCCGAGGGCAGGGGGCGCTTGCCATCCGCCGTCTCCGTGCCATAGCCCATCAGCGGCATCACCTTCTTCAGCGACAGCAGCCGGTCGAAATCGGTGCCGCCGACATGCACGCCTGCCGTGGCGAGGATGTCGGCCTTGCGGTCAGCCCGCGTCGCGCGCTCCGGCGACAGCCGGATCACCGTGAAGTCCGAAGTGCCGCCGCCGATATCGGCCACCAGCCCGAGTTCCTCGTGCGTCACCTGCTGCTCGTAGTCGAGCGCTGCGGCGATCGGCTCGAACTGGAACTCGATGTGCCTGAAACCCTGCGCCTTCACCGCGCCTTCGAGCTGGCGCTGCGCCTCGGCATCGGCCTTGTCGTCATCGTCGACAAAGCGCACCGGCCGCCCGCAGACGATATCCTCGATGTCGTGCCCGAGCGAAGCCTCGGACCGGCGCTTGAGCTCGCCGACGAACCTGCCGAGGATATCGGAGAACTTCAGCGCGTCGCGCTTCACTCGCGTCGTGTCATTGAACAGGGAGGTGCCGAGCACGCTCTTGATCGAGCGCATCAACCGGCCATCGGCGCCGGTGACGTATTCGCTCACTGCCTGCCGGCCGAAGAACGTCCGATCTTCCTCGAACGAGAAGAAGATCGCCGAGGGGATGGTGGGCTTGCCGTCCTCGAGCGGCAGCAGTCGGGGCGGCTGGTCGCCGCCGGCTGCCGCGAGGGTGGAGTTGGAGGTGCCGAAATCCATGCCGCAATGGGTTCGCGTCATCTTCGCCTCCGGCGCTGAAACAAAAAGCCGCCCGAAGGCGGCTCATCATCATGGGTCAGGCGACCTGCCTGCCCGGGGGACTTGGTGGAGCCAATCGGAATCGAACCGACGACCTCTTGCATGCCATGCAAGCGCTCTCCCAACTGAGCTATGGCCCCATCAACGATCCGCTGGATCACGTCCGGTGACACGAACGGATCGTGTCTTGGGTGTGCGCCGCGGCGGTCTCCCGTCGAAGCGCGGTGCTATCTACCCACGTCACCTCTCGCATGCAAGGGGTATTTCGCGGGCATCGCGCGGTCGGCGAAAGTTGGCGACTTTCACTATCCGACAACGCGCTCGGCTGGTTCGGAGCTTAGCGCTCGTCGCCGCCGCCGACGTCGAAATCGAGGTTCTCGTCCTCGTCTTCGTCCTCTTCGAGGAACACGTCGCTGTCGTCTTCGCCAATGTCCTCGACGTCTTCGACGTCCTCGACATCAGGGATATCCTCGCCTTCGACACCTGCCTCTTCGGCATCGGCATCCTCGAGGGAGACGATCTCGGGAGCGCCGGGTTCGGCGACCTCCTCGACTTCGACCTCTTCCTCGTCATCCTCTGCCGCGCTCACCACAGCCGCCTTGGCGCGAACCGCCGCAACTGCGTTCTGCTCGAAGAAAGAGCGCGGATAGGATTTGCCGGTATAGGGCGAGACGATCGGATCCTTGTTCAGATCATAGAACTTCTTGCCGGTATCGGGATCTTCCCGTTTTGTACCGCGTTCGTCGTTGGCCAATTGCTTCCTCATTAGAAAGGCGGGGCCACCCGCTGGGAAACGTCCGGTTAGGGTGAAAGCTGCCCCCTGTCAAACCGAAAATGGAGCCCTCGGTCCGTGATCCCTGGGGGTTGATCGGTGGCGTGCTGGCAGCTGGTCGCGGCGCCATGATAGGGAGGGCGGCTGCAGTGCGGGCGCGGAGGGGCAATGATCATCGCGGTGGATGGACCGGCAGCATCCGGAAAGGGGACGCTCGCCGCGGGCCTGGCGCGGCACTACGGCCTGCCGCAGCTCGACACCGGCTTGCTCTACCGCGCGGTCGGGATCGCCGTCGGCGCACATCTGGGGCAGCCCGATTTCGAGGCGAGGGCCATTGCCGCCGCCCGGGCGCTCGATGCCGCGCACCTCACCGATATCGACAAGTTGACCAGCGCCGAGGCCGGAGTTCTTGCCTCGCACGTCGCCGTGATCAACGAGGTGCGCATCGCCATGCGCCAATACCAGCGCGATTTCGCCCATGGCCCCGCCGGTGCCGTGCTCGATGGCCGCGACATCGGCACCGTCGTCTGCCCCGATGCCGATGTGAAGCTATTCATCGTCGCCGACAGCAAGTCGCGGATGGAGCGCCGGGCCCGCCAGCTGGAAGCGCGCGGCGAGGTGGTTGATCGCTACGCCCTCTATCACCAAATAGAAGAGCGGGACGCGCGGGACAGCGCCAATCCCAATGGCGGCTTCTATCCCGCTGCTGATGCCCACTTGCTGGACACCACGCTCTTGGATATAGAGGCCGCACTCCGCGCAGCCGTCGCCATTGTCGACGGGGTCATGGCGCGCAAGGCGTAGCTTCTAGAGCTGCTAAACCAAACCTTGCGGCTTTCGTCCCCCGGCATGTTCCAAGAGCCGGCAGCGGAAAACAATCCTAAACCCATATGGCTCGCGCGCCAGCGCACCGGATCGCCTTTGAATGGCGATTGGCAACCGGGCCTTTCACTCAAGCCACCGGGCGCATTGGAGAAGTCGTTTGGCAGTTCAAACTGTTACCAAGGAAGATTTCGAATCCCTGCTGCTGGACTCGTTCCTCGAGAACGAGCCGCTGGAAGGGACCGTGGTCAAGGGCACCGTCGTGGCGATCGAGAAGGATCTCGCCATCATCGACGTCGGCCTGAAGACCGAAGGGCGCATCGCGCTCAAGGAATTCGGCGCCGCCGGTCGTGACGGCACCATCAAGGTCGGCTCGACCGTCGAAGTCTATGTCGATCGCGTCGAGAACGCTGTCGGCGAGGCTGTCCTCAGCCGCGAGAAGGCTCGCCGCGAAGAGAGCTGGGTCAAGCTCGAAGAGATGTACAACGCCAACCAGCGCGTTGAAGGCATCATCTTCAACCAGGTCAAGGGCGGCTTCACCGTCGACCTCGAAGGCGCCGTTGCCTTCTTGCCGCGTTCGCAGGTGGACATCCGTCCGATCCGCGACATCGGCCCGCTGATGAATGTGCCGCAGCCGTTCCAGATCCTGAAGATGGACAAGCGCCGCGGCAATATCGTCGTGTCGCGTCGTGCGATCCTCGAAGAGAGCCGCGCTGAGCAGCGCTCCGAGATCGTCCAGCAGCTCGAGGAAGGCCAGGTCGTCGACGGCGTGGTCAAGAACATCACCGATTACGGTGCGTTCGTGGACCTCGGCGGCATCGACGGCCTGCTGCACGTTACCGATATCGCCTGGCGCCGGGTCAACCACCCGTCGGAAGTTCTCGCCATCGGCGAGACCATCAAGGTGCAGATCGTCCGCATCAACCACGAGAGCCATCGTATCTCGCTGGGCATGAAGCAGCTGCAGGCCGACCCGTGGGATGGCATCGCGGTGAAGTACCCGGTTGGCGCCAAGTTCACCGGCCGCGTCACCAACATCACCGACTACGGTGCGTTCGTCGAACTGGAGCCGGGCATCGAAGGCCTGATCCACGTTTCCGAGATGAGCTGGACCAAGAAGAACGTCCACCCGGGCAAGATCGTCTCCACTTCGCAGGAAGTGGAAGTGATGGTGCTCGAGGTCGATCCCGAGAAGCGCCGTATCTCGCTGGGCCTCAAGCAGACGCTTGCGAACCCGTGGGAAACCTTCGCCGAGAAGTACCCGTCGGGTACCGTTGTCGAGGGCGAGGTCAAGAACAAGACCGAGTTCGGTCTGTTCATTGGTCTCGATGGCGATGTCGACGGCATGGTCCACCTCTCCGACCTCGATTGGCAGAAGCCCGGTGAGCAGGCTCTCGAAGCCTACAACCGCGGCGACATGGTCCAGGCCAAGGTGCTCGACGTCGATGTCGACAAGGAGCGTATCTCGCTTGGCATCAAGCAGCTGGCAGTCGGCGAAGTGGCCGATACCGGCGGCGACGGCATCCGCAAGGGTTCCGTGGTGACCGGCACCGTGACCGAAGTGAATGACGGCGGCATCGAAGTCCGCATCGCCGACACCGAGATGACCGCGTTCATCCGTCGCGCCGATCTGTCGCGTGACCGCAACGACCAGCGTCCGGAGCGTTTCTCCAAGGGCGAGAAGGTCGACGCGCGCGTCACCCAGTACGATCGCAAGACCCAGCGCATCCAGCTTTCCATCAAGGCGCTCGAAATCGCCGAGGAAAAGGAAGCTGTCGCTGCCTACGGTTCGTCGGACTCGGGCGCTTCGCTCGGCGACATCCTGGGCGCCGCGCTCAAGGGCCGCGACGAGAAGTAAGCTTTTCCGCGAGTGCTCCAGCGCTCGCGGGTCTGCGCATACGGGGCTCGCACCATCAGGTGCGGGCCCTTTTCATGAGAGTTTTGGGGAACTCGGATGGTTCTGAAGGATGTCGCCTGGCGCGCCATGACCGCCTATGACCTGCCGGCCGTGCAGGGCATCGCCGACACCGTGCATGTCGATTTCTTCGAGACCCCCGAGGTGCTGGCCGAGCGGCTGAAGCTCTACCGCAACGGCTGCTACCTGCTCGAAATCGGCGACAAGCCGGCCGGCTATGTGCTGAGCCACCCCTGGCTCTACGGCACCCTGCCGCCGCTCAACACGCTGCTGGGTCAGCTGCCAACCGAACCCGACACCTACTATCTCCACGACCTCTGCCTGCTACCGGTCAGCCGCCGCGTCGGCGCCGCGTCGAAGATCGTCGATGCACTGGTGAAACACGCCAGCGTAGAGGGCTACCCCACGATGACCCTCGTCGCCGTCAACGGCTCGCTCCCGTTCTGGCAACGCCACGGCTTCGAGGTGACCGAAGTCGACGAACTCTACGGCAAGCTACTGAGCTACGAGGCGGAGGCGCGGTACATGGTGCGGAAGCTAGGCTGATCACTTGAACGTCCCGTACCCGCCGTGGTCGCGGCGGCGGAGGCCGAGGTCTTCGAGTTCGTTGCTGCGCATGCCGTCGAGATAGGCTCCGTCCGAGTGGGTGCGGGCGATGCCGGCGAACATGCCGGCAATGGCGCCAAAGACGGCGCGGGCTAGCCTTGCGGCAGTGGTGCGGGACTTGGGCTGGTACAGCATTTTCCGTCTCCTCGGATCTGATGCGATGATCATCGCCCGGGCGGCGGCGGCAGTCCTTGGGGCAATCCTGAAGAGTTCTGAAGCGGTCCTGATCGACGGGACTCAGGCGGCTAGGCTATGCTGCCACAATGGAAAAACGCTTTGGCGACTACAGGATCAGGCCGCGTGAACGCGAGCTCGTCGGCCCCGAGGGCGTGATCGAGCTGTCGAGCCGTTCGTTCGACCTGCTCGAGGTGCTGCTGGGCCAGCCCAACCAGTTGCTCGACAAGGCGGCGCTGTTCGATGCGGTGTGGCCCGGGGTGGTGGTCGAGGAGAATACGCTGCAGGTCCACATGTCGGCGCTGCGCAAGGCGCTGGGCCCGGGTTTCGTCGCCACAGTGCACGGCCGCGGCTATAAATACGTCGGTCCCGAGCCGGTTGAGGACGAGGATACGCTGCGCCGCCGTCCGGCCGGCACCGCCGGGAATATCGGCCGCTATCGCGCTGATTGCGTAGCGCGCGAGGGGGAGATCGAGGCCGTGGCGCGGCTGCTGGACCAGTACCGGCTGGTCAGCATCCTGGGCCCCGGCGGTGTCGGCAAAACCACACTCGCCGTTGCCGTGGCCGAAACGCTGGGCACTGTCGATGGCGGCGTGTGGATGGTCGATCTCGCCTCGCTCAGCAGCGGTGAGTTCATCGAAAGCGTCCTCATCCAGACCCTTGCCGTACCGTTCCGGGCCGGCAGCCGCTCACTCGAGTCGATCGTCGAATATCTGCGGCCCAGCGAGGCGGTGCTGATATTCGACAATTGCGAGCATGTGCGCGGCGCCGCCGCCCGCGTCATCCGCACGCTGCTCGCCGAGGTCCCGAACATCCGGATTCTCGCCACCTCGCAGGTGCCGCTCGCCTTGCCTGAGGAGCATGTGTTCAAGCTGCTGCCCTTTGCCGTCACCGCGGAGGGCGAACTGGCCGACGCCGCATCGGCCAAGTTCCTCGCCTATTGCTACGAAGCCTTCGGCGAACGGCTTTCGCCGGCTGAGCTGCCGATCGTCGCTCGCCTCTGCCGCCGGCTCGATGGCGTGGCGCTGGCGCTGAAGATGGCCGCAGCGCGCGCCGCGACGGTCGGCATTGAGACAGTCGATCGTCAGCTGGAGCAGCGATTGGCGAGCCTCGAAGCTGATTGGGATCCGGCCCTGCCGCGCCACCGCTCGCTCGCCGCGTCGCTGGCCTGGAGCTACGACCTGCTGGAGGCGGACGACCAGCGCACGCTGCGCGCCCTCGGCGTTTTCCAGGGCAGCTTCTCGATTTCCGCTGCCAATGCGGTTGCGGGTGAGGGCGCCGAGACCCGCGTCGCCGAACTTGTCCGTCGCTCGCTGGTGGTGCGTGACGGGCAGGATCGCGCGCGCTATCGCCTGCTCGATTCCACCCGTCACTTCGCCCTCGACAAGCTGGCAGAAGCGGGCGAGGACGTCGCCACCCGCGACCGCCACGCGGCCTATATCCGCGAACTCTTCGCCGACAGCGTGCTGCGCTGGGAAGCGCTGCCCGACGAGCGATGGGACCAGATCTACCGGCCGGACGGCGACAACCTGCGCGCCGCGCTGGCCTGGACCAAAACCCGCGCCGACTGGCCCACCTATGTCGAGATCGCCGCCGGTTCCTACCGCTACTTCATGGAAGAACAGCTCGGCGCCGAGGGGCTCGCGACCATCGAGGCCGGCATGTCGCTGGTGGGCGCCGTCCCGCCCGAAACGGCGGCCCGACTGCAACTGGCCCTCGGTGAGATCGGCCGCTACAACGCCATGGACGTCCGGGCCTACCAGGGGCTCGAGCCGGCGCTGGCATATTTCCGCAGCAGCGATGACCGGCTGCGCTACACCCAGGCGCTGGTCCTCACCGCCTGGATCACCATCTTCTTCCATCACCAGGGCGATGCCGAGCCACTGGTCGCCGAGCTCGAGACGCTGATCGCCGACATGCCGCCCAGTAAGGTGAAATCATGGGCGCTGGTTGCGATCGGCACGCAGATGTGGACGCGCGGCGACGTCACGGCGGGCCTCGCCCGTGCCGAAGCCGGCCTTGCCATGCACCTCGATACCGGCAACCCCAAGGGCCGCTTTCGCTCGGTGATGAACCTTGCCGAAATGCTGCACAAAGGCGGCGACACCGAGCGCCCGCTGTCGCTGTCCGAGCAGATACTGCCCGAGCTCCGGGCTGCCGGCCGCAGCCTGCAGCTCGGCTTCCAGCTCAACAATATCGCCGCCTACCGCCTCTCCCTCGGCGATGCCGAAGGGGCCGCGGCGCCGCTCTTCGAGGCCGCCGAGATCGTGCCGCGGGACGGCGGCCAGTGGCACTGGTGCCTGTTGCAGAATGCCGCGGAACTGCTGGCGACACGCGGTGCCTACGACGTTGCGGCGCTGCTGCTCGGCTTTGCCGACAAGAGCTTCGAGAGCTGGATCGACGGCCGGCAGGCGACCGAAGAGATGCAGCGCAACCGGCTGGCCGCGACGCTCGAGGCCGCACTGTCCCGGCGCGAGCGCGATCGGCTGATGCAGCAGGGCCGGGCGCTCACCCTGTTCGAGGCCGATCACCTCGCCGGCTTCATCAAGACCGAACGGCCGCGGCTGAAACTCTAGCCCTGCCTTGCATTTGCCGCGGCCCGCGGGTTACCTCGCACCAATCCTCAACGAGGCCCAAATGACCGACACGTCCGGCGACCCCGCGCACCTGATCCCCGCCAACGCCAGGTTGCGCCGCTCGCGCCGGCTGTGGCGCGTGCTGTTCTTCCTCGCACTGGCCGTCACCGTGCTCGCCGTCGTCGGTCGCTTCGCAATGGAACAGGGTGGTCCCGGCGATCGCATCGCCCGGGTCAGCATCACTGGCACCATCATGACCGATCCGGCGCGGTTGAAGATCCTCGACAAGCTCGCCGAGGACGATGCGGTGAAGGCGGTGATCGTCGCCATCAACTCGCCCGGTGGCACCACCGCCGGCGGCGAGGAACTGTACGAGGCCCTCGCCGTGTTGCGCGCCAAGAAGCCGGTTGTCGCGGTGATCAGCGAGCTCGGCGCTTCCGCCGCCTACATGACCGCCATCGGTGCCGACCGCATCTTCGCCCGCCGGCTGTCGATCGTCGGTTCCATCGGCGTACTGTTCCAGCACGTCAACGCCGGCAAGCTCCTCGACACGATCGGCGTCGATTTCGACAAGGTGCAGACCGGCCCGCTGAAGGCAGAGCCGGATTTCGACGAGCCGATGGAGGGCGAGGTGCGCGCCTCGCTGCAGGCGCTGGTCAACGATTCGTTCGAGTGGTTCGTCGACATCGTGGCCGAGCGTCGCGGCATTCCGCGGCCCGAAACCCTGGCTCTGGCCGACGGCCGCATCATCACCGGGCGGCAGGGCGTGGACGCCAAGCTCATCGATGCGATTGGTGGCGAGTCCGAAGCCATTACTTGGCTCGAGGCCGACAAGTCCGTTGCGGCCGATCTGCCGGTGGTCGATTACTTCCCGCTGCCGGCCGAAGGCTGGTTCGGCGTCGGCCGCTGGCTCGGCCAGAGCGCTGCCGAAATGGTACGGTCTGGTGTCGACGGGGCGATGTCCCTTGACGGTTTGGTCTCGCTTTGGCAGGCTGCCCCATCGATGTGACAACCCATCGACCCGTGGAGGAGCGCCGGGGGGCGGTATGATCAAGTCCGAACTCGTGCAGCGACTGTCCGAAGAAAATCCGCATCTGTTTCAGCGTGATATAGAGAACATCGTGAACGCCATCCTCGACGAGGTGGGCGACGCCATGGCCCGGGGCGACCGGGTTGAGTTGCGCGGCTTCGGCGCCTTCTCGGTGAAGAACCGGCCGGCACGTGTCGGCCGCAATCCAAGGACCGGCGAGACCGTCGATGTGGGCGAGAAATATGTGCCCCAGTTCAAGGCCGGCAAGGAAATCCGTGAGCGGATCAATCGCGCGGGATGATGCCGGGCTCTACCGATGATTAGGCGCATAGTCGGCTGGTTCGTGCTGGTGCCGCTTTGCGCGGTGCTGATCGTGTTTGCCTTGGCCAACCGCCAGCTCGTGGTGGTCAATTTCAATCCCTTCGCCCCGGTCGATGCATTGACCTCGCCCGGCGTTGGCGTGCCGCTGTTCCTGGTGATTTTTGCGGTGCTCCTGGTCGGCGTGCTGCTCGGCGGTGTCGCCACCTGGTTCGCCCAGGGCCCGCATCGGCGCGATGAACGGCATTTCAAGCGCGAGACCGAGCGGCTCCACCGCGAGCTCGAGGTTGCCCGCCGCTCGCCCGAACCCCCGACGCAGATCGGGGCTCAAGAATTCGCTTCCCTTAACTGACCCGAGCTCATGCCCGACCCCCTCATCGTCAAGATCTGCGGCATCAGGACCCCCGCGCTGCTGGAAGCGGCGATCGATGCCGGCGCTGACATCGTTGGCTTCACGCATTTCGAGCGCAGCCCGCGCTACGTCGATATCGAGAACCTGCAGCTCCTCATCTCGGAGGCCCGCGGTCGGGTCGAGACCTGCGTGCTGCTGGTGAACCCGGACAATTCCCTCGTCATGGAAGTCGCGGCGCTCAGTCCCGACTGGATCCAGCTGCATGGCCCCGAGACGCCGCATCGCGTCGAGGCCATCCGCGATGAAGCCGGCATCGCCATCATGAAGGCGGTTGGGATCAGCACTGCCGAGGATGTCGCGCACGTAACCGACTTCGCCGATGTGGCCGATCGCATCCTGCTCGACGCCAAGCCGCCCAAGGGCGCCGACCGCCCCGGCGGGCTCGGCGTGCCGTTCGACTGGGCCCTGCTCAAGGCGCTTGACCCCAGCCTTCCATTCATGCTTTCGGGAGGCCTCACGCCCGAGACGGTGGGGGACGCGATCAAGGCCGTTCGGCCGTTTGGCGTCGATGTCTCCTCCGGCGTCGAAACCGCGCCCGGCGTCAAGGACGCGGCGCTGATCCGGGCCTTTATCGACCAGGCGCGAGCCGCGCACGGATAGGAGTCTGCTGAAGTGACCGTGACTGGGGCCAATTCCCTTCGCAACGGCCCCGATGACCAGGGTCGTTTCGGTCTCTATGGCGGCCGTTTCGTCGCCGAGACGCTGATGCCGCTGATCCTCGATCTCGAGAAGGCCTATCGCGCCGCGCAGGCCGACCCTGAGTTCCAGGCCGAGATCAAGCACCTCGCCACCCACTATGTCGGCCGCCCGTCGCCGCTCTATTTCGCCGAGCGGATGACCGAGCACCTCGGCGGTGCCAAGGTCTACTTAAAGCGCGAAGAGCTGAACCACACCGGCTCGCACAAGATCAACAACACGCTCGGCCAGATCCTGTTGGCCAAGCGCATGGGCAAGACCCGCATCATCGCCGAAACCGGCGCCGGCCAGCATGGCGTGGCGACGGCGACGGTCTGCGCCAAGTTCGACCTGCCCTGCGTGGTGTTCATGGGTGCCACCGACGTCGAGCGGCAGTACCCGAACGTCCTGCGCATGAAGATGCTCGGCGCCGAGGTCCGTCCGGTCACCGCCGGTGCCGGCACCCTCAAGGACGCCATGAACGAGGCGCTGCGCGACTGGGTCACCAATGTCGAGACCACCTACTACCTGATCGGCACCGCGGCAGGCCCGCACCCCTATCCGGAGATGGTCCGCAACTTCCAGTCGGTGATCGGCGAAGAGATCAAGGCGCAGATGCAGGCCGAGACCGGCAAGCTCCCCGACGCGCTGGTCGCCTGCGTCGGCGGCGGCTCCAATGCCATCGGCACCTTCCACGCCTTCCTCGATGACCCCTCGGTGAAACTCTATGGCGCCGAAGCCGGCGGCCATGGCATCGAGGTCGAGAACGGCCATGCCGCCTCGATGACCGGCGGACGCCCCGGCGTGCTGCACGGCAACCGCACCTACCTGCTGCAGGATGCCGACGGCCAGATCCTCGAAGGTCACTCGATCTCCGCCGGCCTCGATTACCCCGGTGTCGGTCCCGAGCACTCCTATCTGCACGACACCAAGCGCGTCACCTACGCACCGATCACCGACAAGGAGGCGCTCGACGCCTTCCAGCTCTGCACCCGCCTCGAGGGCATCATTCCCGCGCTGGAAAGCGCGCACGGGCTGGCACAGCTTATGAAGGTCGCCCCGACCATGGGCAAGGACGAGACTATCGTCCTGTGCCTCTCGGGCCGCGGCGACAAGGACGTCGAGAGCGTCGGCCGCTACCTGGGGATGAACTCGTAATGACCACCCGTATCCCCGCCCGCTTTGCCAAGTGCGCCGCCGAAGGCCGCCCGGCTCTCGTCACCTACACCATGGCCGGCGACCCGGACCTCACCACCGCCCAGGCCATCCTCGATGCGCTGCCAGCTGCCGGCGCTGATATCATCGAACTCGGCATGCCCTTCTCCGACCCGATGGCCGATGGCCCCGGCGTCCAGGCGGCAGGTCAGCGCGCGCTGGCCGCGGGCCAGACCATGAAGAAGACGCTGGGCATGGTCGAAGCCTTCCGCAAGAAGGACCAGGAGACCCCGATCGTGCTGATGGGCTACTACAACCCCATCTACATCTTCGGCGTCGATGCCTTCCTCACGGCCGCCAAGGCGGCGGGCGTCGACGGGCTGATCGTTGTTGATCTGCCGCCCGAAGAGGACGACGAGCTCTGCATCCCGGCCCTGAAGGCAGGCCTCAACTTCATCCGGCTGGCTACGCCGACCACCGACGACGCGCGCCTCCCGGCAGTGCTGAACAACACCTCTGGCTTCGTCTACTATGTCTCGATGAACGGCATTACCGGCGGCACGATCAAGGCGACGGCCGCAGTCGGCACCGCCGTGCAGCGCATCAAGGGCCATACCGACCTGCCAGTTGTCGTGGGCTTCGGCATCAAGACCGCCGATGATGCGGCAACTTTCGGCCGCGAGTCCGACGGCGTCGCGGTGGGCACGGCAATCTGCAACGCGGTGCTCGGCTCGCTCGACAATGGCAAGGCCACGGCCGGCACCGTTGCGGCGGTGACCACGATGGTCGCAGGTCTCGCCAGCGGCGTGAAGCGGGCCAAGGCGGCAGCCTGAACCACCAAA
This sequence comes from Devosia sp. P3_B2, assembly GCF_056402875.1. NCBI lineage: Bacteria > Pseudomonadati > Pseudomonadota > Alphaproteobacteria > Hyphomicrobiales > Devosiaceae > Devosia > Devosia sp. P3_B2. The sequence goes on along the minus strand of NZ_JBFUGO010000003.1, from coordinate 245,039 downwards.
TCCGGTTACCAATGACGGTACCGTGGCTTAACCACGAGAGCCGATCCTGATAATATCTGCCACAATCACCATATAGGCCCATGGCAGCGCCGTTTGGCGCGCACATGGACCGCGAACAGGCTTAGGCAATGAACTGGATCAACAACGTCGTCCGCCCCCGCATCCGCTCCTTCCTCAAACCGAAGGATACCGGCTCGGAGAACCTCTGGGTCAAGGATCCGGAGTCGGGCGAGATGGTGTTCTACCGCGATCTCGAAGCGAACATGTGGGTGGTGCCCAATTCCGGCTACCACATGAAGATCAAGGCCTCCGACCGGCTGTCGACCTTCCTCGACGAGGGCAAATACGACACCGTGGCGCTGCCTGCCGTGCCGCATGATCCGCTGAAGTTCCGCGATTCCAAGCGCTATGCCGACCGCCTGAAGGAAAGCCGGCTGAAGACCGGTACCGAGGATGCGGTCACCGTCGGCGTCGGCGAGCTGTTCGGCCAGCCGGTGACGGTCGGCGTGCAGGATTTCGACTTCATGGGCGGCTCGCTCGGCATGGCCGCGGGTTCGGCCATCGTCACCGGGCTCGAGACTGCCGCGAGCAAGCGTACCCCGTTCGTGCTGTTCGTCTCGTCGGGCGGTGCCCGCATGCAGGAAGGCGTGCTGTCGCTGATGCAGATGCCGCGCACCACCGTCGCAGTGCTGCGCCTGCGCGAGGCCGGGCTGCCGTTCATCGTGGTGTTCACCAACCCCACCACCGGCGGCGTCACTGCGTCCTACGCCATGCTGGGCGATGTGCACCTCGCCGAGCCCGGCGCGCTGATCGGCTTTGCCGGCCCTCGCGTCATCGAGCAGACCATCCGCGAAAAGCTCCCCAAGGGCTTCCAGCGCTCGGAATATCTCTACGAGCACGGCATGATCGACATGGTGGTGCACCGGCACAACCTGCGCGAAACCATCGGCTCCTTGGTCGGCATCCTCACCAAGTCACCGCAGCGCGAGGAGCTGAGCGAAACCGCCCCGGCCCGCCTCGCGACGCCGGTTTCGGCCAACGCGGGTGATGATCTCGTCGGCATGCCGGAAGCCGCCCACGCCGAGTAGGCCGCCTCTTCATCACGCGAGAACCGGGTGCTAAAAGCGCGCCATGCTCCTGTTCGAGAATCTCGTCCCCGTGTCCCGCACCGACGCTATCCTGAAGCGGCTGCTCAAGCTGCATCCGAAGCTTATTGACCTGAAGCTCGACCGCGAGCTGCGCCTGCTCGAGCGGATCGGCAATCCGCAGGACCATTTGCCGCCGGTCATCCACGTCGCCGGCACCAACGGCAAGGGTTCGACGATCGCCTATCTGCGCGCCTTCCTCGAAGCGTCGGGCAAGAAGGTGCACGTCATGACCTCGCCCCACCTGGTGCGCTTCAACGAGCGCATCCGGTTGGCCGGCAAGCTGGTGTCATCCCGCAAGCTCAACCAGGCGCTGGAGTTCTGCGAAGAGGCCAATGGCGGCGAGCCCATCACCTTCTTCGAGATCACTACTGCAGCTGCGTTCAAGCTGTTCTCGGAAGTGAAGGCCGATTACCTGCTGCTCGAAACCGGCATGGGTGGGCGCTTTGACGCCTCCAACGTGGTCGCGCACCCGCTGGGCACCGTCATCGCTCCGGTCGACTACGACCACCAGAACTTCCTCGGCGACAGCCTGTCGAAGATCGCCTGGGAGAAAGCCGGCATCATGAAGCGCGGCTCAAAGGCCGTATTCGGCCGGCAGCGCGACGAGGGTCGCGCCATGCTGGTGCGGGAAGCCGCGCGGCTTGGCGTGACGCCGTTGATCGCCGGCGAGGATTTCAACAGCCAATCCGAGAACGGCCGGCTGGTCTACCAGGACGAGCAGGGCTTGCTCGACCTGCCGCCGCCGGCGTTGGCCGGCCCGCATCAGTTCGACAACGCCGCGCTGGCCATCGCCGCGGCACGGCATTTCGGCCTGCCGGTGACCGAGGCCGACATTGCCCGCGGCCTCCGCGACGTGGTCTGGCCGGCCCGCCTGCAGCCCGTGCATGGCACGCTGCTGCAAATGCTGCCCGAGGGCTCGGAGCTCTGGATCGACGGCGGCCATAACGCGCACGGCGCGGCCGCGCTCTCGCTGGCCCTGCAGCAGATGCAGGTCCGGCGTCCGCTGCCGCTAGTCCTGATCATGGGGCTGATGAACACCCGCAAGCCCGCCGATTTCCTCGCGCCGTTCAGCGGCATGCTGGAAAAGGTCTTCGCCCTATCCATTCCGGGCGAGCCGAACGCCCATCCGGCATCGGCCATCGTTGAGCAGGCCCACGCCACGGGCTTCGACGCCGTGGCATCGACCTCGATCCTCAACGCTCTGGCCGATGCGGCCCGGCTCGGCCACCCCGCCCGCGTGGTGTTCGCCGGCTCGCTCTACCTCGCCGGCCACGTCCTCCACCAGAACGGTACCCCGCCGAAGTAACGGCGAGGCGCCTCCGCGGCCTCAGTAACGCGCGTCCTCGAGCCCGCAGAACGGATCGACCGGCGAGTGCCGGTTCCACGGCAGGTTGCTCAGTAACGCCTCGACCACCGCCCGCTGCATCGTCTCGGTGGTCGAATAGGCGTTGATGTAGGTGGGCACCCGCGGCGCGTCGTAGAGCATGTACGGGTAGCCGAACGAGATCATCAGCGTCGGGATGTCGTGCCAGTGCCGGTGCATCGCCTTGCCGAAGCTGCCGGTGAGCCGCAGCCAGTCGAGGAAGATCCGCCCCCGCGTCAGCAGCGTCTCGTCGCCGAACAGGTAGAGCACCAGGTCGAACTTATCCGCGTCCACCTCAGTGGTGGCATCATGCACCGTCACCTCGAAGCCCTTCTCGCGCAGGAGCTCTGGCACTGAGAACGGAAGCGGATGCGGCAGGAACGGAAACACGATGCCGCCGGAAATCACCAGCACGCGCCTGTGCTTCGCGGGATCGAGCGGCAGCAGGTTCTGGACGTCCTTCACCAGCGTCGGCGCCCGCTTTGCCACCGCGTCGGCATAGGCGCGCGTCTCGCTGCTCGCCAGTGTCCCCGCCACCGCCGGTTTGTGCAGTCCAACCGCCGCCTTCAGCCCGAGTTGGCGGATCACCGCCTCGTCGACCCGGTCCCAGCTCAGCCGGCCATCGGCCAGCGCCGCCTGGAGATAGGCGAGGTCCTGGTCGTAATCGTCCGAGAACAGGATCACATCGCAACCCGAGGAGATGATCTCCGGCAGATGCTCGCTACGCTTCGACCATGCTCCCAACCCGGCCATCGGTGTCGCATCGGAAACGATCAACCCGTTGAAGCCGAGGCGCTTGCGCAGCAACTCCTCATTCAGCAGGCGGCTGATCGAGGCCGGTCGGAACGCCTCGATCCCGGCGTTGGGATCCAGCGACCGCACGAAGGCCGGCAGCGCGATGTGCGCCGACATCACCGACAGCGCGCCGGCCGCGATCGCCCCGCGATAGAGCCGGCCAAAATTGGCCTCCCACTCGTCCAGCGACAGCGGGTTGATGGTGGTGACGAGGTGCTGGTCGCGATCGTCAAAACCCTCGCCGGGCCAGTGCTTGATCGCCGAGGCGACCCCATGCTCCTGGAACACCCGCATCTGGGTCAGTGCGTGCTTCTCGACCGTCTCCACGTCCGAGCCGAAGCCACGCGTCGCGACGATGGCACTGCGGAACGCCGCGTTGATGTCGAGGACCGGGGTGAAACTCCAGTTGATGCCGATCGTCCGGGCCTCTTCGGCCATGATCCGGCTGACCTCGGCGGTGACCTCGATATCGTCAATCGCCGCGAGCGCTAGCGGGTTGGGCATTTCCGCCCCCGCGGCGAGGCTCATCCGGCTGCCCTCGAGGTCGGCCGAAACCAGCAGCGGCACCGGTGCGGCGGCATTGAGATCGGCGAACAGCGCCCGTTCCGCCGCGACATCGGCGCCGGCATGCCGGGTTATTCCACCAGGCCGGAAGGCCCGAATCCGGGCGACCTCGTCCGGGTTCTGCCCCCGCGACAGGAGGTTGAACAGCTGCCGCAACTTCTCGTCCGGGGTCAGCGCCGCAAAGCGCTCCCGCACCCAGGCAAGCGCCTGGGCGTCGAGGTTGAACGGGGCTTTGGCGAGGTGGTCGAAAGTCATGCAGTCCTCCGGTGCAGGGCGGGGACTATGCCCCATCGCACCGGAAAATCCTGCTCGAAATTATGCGGCGAACTGATCCAGCCACTTGATCAGCTGCACGCGCGACTGCCCGGCGCCGACCTTGAAATCCACCGGCTCGCCGTCCTTGAACACGATTAGCGTCGGCATGGCGCGCACGTTATATTTCACCACTGTCGACGGATTGCTGTCGACGTCGAGCTTGACGATCTTCACCTTGGCGGCGAGTTCAGTGGTGAGGTCGTCGAGGATCGGATCCATCGCCTTGCACGGCGGGCACCATTCGGCCCAGAAATCGACGAGGACTGGCTTGCTGGAATTCAGCACTTCGGCTTCGAAGTTCTGGTCGTTGACGCGCGTACCCATGATCGTCTCCATCGTCGATTACCGATGAAAGCTACAGGGAGTCGGCGGGGAAAGAAAGGCATGTCATTCCACGCCTTTGCCGGAAAGAGAAACGCCGCCGGCGTGAACCAGCGGCGTTTTCTATCAAAGCGGCGAGTGTCGCGCCCGTATCAGGCAGCGTGGCTCTCGAGCCACTTCGCAAGGCCGGCCTTCGGGGTGCCCGCGCCGATCTTCATGTCCGCGGCTTCGCCGCCCTTGAACAGGATCATCGTCGGGATCGAACGCACGCCGTACTTGACGGTGGTATTCGGGTTGTCGTCGACGTTTAGCTTGACGATCTTCACCTTGCCCTGGAGCTCAGTGGAGAGCTCTTCCAGAACCGGCGAGATGGCGCGACACGGGCCACACCATTCTGCCCAGAAATCTACCAGCACGGGCTCTTTCGAGGACAGGACTTCCTCGCCAAAATTGGCGTCGGAAACGTGGGTTGTCATTGGGATTGCCTTTTGGGTTGAAAGCGGCGGTCTGTTTGATCCAAAAGCTAGGTAGAGTCCAGTGTGACTTCAACGAACGTCACCGGATGGTGAACCCCCGCGCCGCTTCCGCCAAAGCAGCGTCGGGCAATTTTAGCAGCGATTCCAACTCAGTCCAGAGAATCCCGGCTTCTATCCTCTGCCCCGGGAAAAGCTGCTTTGCAACAAGCGCATAGAGCCCGAGTTGCGTCAGATAACCGGGTTTCACCCGCCCGGGTTCCATCACCGGGTCGGCATCGGACTTGAAATCCACCAGCAGTACGCCGCCCGAGGTGGTGACGATGCGGTCGATGCGGCCGGCAATGGTCACCGTTTCGCCGTTCCGCATGGCGGTTGCGAGGAACGGCACTTCCGCCCGGCTGCCCTCGGTGAACAGGTGCGCGAGCTCCGGACGGGAGAGGATCGAAATGGCCTTGGCGGCGAGCGGCGCATGCTGATCTGGCGCTTGCGGCAACAGCAGCGGCAAAGCCCGCGCCGCGACCGCTGCCCGGTCAGCCGGATCCACTTTCGCGAGGTGCTGCAACAGGGCATGCAGTGCGGTGCCGGAGAGGCGGGCCGTCTCGGGGTCGAGCCCCTCTTCCAGTCGTGTCGCCAGCGAGCGAGCCGGATCGGATGGCACCTCGAGGCTCGACGGCCGCAACACCTTGCGGGCCCGATGGGGTGGCAACGGCGTGAGGTCGAGCAGGGCGGCAGCGGTACCCACCAGGGCCTCGCTTGGCTTCAGCTTCGCAGGTGCCGGCCGCTCCTTCGGATAGACCAACGCGCTGGTATTGCCGTCGGCATCGACCACGCTCTCGCTCAGCGGCCCCAAGCCCTGCTCGATGGCCTTGTACCAGCTGCCATCGACCTTGCCCTGCTTGGTCAGGTAGCCGGTGACGTAGAGCTCGTCCTCGGCCCGGGTCATCGCGACATAGAGCTTACGCCAGTATTCCTTCAGCTGGTCACTGTCGGCATCGTCCTTGAACTCGCTGGTCTGTGGCGCATGGGTGGCGGACGACGAGGCGTGAATGAACAGCGGCGGCACAGCCCTGAGATAGATGCTGCGCCGGTCGCGGCCGCGCTCGGTGATCGCGGCATCGGCGAGGATGACGATCGGTGCCTCGAGTCCCTTCGCCCCGTGCACGGTCATCACCCGCACCCCGGCGCCGCCTTCGGCCAGCTCGCGCTTGATCGTCACTTCGCGCGACCTGAGTTCGGCGAGAAAGCCCAGCAGCGAGGGCTGCGTCGATTGCTCGTGCGACAGTGCCAGGTCGAGGAACTCGGCCATCACGTCGTCGATCTCGCTGCCGAAACGGCCGCGCATCCGCCGCAGCCCGCCCCCCGCATAGAGCACGTCGGCGTAGAAGTTGAACGGCCGCTCGAAATCGAGCCGGTTGCGCCAGCGATAGAGCTGGTCGTAGGCCGCCTTCACCGATGGGATGTCGGAACCCTCGATCGCCCGCCACAGCCGCTTGTCGCCGCGCGGCTGCGCCACGGCCAGCAGCTCATCCTCGCTGACCTCGAACAGCGGCGAGCGCAGCAGCGCCGCCAGTTGCAGGTCGTCGGCCGGATTGCTGAGCACATCGCCCAGCGCCATCATGTCGAGCACGCCGATATGGGTGGTGACCGCCAGCCGGTCCGCCCCCGGCGTCGGCACTCCGGCGCGGATCAGCGCGCGGATGATTTCGTGGAACAGGATGCTGCGCACCTGCACGAGGATCAGCACGTCATCGGCGCTGACCGCGCGGCCGCGCGGTCCCAGCGGACGCTTGGCGTCGATCCAGCCCTTGATCTCGCGGGCGATCCGCTCTGCCACCTGCCGCTGCGCGCTCTGCGTCTGGATCAGCGGCGGCTCGGTCGGCCAGTTCTCCGGGTCGGTCTCCTCCGCCTGATCCTTGATCGGCGGCCACAGTGTCACCAACCCACCGGCATCGGCGCGCGCCGTGCTGTGCGCGACGCCGCTCTCCTCCAGCGCCCCATCGCGCAGATCGGCCCGCTTGAACACCTCGTCCACGGCGTTCAGCACGTTGGGCAGGGTGCGGAAGCTGTAGCGCAGCGGCACCGGGGTGATCTCGAAATGCGCCGCCTTGGCGCTGAACGCATACTGGCGCCCGGCTTCGACGAACACCTCGGGGTCGGCGCCCTGGAACGAGAAGATCGACTGCTTCTGGTCGCCCACCGCGAATAGCGTGCGCGGCCGGTCGGCGGCGGCGCTGTCGCCGAAGAAGAAATCGTCGATCAGCGCGCCCACCACCTGCCATTGCAGCGGGTTGGTGTCCTGCCCCTCGTCGACGAGGATATGGCTGAGGCCGGCGTCGAGCTTGTAGCGCACCCACGTGCCCTGTGCCTCGTCGCGCAGCAGCGCTGCGAGTTTCTCGATCAGGTCGTCGAAATCGAGCAGCGAGCGGGCCCGCTTCGCCTTCTCGTAATGCGCCGAAATCGCCGCCACCACGTCGAGCATCGCCTCGCTGCGTGCCACCAGCTCGGCCGTCACCAGCTTCTGGTACAGCCGCTCGATCCGCTGCCCCTCGGCCACCACACGGGCCGCCACGTCGGGGATAAGGACTGCCGTCGCCTTCTTGATCAGCGTCTTCCGCGCTGTGCGATCCGCCTGAGTCAGGAACGCATCGAGCAGGTCGTCGGCATCGGGCCGCTCCGGGTCGATCTGGCTCAGCCGGTCGACGAAATCGGTGCCGTAGGGATCGGGCACGATCAGCGAGAAGATCGTAGCGTGGTCATTGCGGCTGAGCCCGTAGCCCGAGCTGATCTCGTCCATCACCTCGTCAATCGAGCCGACATCGCCGACCAGCTTCCGCAACTCGCGCTTGGCGACGCGCGGCTGCGCCAGCACCCGCCGCAGCGTCCGCTGCTGGTTCAGTGCTTCGAGGATCGCGGTCTCGATCTGGAAATCGCTGAGCAGGCCGAACAGCGTCTCCACCGCCGTGGCTTCGCCACTGCCGCGCAGACCCGCGGCGATCACCGTCTCCCGGGCTTCGAGCAGCATGCTGTCGCGCTGATGCTCCTCCAGCACGCTGAAATCGAACGGCACGCCCGCCTCGCGCGGGAAGCGGTGCAGCACGCTCTCGCAGAAGGCGTGGATGGTCTGGATGCGCAAGCCGCCGGGCGCTTCGAGGGCGCGTGCGAACAGCGACCGGGCACGCAGGCGCATCCCCGGTGTCGGCGGCACGCCACTGAGCGCCGTCAGATCCTTGATCAGTTCGTCTTCGCTTTCGAGGGCCCATTGCCCGAGCCGCTCGGCGACGCGGCCGCGCATCTCCGCCGCAGCCGCCTTTGTGTAGGTCAGGCAGAGGATCTCCTCGGGCTTGGCGCCGCTCAGCAGCAGCCGCAGCACGCGGGCGGTCAGCACATAGGTCTTGCCCGAGCCGGCATTGGCCGTCACCCAGACGCTGCGTTCCGGATCGGAGGCATCGCGCTGCGCCGCAACGATCTGCTGCGGCATCGGGTTGAGAAGTCGCCGGCTCATGGGTCGTCCACTCCGGCGGTCAGTGTCCACTCGTCGGTGCGGGCGAGGTGGTCGTAGTCGCCCGGGTAGGATTTGCGGCCGGTCTCCACCCGCGGCCGGATCCGCGCCGCCATCGGCAGCCCGTCATGCAGCAGGAACGCATCGACATGCCGCTGCATGCGGCGCTCGATCTCGCCCACTGCGTCCATCAGGCTCATGCCCTTTGGCAGCTTGAACGGCTTGATCTGGAACGCCGCCGGCCCGAGGCCGATCTTGATGTAGGTCAGCGCCGAGCTGTCGCGCGGGGTAATGCCTGGGAATACCCCGGCCCGCGCCATCGCCGCTTCCAGCAGCAGCTGCGGCGCGTCGAACGCCGTCATGTCCTTGGGCTGCGGCACGCCGCCGGTCTTGAAGTCGATGATCTCCAGCGTGCCGTCGCGCTTCACGTCGAGCCGGTCGGCCTTGCCGACCAGGGCGAAGTTGTCGAGCGCCGGGAATTTCCACTCGCCCTTGGTCTCGGCATGGCGTTCGACGATCTCATTGTCGCGCCGCCGCTCGTAGTCGAGGAACTGCCGCGCCGCGCGCTCGAAGCGCTTGAGCCAGATGTCGCGTCGCTCCTTGATGGCGTCGAGCCCGGCAAAGGCATCGCGCGCCATGCCCATCATTTCCGGCAGGGCCTCCGGCAGATCGAGGTCGAGTCCGGCCGCGATGAACTTCTCGAACACGCCGTGGATCATCGTGCCGCGCTCGCGGGCACTCGGCTCGGTGCCCAGCGGCTCGATGCGGCGCAGTGCCAGCACGTGCTTGGCATAGATGTCGTAGGGCGAGCGCATCAGCGGCTCGATCTCGGTGATCGACAGCCGCCGCGGCCGGATGCTAGCGGGCGGATTGGGCACCGGCCGGTCCGCGGGGCGCGGCACGCCGGCGAAGTCGATCGCCTCGGCCTGCGCCAGCCAGCGCGCGCCGCGCGCCTTCACCACCTTGGCATCCGCCTCGCCGATGAAGGCATAGAGCCGCTGCAGCAGCGGCGACGGGAGCGCCGGCGACGTGCCGATGCGCTCGGCATAGGCAATCAGCACCTCGGCATTGCCGACCGCCATGGCGAAATCGTGCGCCGCCTGCCCCTGCCGCCGCTCGGGCGGCTCGAGCCCGATGCCGATCCGCATACCGCGGCTGAGCCATGGACCGGGATCGGCCACCGGTGGCCAGATATCCTCGTTCATGCCGGCGAGGATCATCAGGTCCGGGTTCTGCAGGCGCGCTTCGAGCTCGCCCCAGATGTGGATGTCGTCGCGGGTCGGGACCGGATCCTGCGTCTTGGTGCCGGCCAGCAGCGCTTCGAGCACAGCCTCCAGGTCGAACGGCGCAAAGGCAGTGCCGCCCTGGTCGAGCGAGGTCAGTTCCCCAGCCCAGCGGCGGAACTCCGGCATGCCCGGCAATTCGGCATCGCCGATCAGCACGTCCATAGTGGTGAGCAGCGCCGATGCGAGATCAGGCGCCGTTATCCGCTCGTGCTGCCCCAGCGCAAAGACCGGCTGCATCGCCGCGTCGAGCTTGTCGAGCAACTGCGGCAGGTCCTCGTGATCCGAGAGTTCTCGCAGTCCGGCAATCCCGGCCGCCGGGCGTACCGCGCGCAACTTCAAGTCGATGATGTCGGCGAGGCGCCGCACTGCGTAGCGGTCGAGATCGAGCGAGACCGCCGCGTTGCGGAGCAGGGCGATGATATCCACCGGTGCATAATTGTCCGTCGCGACCGCGAGCACCTGCCGCGCCAGCCGCCCGGCGCTGGACTGGAACAGAGGCGTACCTGCGGCGTCATCGACTTCGACGCCGTGGCGCTTGAGTTCCGCCGCGATACGCCGGGCCAGCGTCTGATCGCGCGCCACAATGCCGACGGTCTTGAGTTCGGCGAGGGCGGAGCGCGCCGCGAGGGCAATTGCCCGCGCTTCGACATCGGCATTGCGCGCTGCCAGGATGCTGACGCCTTCGAGCGCTCTGCACACCGGAATGTCCGAGCGGAGGATCGGCCAGGCCGGCGTCTCGCTGGCCGGCGCCAGCGCCGCCCGCACCAGCGCCGTGCGATGTGCTTCCCCCGCCAGCTCCTCGACTTCGCCGACACCAGCGTCGAGGCCTCGCAGGAGCTTCATCAGGCCATATTGCGGATGACCCTGTGTTGTCTCGCCGCCGAGCATCCGCTCATGCCGATCAGGGGTGAACGACGTGTCGAGCCCCGGCAGCACCAGCACGCCGCGCCGCAGCTTGGCGATGGCCTTGAGCAGTGCGGCGGTTGCCGGAATCGAGCCCGTCGAGCCAGCGGCGATGACCGGCCGCTCGCCATATGCGAACTCGGCTGTCGCCGCCTGCCGCAACAGCCGCTCGTTACGCGCTGCGGCTGCATCGATCCGACCACGCTCCGCGAGGATCGCCGGCCAGGCTTTCAGCGCCACGTCGAGGAATTCCAGCACCTTCTGCCAGTTCCCCGCCAGCTCTTCCGGCACCAGATCCCTAAGCTTGTCGGGCGACACGTCCTCGATGGTGAAGTCGTCGATCACCTCGCCCAGCGAGTCGGCGAGCCAGAAGATCTCCGCCGGGTTGGGCGGAGTGGCAAAGCTCTCGGCCCGCTCGGCGAACAGCCGCACCAGGTGCGACAGCGTCAGCCGCCGTTCGAGCAGTGAGGCGGCCGGCCTGCTGGCGGGCGCGTCGGTGGGCGGCAGGAATGGCTCCTCATCGGCCACCTCGCCACCGAAGGTGCGGATATCGGGCAGCAGCACCGTGCCGCCGAGGCGCTTGGCGAACTCCTCCGCCAGCCCGAACCGGGCGCGGCGCGTGGGGAGGATGATGGTGACGTCGCTCAGCCAGAACGGGCCTTCGCGCGACCAGTCGCCCAGCAACGTGCCATCGAGCACCCGCTCGGCGAGCGTCGCGAGGAAAGGCGCGTGGGGCGCGATGGTGAAGAGCGAGTCGCGGCGCATGGTGGGCGATTTGACTTGTTGAGGCCGATGAAGTCCAGCGCGCTAGACGGCCCGCCCGTCGGCGAAGCGGATCGTCGCGCTCCGACCCTCGCCGCCCGGTGGAATGGCGAGCTTGATAGCCACGGTCGCCCGCTCCACCACCTCGTCCGAACGCTCGGGCCACTCGACCAGGACGATCGCATCGGCCCGGTCGAACAGCCCCAGTTCGTCGACCTCGCGCGGACCGCCGAGCCGGTAGAGGTCGGCATGCAGCACCGGCGTGCCGTTCGCCTCGTAGGGCTGCACCAGCGCGAAGCTGGGGGAGGGAACGTCGAGCCTGAGATCGCCGACCAGCGTGCGAACCACCGTCCGCGCCAGCGCCGTCTTGCCTGCACCGAGATCGCCCTCGAGCAGCACCAGGTCGCCGGGCCGCAGAACCGCCGCGAGGCGGCGGCCGAGATCGGCGGTCGCATCATCATCGGCGAGGAACAGGGTCTGCGGCTCGGTGCTCATCGAGTTCGGATAGCCGAGGATGGCGCCGGACGCAAAGCCCTACTCGGCCGCGCCGACCATCGCCGCGTCGCTCGGCAGGCTGACCACCACTCTTGTGCCGCGCGGCTCACGCCGCTCGACATTGATGGTGCCGCCATGGAGGTTGACGAAGGCGCGGACGATCGAGAGCCCCAGCCCGGCCCCGCGCTGCCGCGCCGCACCCGCGAGTGCGTCGTTGCGATCGAGCAGCGCCAGGCGCATTTCCTCGCTCATCGGCGCACCTTCATCCTCGACGATGAACTGGATGCGCCCGGTGCGGCCGCTGACCGTGAGCTTCACCTCGCCGCCCGGCTCCGAGAAGCGGGCCGCGTTCGACAAGAGGTTGTAGAGCACGTTGACGATGCGCGTGCCGTCGGCGTTGAACGGCGGCAGGTCGGGCTCGATCACCACCTTGAGGTTGAGCGACGGCTCGCCATCGATATCGGGGAAGGTGGCTGCCAACCCGGCGCGGGCCTTGTCGACCAGCGCCCCGACATCCTGCAACTCCGGCTGCAGTTCGGCGATCCCCGCATCGACCGTCGCGAGATCGAGGATGTTGTCGATCAGCACGCCCAGCGTCGCGCTCGAGGCACGAATGAAATCGGTGTAGCTGCGCTGCTTGTCGTTGAGCTCACCGGCAGTGCCGGAGGCGAGCAGGTCCGCAAAGCCAATGATGTTAGTGAGCGGCGAGCGCAGTTCGTACGAGACGTTCTGCACGAACGCATCCTTCAGCCGGTCGGCCGTGATCAGCGCGTCGTTCCGCTCTTTCAGCACCCGCTGGTAGTTGGCGCTCTCGGTCACATCGAGGAAGGTCATCATCGTCTGCCCGTCGGGCAGCCGCACCACGGCGTAGTCGATCAGCTTGCCGTCGGCCCGGGTGATCCGGCCCTGCCGATCCGACCGGGTCGGGTTGAGGTCGATGATCGAGCGCTTCAGGTCGCGCCAGATCGTCGCTCCGTCATCCGGCAGCGCCCGCGACGCGGCTTCGGCGATCTGGTCGATATGCGGGGTCTCGCTGAGCAGGTTCGCTGGCAGCTTCCACAACGTCGAGAGTTTTGGGTTGCTGAGCGTCAGCCGGCCATTGGTGCCGAACACCGCCACGGCCTCGCTCAGCGCATTCAGCGTCGAGCGCTGTACATCCAGCACCACCTTGTGCTGGCTCTTGAGGTTGAGCTGGTCGGTGATGTCCTCGAACACATAGATCACCCCGCCCTTCGGGCCGGCCGGCGCCGCGATCACCTGCACGGTGCGACCATCGGGCAGGTGCCAGGCCTCGAGTTCCTTGGGGACCCGCAGCTGGTACGAGGCGAGGTGCCGTGTCCGCCAGCCCTGATAGTCCGGCTCGTTCGGCAGTTTGCCGTCGGTGCGCAGCTTGTCGAGGATAGCGCGCTCGTCCATGCCGAGCTTCAGCCAGGTCGGGTCGATGTCCCACAGCGTGCAGTAGGCGCGGTTGAACTGCACCAGTTCGCGATTGGCGTTGAAGATCGCGATCGGCGTCGCCAGCGCGTCGATGATTGCCGAGAGATGGGAGAGACCGGCATCGCGCGGCGCACTGTCCTGCCGGGCATGCAGGTACCCGGCGGAGCCGCCATTGACCGGGAAGTCGACGACCTCGAAATCGCCGATCTCGCCCAGCGTCACCATGGTGCTCTGCGGCTTGCGGGCATCGCCCAGCACGGCGCGGTTGCGCTGCAGCAGGCCGTAATCGACCAGCTCGGCCGGCTGGCTCTCGCTGGTCTTGCGACCGAGGGCCCGGGCGAGGTCGTGATAGGCGGCATTGGCGAACACCAGGCGGCCGGTCCCGTCGCGGAGGAACGCCGGCTTGCCGAGGCTGGCGAGGACGGTGCGGGCAGTGGCGTAATCGGTAGTCGTCTGCGCCACGGCGGGAACGCCAGCCGGGATGAGTTCACCCGAGGGCTGCGTCACCGCTGGCCGCAGCCGCAGCGCAGCGCCATTGCCGAGCAGCGAGCCGGAGGCGCGGACGGTGCGGCCATCATGCGCCTTCAGTGTCAGCTCGAAGCCGCGACCGCCGACCCGCAGGTTTTCGATCGAGCGGGCCATCCGCTCGGCATCGGCCTCGCCGAGCCAGGAGCCGAAATCGAGCACCGCTTCGGCGCGCCGCCCGGGTGGCAGCAGGGCCGAAGCCTGGCCGAGGAAGCGCGGACCCTCGCCGGCGCTGGCCCACAGCACGATGATCTCGCGCCCCCCCGAGAGCAGGGCTTCGTACTCATCGACGCGGGCGCGAAGGCTGGCGATCTGCTCGGCGGCGCGGTGCCGGGCCGAACGGTTGTCGTGCAGCATGCGGCGCACCAGCGCCATGGCGATCAGCGCGAAAGCGCCGGCCCCGAGTGCAATGGCGACGGGCGCAGCGCCCATCACGTTGTTGGCGGTGATCCCTTGGGCAAGGGCAGGCGACGCGCTCAAAAGGGTTACCAGACTCGCTGATAAACCTGCGAATCCCCAATCGTTCCGGACCCTATCCGGCGCCATATACTGCCCCTAACCGATTATGCCGCTCAGCGCCGCCCGAAGCGGACGGCGAACACCGCACTTGCTGGCGCGCCGAGCCCCACTGATTCGCCGCGCATCCGGCCGGTCAAAACCCGTAACCGCCGAATCACCAGACCTTACCGGGCTCGGAATCGCGCAAAAAGAGTCTAATTGTATGTGAACAGCGGGGAATGCCCCGAGATTGGGAGTTGACCCGAGTCCGAACAGTGAACGCTTCGTTAACGCCGCGGTGATTTGGGCGGATTATTTTGCCGAGTGGGCAGCGGCGGCCGCCGGTCTACCTTCTCCCACAAAGGGAGAAGGCACTCACACTTCCGCTGGTGCAATGAGAAAGGGCGCCCTGCGGGACGCCCTTCGGAAACTTGTAGCGATGCCGCGGATCAGTAGCGGTACTGCTCGGACTTGAACGGCCCGGTCTGGCTGACGCCGATATACTCCGCCTGCGGCTTCGACAGCTTGGTCAGCTTGGCGCCGAGCTTGGCGAGGTGCAGCTCCGCGACTTTCTCGTCGAGATGCTTGGGCAGGACGTGCACGGCCTTGGTCAGCTTGTCGCCGTTGGTCCACAGTTCGATCTGCGCCAGCGTCTGGTTGGCGAACGAGGCGCTCATCACGAAGCTCGGGTGGCCGGTGGCGTTGCCGAGGTTGACGAGGCGCCCTTCCGACAGCAGCACGATGCGCTTGCCGGCCGAGAGCTCGACGATATCGACCTGCGGCTTGACGTTGGTCCACTTGAAGTTGCGGAGCTCCGCAACCTGGATCTCGTTGTCGAAGTGGCCGATGTTGCAGACGATCGCCATGTCCTTGAGGTTGCGGATGTCGTCGAGGCTGACGACGTCCTTGTTCCCCGTGGCGGTGACGACGATGTCGGCGCGGTGCGCCGCGTCCTCGAGGGTGACGACCTCGTAGCCGTCCATGGCCGCCTGCAGCGCGCAGATCGGATCGACTTCGGTGACCAGAACACGAGCGCCGGCGCCGCGCAGCGACTGGGCCGAACCCTTGCCGACGTCGCCATAGCCGCAGACGATCGCCACCTTGCCGGCGAGCATCACGTCGGTGCCGCGACGGATCGCGTCGACCAGCGATTCACGGGTGCCGTACTTGTTGTCGAACTTCGACTTGGTGACGCTGTCGTTGACGTTGATCGCCGGGAACGGCAGCTCGCCCTTCTGCTGCAGCTGGTAGAGCCGCATCACGCCCGTGGTGGTCTCCTCGGAAACGCCGCGGATGTTGGCGCGGATCTTCGAGTAGAACTTCGGATCCTGGGCCAGGCGCTTCTTGATCAGCGCGAAGAAGATTTCCTCTTCCTCGGAATGCGGATTGTTCAGCACCGACGGATCGGTCTCGGCCTTGGCGCCGGTCAGCACCAGCATGGTGGCGTCGCCACCATCGTCGAGGATCATGTTGGGCGTCTGGCCGCCCGGCCACTCCATCATGCGGTCGGTGTAATCCCAGTACTCCTCGAGGCTCTCGCCCTTCTTGGCGAACACCGAGATGCCGGCGGCGGCAATGGCGGCGGCGGCGTGGTCCTGGGTCGAAAAGATGTTGCAGCTGACCCAGCGAACATCGGCGCCGAGCGCCTTCAGCGTCTCGATCAGCACCGCGGTCTGGATCGTCATGTGGAGCGAGCCGGCGATGCGGGCGCCCTTCAGCGGCTGTTTGGCGGCATATTCCTCGCGGATCGCCATCAGGCCGGGCATTTCGATCTCGGCCATGCCGATTTCCTTGCGGCCATAATCGGCGAGGCCGATGTCGGTGACCACGTAGTCGTTGTTGCTGGCCATCGGCCCTCTCCGTCTTATCGCTGGTGTTGGGGCCTTATACTGAAGGCGGCCGGCGCTATCAACCGGGATATAAAGAAAGCTTTATGTCTCTCGCCGTTCGATATAGCGGATGCGCCGCCGCCTGAACGGCAGCATCAGGAAGCCGACCACGGCCGAAAGCGCGGCATAGCCGACCAGAAAGCCGGCGCCGGCATAGGCGAAACCCTCGATCGTCACCGGCACTGCGGGCTTGTAGTCCCTGAGCGCGCGGCCGCCGATCTCGCTGTCGAGATACTCGGGCAGTTTGGTGAAGCGCTCCCAGCCGGCCGCGCTGCGCACCTCGGCGAGCGTGGCAGAGAGCTCCTCGTAGCGCTTGAAGGTGCGCGCCATCGACTCGCCGCGTGCCGCGATAAAGCCGTCACCGGTCTTCGAGAACCGATCGATCGCCTCATCGCGACCAAGCCCGGCCTCCTTTGCAGCCCTGTCAAAATCCTCGGTGATAATCCTCAGTTCGTCGACCGCCCCGCCGAGACGCTGCGTGTACTGCTGGGCATACTCGGGGAACTGGCTGAGCCCGGCGCCAACCACGAGGCCGCCGAGCAGGGCAAGCGTTCTGCGCATCTGGTTCTCCGACCGGTCTCGACACGACTGCGCAACGGGCCGATCTGCCCGGGCGTTCCCAACATAGGGCGAGATGGTATCAGGGGGATAAACCGGCCTTTAGGCCGCAGCGCCGTCCGAATCCTCGTCGAAGCCGTTGTTCACCAGCGTGGTGATGGCATCGAGCGCCTCGCGGGCCTGCTTGCCGGTGGCCTGCACGAGGATGGTGGAGCCCGGGCCGGCGCCCAGCATCATCAGGCCCATGATCGAATTGCCCGAAACCGCCTGCCCGTCACGAACCACCTTGATCTCGGCATCGAAGCACTCCGCGGTGCGCACGAACCGGGCCGAAGCCCGCGCATGCAGACCCTTGCGATTGACGATGGTCAATTGCTGCGCGAGTGCCCGATCCGAACCAGCTGCGGTATCCATCACGCTAAGATGCCGGATTTCGGCTTAACCGCCAAGCGTCTCGCTGGCCACGTTGATGTATTTCCGGCCGGCTTCGGCGGCTTCCTTCACCGCCTGCTTGATTTCGAGGTCGGCGCGGACTCGGGCGAGCTTCACCAGCATCGGCAGGTTGACCCCGGCGATCACCTCGACTTCGCGCTGCTGCATGATCGAGATGGCGAGGTTGGATGGGGTGCCGCCGAACATGTCGGTGAGGATCACGACGCCCTGGCCCTGGTCGGCCGCATCGACGCATCTGAGGATGTCGTTGCGCCGCTCTTCCATGTCGTCATCGGGGCCGATGGCGATGGTTTCCACCATCTCCTGCGGGCCGACGACGTGCTCGAGGGCGGACTTGAACTCAACGGCGAGCGCCCCGTGCGTCACCAGAACCATGCCGATCATGCAATATCCCCAAAGTCTCGCAGGTTCCGGCCGGGCAACTAGGGCTCCCAGAGGAAGCGGGAGTCTTGCCCCATGGCGAGCCTGATTCAAGTGGTTTTTTGTCGCGCCACTCGCGGCTGTGAACCGAGCTCCCGGATTGCCTCCCCGATCAGCAGCAACTGGTGCCACGTATCGATCACGCCGGCCCGTGGAACCGGTGCCCGGGGCAGGGTGACGCCGAACAGCTCGGTGACCAGCGCATCGTCCTCGAGCATGCGTTCCAGCGTCTCGACCAGGTCGATGACAAGGTGCAGCGGCGCCTCTTCGACGAAGGGGCGCTTGACGATGCCGCGGCCGCGCAGCTCGATCAGCCCTTCGATGTTCGGCGCCGGTCGCATGCGAAGCGCGCCGTTGCCGGTGACAATCTCGACGCGGTCGTCCGACACCAGTGTCGCTTCGAGTCCTCGGGCGTCCCACTGGTCGAGCAAGGCGAGTGCCAGCAGTGACTTGCCGGAGCCCGGCGGCCCGCGAAGGATCAGGCCGATGCCACCCAGCACCAGTCCGCTCGCGTGGATATTGTGAGTGGTGGTCACCGGCGCTTCTCGGCCGCGGCGCGTCTCAGCTTGACGGTAAACTTGGCGCCGCTGCGATCGTCGCGATTGGCCGCAGTAATGCTGCCGGCATGCGCCTCGACGATCTGCTTGGAGATGGCGAGGCCGAGGCCGGAGTGATCGCCGAAATGCTCGCCGTCCGGGCGATCGGTGTAGAACCGCTGGAAGATCCGGCTGATATCGCCGCGGATGCCCGGCCCCTCGTCGGTGACGACGATGGTGATGGTGTCCTCGTTGGTGGAGACGTTCACCAGCACCTTGCCGCCCTCGGGCGAGAACGACACCGCATTGTCGATCAGGTTGTTGATCACCTGGGCCAGCCGGCTGTCATGGCCGAGCACCACCGGCACGTAGCGGCTGACGTGCTTTTCCAGCACGACATCGACCTTGCGGTTGGCCGCCACGTCCTTCTGGATCGACACCATGGCGTCGGCCAACTGGGCGACATCCACCCGCTCGGCGCTCTGCCGCGCCAGTTCGGCATCGAGCCGGCTGGCGTTGGAGATATCGGAGATCAGCCGGTCGAGCCGGCGCACGTCGTGCTGGATGATGGCGTTGAGCCGTTCGCGATCCTCGGCGCGGCGGGCTCGCGGCAGGGTTTCGACCGCGGAGCGCAGCGACGTCAGCGGGTTCTTCAGCTCATGCGCTACGTCGGCGGCGAAGCGTTCGATCGCCTCGATGCGGTTATAGAGCGCCGAAGTCATCGAGCGCAGCGCCTTGCTGAGGTGCCCGACCTCGTCGGTACGGTCGGAGAAATCCGGGATCTCGGTGCGGCTGGTGACCGTCGAGTGCACCTGTTCGGCGGCTCCGGCCAGCCGGCGCAGCGGCCCGGCAATGGTGCCGGCGAGCAGCAGCGACAGGATGATGGTCACGCCACCGGCGACCAGCGCGATGCGCAGGATCCCCCAGCGTTCCGCCGTGGCGATCTGGTCGATGTCGCCCGGCTGGGTGGAGAGCAGCAGCACGCCGACATTGGCGCGCACCCGCTGGATCGGCACCGCCACCGACACCACCAGCTGGCGCTTTGCATCGACGCGGACGATCGCGGTCGCGGCGCCGCCGAGCGCCGCCGACACCTCGGGGTAGCGGGTGCCTTCGTCGGCCCCGAACTCCTGGTATTGCGGATAGTCGTCGCCCGGCAGCCAGTCGACCAGCGCGTTCCACCAGTCGAGCAGGAAGAACGTGCCGCTATCCGCCGGCTTGATCTGCCGCAGCACTTCGCCGCGCGCATAGAGATTGGCGCTGTCGAGGATCAACAGGCCCTGCTGGTCGTAGATGCGGGCCCGCGTCCGGGTCGGGGTGACGAGGTTACGGAGCAGCGGCGCAACGCGCTCGGGATTGACCGGGAATTCGAGGCTGGGGTCGAAGAAGCTCAGCGGCGAGACTACCTCGCTGCCCTGCAGCTCGATCAGCCGGTCCGGATTGACGGTGATGACGTCGCTATCGACCGTAGCCGAAGCCGCGATCGCCGCGGCGATGATTTCGCCCTGGACGCGCAGGCTCTGCACCCGCGCTTCGATCAGCCCGGTGCGCCATTGGTTGAGGAACAGGATGCCGATCACCAGCACGGCGAGGCCGGCGAGATTGAGCACGATGATGCGGCGGGCGAGGCTCGAAAAGATCGTCAGCGCCAACAGGCGCTGGATCTGCTTGATCGCAGCGAGCACGAACGTACCGACGGCTCCGGCGATCCGGTTGAGCTTCGGCATGATGCCGACCTCCGCGGATGCGGGCCTCGGACCCGGCAACTCCTCTTCGGTGACGGCCAATTGTCCTCTTACTGCTCCTTGAAGCGGTAGCCTACGCCGTAGAGGGTTTCGATCATCTCGAAATCGTCGTCAACCGCCTTGAACTTCTTCCTCAGCCGCTTGATGTGGCTGTCGATGGTGCGATCGTCGACATAGACCTGGTCGTCGTAGGCCGCGTCCATCAGCGCGTTGCGCGACTTGACCACGCCGGGGCGCAGCGCCAGGGCCTGGAGGATGAGAAACTCGGTGACGGTCAGGGTGACGCGCTGACCCTTCCAGGTGCAGGTGTGGCGCTCTTCGTCCATTACCAGCGATCCACGCTCGATCAGCGCCTTGCTGGGTGCGGCCTCGCTGCCGGGTGTGCCGGGGGCGGCAGAGGGGTCGCGCGGCGCGGCCCGGCGGAGCACCGATTTGACCCGCTCAACCAGCAGGCGCTGGCTGAACGGCTTGGTGATGAAGTCGTCGGCGCCCATCTTGAGGCCGAACAGTTCGTCGATCTCCTCGTCCTTCGAGGTGAGGAAGATCACCGGCACATCGGACTTCTGGCGCAGCCGGCGCAGCAGCTCCATGCCGTCCATGCGAGGCATCTTGATATCGAGGATGGCGAGGTCGGGCCGGTCGGCCGTCAATCCCTCGAGACCCGAAGCCCCATCGGTATAGGTGGCGACCTGATAGCCTTCGGCCTCGAGCGTCAGCGACACCGAAGTCAGAATGTTACGGTCGTCGTCCACCAGTGCGATCTTGGGCATTGAGCTCCCTTTCATCCAAATCACGGCGGGCGAGTGGCTCTCGCACCCCGAATTGTGGCGAGCATTGACTGCCACAATTGCGCATAAATAAGGCGTTCAGCCAATGAATGCCAGCATGCCGCACTCAACCGAAGTCGCAGGACTTCCGTCTTAAGCCGGATTTCCGGATGGGCGGCGGGGTCTACAAGGCCGTAACTCATGGTCATTCCAGACCGAGGGTAACGGCCATGGGCCATCAAATTCACGACCAGCTCGCAACCCGGATCGGCGCTTTGGCGCATGTCCGGTGGGACGAACTGCCCCCCACTTTGGTGGAAACCGCGCTTACCAGCGGCGAAGGCCGGCTCGCTGCCGGCGGTGCGCTCGCCGTCACCACCGGTGTGTTCACCGGCCGTTCCGTGAAGGACAAGTTCATCGTCCGCGACGCCGCGACCGAGCATCAGGTCTGGTGGGACAACAACCAGCCGATGGCGCCCGAGCAGTTCGAGCGGCTGCTCGCCGACATGATCGCCGCCACCGACGGACGGACCCTCCACGGCCAGCACCTGCTCGCCGGCGCCGACGAGCGCCACCAGATGCGCATCAGCGTCATCACCGAGACGGCCTGGCATGCGCTGTTCATCCGCAACCTGCTGATCCGCCCGGAAACGGTGGGCGGAGTGACCGATGTCACCATCCTCCATCTCCCCGGCTTCATCGCCGACCCGGCCCGCCACGGCAGCCGCACCGGCACGGTGATCGCCCTCGACATGGCGCGAAAGCTGGTGCTGATCGCCGGCACCGCCTATGCCGGCGAGATCAAGAAGTCGGTGTTCTCGCTGTTCAACTTCCATGCGCCGTTCGCCGATACTATGCCGATGCACTGCTCGGCCAATATCGGTCGCGACGGCGACGTGGCGCTGTTCTTCGGCCTCTCGGGCACCGGCAAGACGACGCTTTCGAACGACCCCGAGCGACTACTCATCGGCGACGACGAGCACGGCTGGACCCCCGATGGCGTGTTCAACCTCGAGGGCGGCTGCTACGCCAAGACCGTCAAGCTCAGCCCCGCCGCCGAGCCGCAGATCCACATGGCAACGCAGCGCTTCGGCACCGTGCTCGAGAATTTGAAGCTCGATGACGCGCTGGTGCCGCTCTACGACGACATCTCGCTCACCGAGAACACCCGCGCTGCCTATCCGCTCGAAACCCTGCCGGCGGTGGCCAAAGGCGGTGTCGGTGGCAAGCCGCGCACCGTGGTGTTTCTCACCGCCGATGCGTTCGGCGTATTGCCGCCGATCGCCAAGCTGACCCCGGAGCAGGCGGTGTTCCACTTCCTCTCGGGCTACACGGCGAAAGTCGCGGGCACCGAGCGCGGCGTCACCGAGCCAGTGGCGACGTTCTCGGCCTGCTTCGGCGCGCCGTTCATGCCGCTGCACCCGACGGTCTACGGCCGGCTTCTGGAACAGCGGCTCGAGGCGACGGGCGCCCGCATCTACCTGCTCAACACCGGCTGGACCGGCGGAGGCTATGGCGTCGGCAAGCGCATCGACATCGCCACCACCCGCCGGCTGCTCGACGCGGCGCTGTCGGGTGAACTCGAGACCGGCGAGATGCGGGTAGAACCGCTGTTCGGCATGGAAGTACCGCTGCGCGTCGAAGGCGTAACGCCCCGGGCGTTGGACCCGCGCGCCAACTGGGCCGACGTCACGGCCTATGACGCGGCAGCGACGAAGCTGCAGGACCTGTTCGCGACGAACTATCGCAAGTTCGAGACGGTACAGGTGGCGGCGGAATAGGCGGGACACATCGACTGAGCATGACGATCCCCGCGCGAGCGGGGATTGGGGCTCCCTCACCTCAGCCACCCCACCCGCCGACCGTCATCCCGGCGAAAGCCGGGACCCATTGCTCGGACGGCCGACCAGGCACGTCCCGTCCGGTCCATCACAGCAAGGTCGGAGCCATCTTGCATGAGGCTGGGTCGGCGCACTGGGTCCCGGCTTTCGCCGGGATGACGGCCGGTGGGCTGGGAGGATGAGCAAACACTGCCTCCCCAAAACGAAATGGCCCCGTTCAGGGGCCATTCATCCGGAAACCGCTAGGTCTCAGTTCTTCGAATAAAACACGTGCGAGCCGATAGCGGCGACGCGGTGGAAGGTGTGGGACCAGTTCGGGGCCACTGCCGTGGTGTGGTAGAACAGCGCCGAGTTCGGCACCACTCCCGGGCGCTCACCGCGCTGGAACTCGTAGAACGCGTCCTCGGCCATCTTGATCGAGCGGTTCCACGCCGTGCGCTCACGGCCCATGTCGGAGCGGCCATCGCATGCGAAAGTGAACTGGCACTTGTAGCGGCCCTTGTCGGCGTTCTGGAACACCACGCCGCAGATCGTTGACGGGTACTTCTTGCTCATCGCCCGATTGATGATGACGTTGGCGACCGCGAGCTGCCCATCACGGCTTTCGCCGCGCGCTTCGTGATAGATCGCCTGGGCCAGGCAGAGCTTTTCGCCTTCGGCCAGTTTCACCCGCTTCGTGGTCGGCACGAAATCAGCCTGCACGTAGTTGGTGAGCACCGAGGCGGTGAGTGCCGGCTTGTTCGAGAAATCGACGCTCTCGATCGCATCGAGCGCCTGGTTCTGGCGCTTGGCGATGTAGCCCATCAGCATGGCTTCGGTCAGTTCCGCCTTCGGGGCCGGAACGTCGAAACCCTCGAAATTGTCGAGCTGCTGCTTGCGGGCGACATAGGCCTGAAGCACGTCGTTGGTGAGCTTCGGCTGGGTGCTGGCCTGGAATTCTTCGCGCTTGAGGGACACTGCCTGGGTGAAGGCAGCGGGAACCACAGTGTCGATGGAGAGTTCTTCAGCAGACGACGGAGCAAAAGTCACGAGCAGCACGAGTGCTGCTGCGGCGAACGCCAATGCATGCGTAATTGTACGCATCGCTGGTGCGATCGACCCTGCTCGCAATCCGCCTACCTTCCCCCGATGCCGCCCCCGAGGCAGCCCAGCTTGGTTAGTTACCCAAGCCCGGACCCTAGCCGAGCTTGGACAACGATGGAACCCAGAATTTACAGTTACTTAACCATGAATCTTAGGTTCCTAATTTGAGGTTAATGCCTCTCGGGCAGGGGCGAAAGCCCTGATTTTAATGGGTTTTGGAGATGGCTAAGGCAGGTTTGCGGAAGTCGATAAAAGTTAATCGATCCGAATCGTTGCCCGAACGACACAGTCTCTCGCGCCCTGCGGGGCGCGAGGATTGGTCGATCGATTCCAGCTGGTCTTGGAGGCCGGTCAGGCTGCCGTGAAGGCGGCGGCGCGCAACTCGTGAAGACTATGCATCACGGCAACGCAGAGCGCGCTGATCTCGTCGGACGGCGCGACGATGTCGGGCACCATGATAGTCTGCATGCCGGCGGCGTGTGCCGCGCGTACCCCCGTATGCGAGTCCTCGACCGCGATGCAGAGCGACGGATCGACGCTAAGCCGTCCCGCCGCCAGGAGGTAAGGCTCGGGGTGCGGCTTGGGGTTGATCACGTCGTCGCGCGTCACCACCGCCTCGAACATCGAGAGAATGCCGGCGCCGCCCAGGTGCCCGAGCGCATGCGGTGCCCGCGAGGAGGTGGCGACCGCGGCGGGAATGCGCCGCGCCTTGAGCTCCGCGAGCAGTTCGTGCACCCCGGCCTTCACCGGCACCACTTCGCTCATCTTCTGCTTCATCAACACCCGGCACTTCTCATCGAAGATCGAGTAGGGGAAGCTGACGCCATAGGCTTCGACGAGCAGGCGATTGGTGGTCTCGTGGCTCGAGCCGACCATCGCATGATGGATGCCGTCGGTCATTTCGAAGCCGAGATCGGCGCTGACATCCCAGACGATCTGCTTGAACACCATTTCGGTGTCGAGCAACGTGCCATCCATGTCGAATACGATGGCGGAGAAGGGCTTGAGCGGCGAAGTCGGAACAGTGGGAGACATATTCGGGGATATAGGCAGATTTCACTCGCACCGCTACCCTTGGCTTCAACCGCCGCCGCCGACCTGCTATGAGCCCAGCGATGACCGCGTTCGATCCCTATGACGTGCTGGGCGTCGGCAGAGCCGCTCGCGCCGCCGACATCAAGCAGGCCTACCGCCGCAAGGTGCAGGTCGCCCACCCCGACCGCGGCGGCGATCCCGAGCATTTTGTCATCGTCGTTCGGGCCTTCGGGCTGCTCTCCGATCCCGACTCGCGCCGCCTGTTCGACGAAACCGGCATCATCGACGACGAGGCAGTAACCAGCTATCGCCGCGAGGTGGCCGCGATCCTCGCCGACATGTTCGACGCCGCGGTCAGCACCGCCATCGCCACCGGGCTGAAGCTGGAGCGCGTCGATTTCATCGCCCAGATGTCCGCAGCCGTGGAAACCGGTCTCGCCGACTCCCGCCGGGCCCTCGGCCGCGTCGATATCGAGATCGGCGCGCTTCAGACGCTGCGTAGCCGCATCCGCCGGACGGACGAAGACCGCAACATCTTCGTCGAGCGGCTCGACGCTCAGGTTGCCGCAAAAGCCGAACAACACCGCACCATCAAGCGCCGCGTCGCCATGCTAGAAACCGCGCTGGCCGAACTCGGCAACTACGAGAGCGAGACCGAGCTGATCGCCGCGCTAGAGGCCGAGGGCTAAAGCTCGGCCAGCGTCAGCGGGTCTTCTGCTCCCTCATAGTACTTCGCTAGCGCTCGCCGGAATGGCGTCGGCTCATCCGCCGCATGCGCGAACAGCGTCATCGACGAGCGGAACTTCAGGTCGTCCGGCGAGGCGAAGATCTCGTGCGCCGTCCGCCCGCTGACGCCATTGACCGCCTCGGTGCACTCGATCAATCGCGGTCCCAAAACGGAGTGTACGAGAAAAGCCCGCGCCTCACCTAGATCCGCAATGCCGAAGCGCTGCGCGGTCGGGCTGCGGCCGAGGACGCGGAGCTGCGGGAAGATGAACCACATCCAGTGCGTGGTCTTCCGCCCGGCACGCAGCTCGGCCAGCACGTCGGGGTAGATCGGGTCCTGGGCGGTGACGAAGTGCTCGAACATCGGGCGAGATTACCACGCCCCGAAAGCGCGGGGATTGAGGAACCTCGATCGCCCGCTGAAGTTTTTTCCCCGGCCGTGTCGATTCCGGATTTTGCCGCTCGTCGTGAAGTCAGAAGGCGCAAGTGAACCCGCGCCGACGACAACAGGAGAGAGATGATGAAAACCGCCCTTCTTGCCGCCGCCCTTGCCCTCGGCTTTGCCTCTGCCGCGCAGGCCGAGACTGCCAAAATCAACGGCCTCGACATGTACTACGAGGTGCATGGCGAAGGTGACCCGATCGTGCTGCTGCACGGCGCCTATATGTCGATCGACAGCAACTGGGCCGGGATGATCCCCACCCTCGCCAAGGACCACAAGGTGATCGCTGTCGAGCTGCAGAGCCACGGCCACACCAGCGATCGCGACACCCCGATCACCTACGAAGGCATGTCTGATGACGTGGCCGCGCTGCTTGACGAGCTCAAGATCGACAAGACGGCCGTGTTCGGCTTCTCGATGGGCGGCGGCGTCGCCATCCGCTTCGCCATCGATCACCCCGAAAAGGTCACCCGCATCGTCGCCGCCTCCGCCGGCTACAAGTACGACGAGACAACGATGGGCCCCGACTTCATGAAGATGATCGAGGGGATCACCCCCGAGATGTTCGCCGGCACCCCGTTCGAGGCCGAGTACAAGCGGTTGAACCCGCACCCGGAGAACTTCCCCACCCTGGTCGAGAAGCTGAAGCAGCTCGACCTCACCCCGTTCGACTGGTCGGCTGAGTTCGCCAAGATCAGCGTGCCCTCGCTCTATATCTACGGCGACGCCGATATCGTCGGGCTCGACTACATCGCCAAGCACCACAACGCGGCGGGCGGCATCGTCAACGGCGACATGAACGGCTTGCCCAAGACCCAGCTGCTGGTTCTCCCCGGCACCAGCCACATCAGCGTGTTCTTCAACCCGGCCAATGTCGAGATCATGAAGGCCGTGGTGCCGGTGTTCCTCAACCAGCAATTGCCGCAGCCGCCGCAGCAGATGCCCGCTTCCTGACCGACGACGCATCCCACCACGAGGGGCCGGCAGTCCTCCTGCCGGCCCTTTTTCCTGCCGTGAACCGCGCATTCATCCTTACGGGGTTTCCTTGCCGCGCTGGTCGGGCGGACATGGAAGCGTCGCCGCCAGTGATTCCCAGGGGGCGGCGATGGCACGGGTCGAGCGGTTCGGGCGGCGAGTGGTGGCATTGCCCACGCGGCGCCGCAGCAATGCCCGCTGGACCACGCTGTGGCTGATGCTGCTGGCCTTCGCCACCAGCGCCGCGCTGGCGAGCCTGGTGCTGGGGAGCGTGCCGCTGCAACTGCCGCGCCTCGCTCCCGCCCCGGCGATCTCGCTCCCCGCCGTCGCCGCCAGCTTCCCGATCTGCGGCAGCGGCCATCGCAGCACCTGCGTGGTCGATGGCGACACCTTCTGGCTCGAGGGCACGAAGTACCGCATCGCCGACATCGATACGCCCGAGGTGCGCGATTTCGCCTGCCCGGCCGAGAAGGCACTGGGGGACCGGGCGACGGCGCGGCTGGCGGCGCTGCTCAATGCCGGCCCGTTCGCGCTCGAGCCCGCCGATCGCGACGAGGACAAATATGGCCGCAAGCTCCGCATCGTCACCCGCAACGGCGCCTCGCTCGGCGCGCAGCTGGTGACCGAGGGCCTGGCCCACCGCTGGGGCGGGGCGCAGCGCGAGTGGTGCTAGGCCGCTGCTGACACGCTCTGTCAGCATCCGTCAGCCACATTGGGGTCACCAACCAAGGAGACCCCGATGACCACCCTCGCCACCTGCCACTGCGGCGCCACCCGGATCGAGCTGCCCCATCCGCCGACCGAGGCCACCCAGTGCACCTGCAGCTGGTGCACCAAATCGGGCGGGCTCTGGGCCTATTACCGGCCCGAGGAGGTCCGGATCGTCCGCGCCGACCACCCCGGCCGCTATGCCCCGAACGGCTTCAACGAGCATTTCTTCTGCAGCAATTGCGGCTGCACCACCCACGGCATCTCGCCCGACTACACGATGGAGTCGCTGAACTCCGACCAGATTCCCACCGGGCGCAAGTTCGCCATCAACCTCAAGATCCTCGACGACTACGAGCTCATGACGTCGCTGCCGGTTTCGGTGATCGACGGCCGGAACCTGTGGTAGCCGGAAACGACAGCGGGCGGCCGAAGCCGCCCGCGAAGGCTCGTTGCTGGCCGGGGATCAGAAGCCCCAGTTGAGCCCGACGGTGACCTGGTGCGAGGTGAGGCCGAGCGTGTTGGTAAAGATTCCGAACGTGTAGTCGGCATCGCCGTAATCGCTGTAGCGATACTGCAGGTCGACCGAGAGGTCCTCGGTGGCGGCGAACTCGACACCGGCGCCGACCGTCCAGCCGACATGCATGGCATCGTCGGCAAAACCGGGGGGCGGCACCAGCGTGACGTCGATGCTGTTGTGCGCCACGGCCAGGCCGGCCGTCAGATAGGGCAGGAAGGCGCCGCCGTCGAAGCCGATCCGGCCACGCAGCGAACCCTGCCAGTCGATTGCCGACGTGAAGCTGCTGGGCCCTGGTGCGACCAGCGTGTCGGTGATGTCGGCCCAGGCGATGTCGCCGACGACACCCAGCACGATGCCGTTATCCAGCGTGAAGTTGGCGCCGGCGTTGACGCCGAGCAGCCGGCCGGCCGGCTCGGGGAACACCGCGCCCGGTGCGGCGTCCGCATGGAGGGCGGCCCAGCCATAGCCACCGAACACGCCGACAAACGGCCCGTCCCAGTTGCCGCTGGCCTGAACCACGCCGGCTTCCACCGGGGTATCGATGATGAGATCGGCAGCGGAGGCGGCCGAGGTGATGGCCAGCGCCGACGCGCCGACGGCGAAAAGCCGGATGATGGTGTTCATTGAAGCCCCAGGAAAACAGAATTCAGTATGCGATTGCAATGGCATGGCCGGTCGCCGAACGGAAGCCGGGTTTGAGGGAAAATCCACCTACAGAAGCGTTGGGTACCGAGCCGGTCACGGCGAACCGAAGCGCCCGACCGCCTCTCGGCTCCGGGGTGCTCGGGTAGTCGGGCGGTTCCGGCGCGGCTTCGACCACGCGGGTAGTCCGCAATATGAAGGCCGTCGCCGCGCCGGAACTGTTCGGAGTTTTTGCGGGGACTATGAGGAAGCGTTCGCACGCCGTGCGCTAAGCACGGAAACGGTGGACGGGTGCCCATAGCCGCGGCCGCCAGAGGACGGCTCCCCCAGCACCGAAATCGCCCCACCGACCGTCCGTACGCGACCGCGCCCGTGTGGGTGACGGGAGGAGAATAGTGGGGGCGTAAAGCGGGGGGATAAGTCGGGTGCAGATTTTCTTTGCCGGCATGGCGGCTGTGGCCACCCCCACCCAGCTTCGCTACGGCTTCGCCTAGCTGCGCTACCCTCCCCACAAGGGGGAGGGAGGTGCAAGAACCGAAGGTGCGGCGCACGTCTCCCTCCCCCTTGTGGGGAGGGATCAAGGGTGGGGGTGCAACACGCTCCAGGGGTGCGTGTGGCAATACCGTGCCCCGAACGTCCCCCCTCTTGGAATTTCTAAGGGTTAGCGAAGAAGCTAAGCCCAAGAAATTCCATTCTCCCACGCAGGGGGGAGATGAAGAGGGGCCGGTGCCCACGTCACCCTGCGCGCACCTCATACATCTCCGCGATCAGCCGCAGCGCCTTCAGCGCGCGGCCGACCAGCGGCTCGGCGTCGCGGTTGCTGATGCGCGCGTCATCGGGCCAGGTGGGCAGCCAGTCGGTGCGGGTTTCGCGGGCGGCGGCGCGGCGGGCGAGGTGGAGAATGGCGGCGATTTTCGCCGGATCTTCCCGCTCGAGCCATTCGAGCCGGCCGTTCGGGGCCCAGAGCAGCCCGGTCCAGCGCTCGAGCTCCTCGATCGCCCACTCGAGGCGCTGCCGGAGGCGCGGGGTCGGCACATGGCGCTTGCCCGGCGCGGACGGCGCCGGCGGTGCGGTGGCGTGAACGGCGTGGCTTCGGGCATGAAATATCCTCGGTGATCAGGACCACCGAGGATAAAGCCGCCTTCGCCCGCGGGGATTGTTCCGGCAGCCGCCTCAGTGCCGCGTCTTGCCGTCCTCTTCCTCCTCGAACAGCTCGGCATTCGCGGCGTCGGCCGACAGCCGCACCTTGTCGCCTTCGACGCTGGCGACGAGCACGCCCGGCACATAGTGGTGATGATCCTCATGGGCGCCGCCGGGGGCCTCGGCCTTGGTCAGCTTGATCCGCCCACCCTCGACCCGGTCGACAATCCCTACATGCACCCCATCGGCGCCGATGACTTCCATGTGCTCGCGAATACCGGAAAGGTTCGACATGCGACTGCTCCTTGGTTGTTGGAGCAGGGGGAACGCTTGGGGGCGGGGATGGATGCGGTGGTCCGACGCCTCGCGTTCACTCGACCGACCACCGCGACTGGCTACGACACGACAACTCGATAGAGCGTTCTGACTCTCTCGGCGTTCAGCGGATTCTCTTTCCCGATGACCTCGAGCGCTTCCTTGGCTTTCGACGATATCAGGCGTTCCTCAGGGCTCGCATTGATAATGCGGTCGGAGCTGAGACAGGCGTTCACAAAGTCCGGAAGTTGCTTCCCCTTCGTGGTCCTGAACACTCTGGCGAATTCATCCACCGGCTGTTTCGATAGGAATTCACGCCGTTGCTCGTCAAGTATTTCAACTCGAGCGTACTCTTTCAGTACGTCCTCGATATCGAAGGACGGTGCCATGGCGTCGAATCGTTCTGTCAGTTTCCGGACTAGCCCGGGGTCTGTTACGGCTTCGAACGCGTGGTTGTCAGCGACGTTATAGAAACTTCGTTCCTCCGCTGCGTGATGCTCCAAGTAGAGATCTACCAACGCGTCTGCTTCTGCATCGTTGCGAAGCTTGCGTACGAGGGAAGCAATCCCGTCAAATCGAGCGGGGCCCATGGTCTTGGCATGCATGCGTACAGCACGAATGAGCCCATCGACGAAGGTCTCTCCATCATCGTCGAAAGACTCGCGATAGGGCATCCAAGCAGCACTGATCGACCCTTTCTCAGCGTTCGTCTTGGCTTCCCTATCTAGAGCGGCGCCGAGCAACTTAATCTTCTTGAGATCGAAGACGCCAGAGCGGACGCCATCCAGCAAACAGAGGTCAAATTCGTCGCAGTTGGAAAACCCATATAGCCCCAAAATCGCCGCCCACCGTTCTTGCTCAGGCGCCGCCGCCTTCTCGTCTGCGAGCAAGCGTGTGTACGTATTCCAGTTCTCGATGAATGATGTTGGGGGTGCCTCGTCGGGTTGGTACACGCTCCACCCAAATAGGGCGAGCGACTGCTCGGCCTGTACTAAGACTGCGCTGTCAAACGCCCTTAGAGCGGGGCGCACATGATCCACGGCTCTCATTATCTTGCGAATGACGCGGATGTTAGAGATTCCGAGCCGAGTGACATTGTCGGCTAGCCGCTTCTTGGACTTACCACGGCCCTCAATCGCAATCGCGGCGGCTTCAGCGGCCGTAGGAGCAAATGTCAGCGTGCCGTCCACGACCTTCTCAAAGTAAGAGTCGAAATCGGCCCGGTCTTTAGCTGACAGCGCTGCATCGTTGAGAAGCAGGGCTACCTTGCAGTTACGCTGCTCCCGCAGAAAGGAGATCAAGCCCAGGACCTCGGCGACGGTAAGGCCACTACTGCGCCTCTCAAGATCGTCGAAACAAATGACTTCGTCCCTGATCGATTGAAAAAACAGTGGAGTGAGGCCATCCGCCAAGGTTCCGACAACCGGAATCGCTTTCAGGAGTTTGGTGTACTGTTGCGCTTGACGGACCAAGCTGGCCCCGGCTTTTGCAACGTCGCGGCCGGGTGTCTCTTCCCCTTTGACGACAAATTCGGAGTTCTCAAAGACTGTGAACTTCAATGCCTCAAGCGAATTCAATCCAAATAGGGATACGTAGGCGTAGCGCGCAAGCTTGTATGAAGAGTCCTGCAGTGTAGCTGACAATACTTTGTTCCATAGGTAGGTTTTTCCAACTCCCCACCGTCCACGGATGCATAGTACTTCGGGTTCCGATGACCGGAGAAATCTTCGCATCTCACCTTCGACAAGATTACGGGCAGCCATCCGATAGGTCTCCTCTCGTCGGCTTCAAATCCCTGGCGGTCTGCGCCCCGGTATGTTCGGGATTGACCCAGAACCTATGGCGACACTGAGGGACCAAAAGGGAAACATCAACCGTGGCATCACAACAATCGACCGTCGACTACATCCTCGAACAGCTCGCCTCAGCCGGCTCCGTCTCGGCGCGCAAGATGTTCGGGGAGTACGGGCTCTACTGCGACGGCAAGATCATCGCGCTGGTCTGTGACGATCAGTTCTACCTCAAGCCGACGCCGGAGGGCCGCGCCTTCCTCGGTGATGCGGTGGATGAGCAGCCGGCCTATACCGGCGCCAGGCCGAGCTTTCGGATTGCCGGGGAGCGCTGGGACGATGCGGACTGGATGGCCGAACTGGTGCGCGTGACCACCGCGGCGCTGCCGATGCCGAAACCCAAGGCGAAGAAGGGCTCTTGAAGGTCAGTCTAGGGCACTCGAGTCACCTTAACCACAGTGTCACCCCGGCGAAGGCCGGGGCCCATCCTGAGGGGCTTCGGCGGAGCACAGCTCGCACGTCACCTCGCGGCTAGCGTCGTCCGTCAGCGGGGCCGTTATGCGCTTCACTGCAGCATCTCAGGATGGGCCCCGGCCTTCGCCGGGGTGACGCCGTGGATGGGGGAAGGTGGGTGCCCAATAGAGCGCCTCAGGGGAAAGGTCTCAGTGCGCTAATGCGCCCCGTCCCAGTCCCGTGCCGCGGCCGCGTCCACCTTGATCGGCACGCTCAGCCGCACCGCCGGTTCGCTCGCCATTTCCATCGTCTTGACGATCACCGGGATGGCGCCGTCCTCCTTGCCCTCGTCCACCTCGAAGATCAGTTCGTCGTGGACCTGCAGCAGCATTGTCGCGTCGACGCCGGCGGCCTGTAGCGCCGGTTCCATGCGGATCATGGCGCGGCGGATGATGTCGGCGGCGGAGCCCTGGATCGGGGCGTTGATCGAGGCGCGCTCGACGAAGCTGCGCTCGGCCGGGTGCGATGAGTTGGCGTTGGGGAAGTTCACCTTGCGCCCGAAGATGGTTTCCACATAGCCGTCGGCCTTCACCTTGCGGCGCTGCTCGGCCATGTAGTCCTGGATGCCGGGGAAGCGGGCGAAATAGGTCTTGATGTACTCGCCGGCTTCGCTGCGCTCGATGCCCAGCTGGTTGGCGAGGCCGAAGGCCGAGATGCCGTAGATGATGCCGAAATTGATCGCCTTGGCGCGGCGGCGGATTTCGCTGGGCATGCCCTCGACCGGCACGCCGAACATTTCGGACGCCGTCATGGCGTGAATGTCGAGGCCCTCCTCGAACGCATCCTTCAACGCCTGGATATCGGCAATGTGGGCGAGGACGCGGAGCTCGATCTGCGAATAATCGGCG
This sequence comes from Devosia sp. P3_B2, assembly GCF_056402875.1. Classification (NCBI taxonomy): domain Bacteria; kingdom Pseudomonadati; phylum Pseudomonadota; class Alphaproteobacteria; order Hyphomicrobiales; family Devosiaceae; genus Devosia; species Devosia sp. P3_B2. Next base: position 211,706 of record NZ_JBFUGO010000003.1, on the reverse strand, counting down.
CTGATCAGGATCTTGCCCTTGGGCGCGACGAAGGCGGTGCGGATCTTACGGCCATCCTCGGTGCGCACCGGGATGTTCTGCAGGTTCGGATCGTTCGAGCTGAGCCTTCCTGTTAGTACCGAGTGCTGCGAATAGGTGGTGTGGACGCGGCCGGTGCGCGGGTTGATGTAGCTGGGCAGCGCATCGGTATAGGTGCCCATGAGCTTGGTCAGCTGGCGCCAGTCGACGATGGTGCGGGCGAGCGGGATGCCCTGCGTCGCCAGCTCCTCGAGGACATCAGCGCCCGTCGACCAGGCGCCGGTCTTGGTCTTGGTGCCACCGGGCAGGCCCATGCGGTCGAACAGGATTTCGCCGAGCTGCTTGGGCGAGCCGAGGTTGAAGTTGGAGCCGGCGAGCTCATAGGCCTCGGCTTCGAGCGCGGCGGCGCGCTGGGCGAAATCGCCGGAGAGGCGGGAGAGGATCTGCCGGTCGACGGTGATGCCGCGGCTTTCCATGCGGGCCAGCACCGGGGCGAGCGGCCGCTCGATGGTCTCGTAGAGGCTGGTCATGTTCTCGGCGACGAGGCGCGGCTTCAGCACCTTCCACAGCCGGAAGGTGAGATCGGCATCCTCGGCGGCATATTTCGCCGCGTCCTCGATACTGACCTGCGCGAAGGTCTTCTGCGTCTTGCCGGTGCCGATCAGGTCCTTGATCGACATGCCGGCGAGGCCGAGCCAGTGATCGCTCAACTCGCCCATGGTGTTGAACTGCGGGCCATCGAGCGAATAGCTGAGCAGCAGGTTGTCGTCGAACGAGCGCACCTCGATGCCGTAGCGACTGAGGATGCCGAGATCGTATTTGACGTTGTGGAAGAGTTTCAGGATCGAGCGATCGGCGAACAGCGGCTTCAGCTGCTCGAGCGCGGCGCGCAGGTCCATCTGGCCCTCAGCCATGCCGCCGCCGAAGATATCGCCCTGGCCCACGGTGTGGCCGAGCGGCAGGTAGGCGCCGTCGCCCGGGGCGGTCGAAAACGAGATGCCGACGAGGTCGGCGGTCTGGTTGTCGAGCCCGGTGGTCTCGGTATCGGTGGCGACGATGCCGGTGGCATAGGCGGCGTCGATCCAGCGTTGCAGGTGCGCGGCGTCGCGGATGATCTCGTATTTCGAATGATCGAGCGGGATCGCCTTGATCTTTTCGTGCTCGAGCTTGGCATGCAGCACCGGGGCGGAATCGGCGCGGCCCTCGGCCGATTGCCGCGCGGCGCGCGCTTCGGCCCGGGCGGTGTTGTCGAAGCCCACCGGCTCGGCGGGCTTGGCCGCCAGCTCCGGATCGGCCGGCCAGGCCTCGGGATCGGCATCGAGCAGCACGCCGAGGCGCTTCGAAATGGCGAAGAACTCCATCGCCTTCAAAAACGGGAACAGCTTTGCCGGCTCCACCGGCTGGCGCACCAGGTCCTCGAGCGGCAGCTCCACCGGGGTCTCGCGGTTGAGGGTGACGAGGCGCTTCGAGATACGGGCGAGGTCGGCGTTCTGCTCCAGCGCCTCGCGGCGCTTCGGCTGCTTGATCTCGGCGGTGCGGCTGAGCAGCGTCTCGATGTCGCCGTAGGTGTTGATCAGCTCGGCCGCGGTCTTCACCCCGATACCGGGCACGCCGGGGACATTGTCCACCGCATCGCCGCAAAGCGCCTGGACTTCTATGACTTTCTCCGGTCCAACGCCGAACTTCGCATAGACTTCGTTCGAGCCAATCCAGCGCAAAGGCGGCTGTCCGGGGCGCGGAATGGTGTCGAGCAGCCGCACCGAGCCATCCGGCTCCACCAGCTGCATCAGGTCCTTATCCGACGAAACGATGGTCACCTTGCCGCCGGCATCACGCGCCAGCGCGGTGTAGGTGGCGATGATATCATCGGCCTCATAGCCCTCCATCTCGATCGAGGGCAGGCCATAGGCGCGGGTGGCGGCGCGGGTCAGCGGAAACTGCGGCACCAGCTCTTCCGGCGCCGGCGGCCGCTGCTGCTTGTAGTCGGCATAAATCTCGTCGCGGAAGGTTTTCGACGAATAGTCGAAGATCACCGCCATATGCGTCGGCTTATCGTCTCCCGACAGGTCCTCGGTGAGCTTCCAGATCATGTTGCAGAAGCCGATCACCGACCCCACCGGCAGCTTGTCGCTCTTGCGCGTAAGCTGCGGCAGCGCGTGAAAGGCCCGGAAGATGAAGCCTGAGCCGTCGACGAGAACGAGATGCATGAAACGATTCCGGATGTTCGGGGCCGGACCTTAGCCGAGAAGCCGCCGGGGATGAACCCTGACGAACGCTGACACGAGACTTGCACCGCCGCGGCGAGCGAGGGCATGGTCCGGCCAGGAGTCTGGGAGTTGCCGTGACTAAACAAGCGCTGGAAGAAGCGGGGTATGCCGGGCCGGTTGGAGTGTTCGACGCCGAGGAGTGCGCGCGGATATTGTCGGGTTTTCGCGCCGAGGTGGGCAGGCCGAAGACCTGGATGAAGGGTTGGGCTGCCGCGAGCCCGGCCTTCCACCGGGTGGCGACCGACCCGCGCATCCTCGAGCTGATCCGGCCCGCCCTCGGCGATGACATCGTGCTCTGGGGCGCTTCGCTGATCGTCAAGGCCGAGAGCGACGTCCACCCGTTCCACACCGACGTCGAGTCGATGGCGCCCGAAGGCGGCTTCGTCACAGTGTGGATCGGGCTCGAGAACACTGACCGCTCGTCGGGCCTCAAGTTCGTGCCCGGCTCGCACCGCTATGGCGTCACCATCCAGCAGCTGAACCACCGCGCCGGCATCAAGCGGGAGCACAGCACCGACGAGACGACGCTCGCCGCGGCACGCCAGCACGACGCGGCGGCCGAGATCGTCCAGCCGGAGGTGCATGACGGGCAAGCGCTGGTGTTCGATGGCCGCATCTGGCACGGCTCGCACAACAAGACAAAATCTGTGCGTACGGCGCTGCTGATCCAGTATGCGCGGGCCGATCGCCCGGTACGGATCCCGAAGGGCTTCAACTGGCCGGTGGAGTTCCACCGCTCCCGCAAGCCGCCGGTGGTGGTGGTCAGCGGCAAAGGTCAGCCGGGGATCAACCGGATCGTCCGCGCCCCGCGACGTTCCAAGGCTATCGGCAATGGTACACACCTGTTGCCGGGCGTCTCGGCAGCCGGTGGCAAGCACTTTGCCTCGTTCCCGCACTTCTGGGGCGGGACCCCGGCGGTCAGCGACATCGAATGCCACAGCTCGATCCTTGCGCCCGGCGCCAGCCCGCATCCGCCGCACCAGCACATCGAGGAGGAGATCCTCGTCGTCGTGGCCGGCGAGGCGGAGCTGCACGTTGCTGACGATGCGGCGGAAACCACGAAGGCCGAGCGCGTGCGGATGGGGCCGGGTGACTTCGCCTATTATCCGGCCTATGTGCATCACACGCTGGCCAACGTCGGTGATGGCCCGCTGCTCTATACGATGCTCAAGTGGGTCAACTACGGCAAGCCGCGGGCCCCCCGCGCCGCGCCACGCGCCTTCGTCAAGGCCGGCGACGCGATACGATCCGCCGAGCCGGGGATTGGTAGACCACTATGGCAGGTGCGCACTCGCTGGCTCAGGCGGCTGCAGGCCCATGCCAGCATGCTCGGGCCGGGCGAAGGCTATGAGCCGCATGCCGATCGCTATGACGTGGCAATCATGCTGCTCTCGGGCAGCGTCGAGACGCTGGGGCGCCCGGTGTCGGCCCCGGCGCTGCTCTATCATCCGGCCGGCAAGCCGCACGGCATCCGCGCGATCGGAACCGAACCGGCCAGGTATCTGGTGTTCGAGCTCGACGGCCGGCCAAGTCCGTTCGCCGGGCTGGCCCGGCTGCAACACCGCCTCGGCAGCAGACCGCGGCGCTAGTCCGGCCTGCGCGCCACAAATTGCATTTCATCTGCGCCTCCCCATCTCTTCGTCATCGCGATGCTGGGGGCTTGGGATGCGAGCAGCTGTCTATCGATCGTTTGGCGGGCCGGAAGTGGTGCGGGTGGAGGAACTGCCCAAGCCGCTGCCGAAGGCCGGCGAAGTGCTGGTGCGGGTGCATGCCGCGACGGTGAGCGTCGGCGACTACCGGATGCGCACCCGCGATCTGCCCAAGGGGCTCGAGTTCTTCGGTCCGCTGACCATCGGCATCTTTTCGCCGCGGAAGAAGATCCTCGGCATGGACTTCGCCGGCACCATCGAGGCGGTGGGCGAGGGCGTGACGCGCTTCAAGGTGGGCGACGAGGTCGTGGGCCTGACGGGCATGAAGTTTGGCGGGCACGCAGAATATGTGACGCTGAAAGAGACTGAGGCGATGGTGCTCAAGCCTGAGGGCTGGAGCTTCGAGAACGCCGTGGCGCTGGTCTTCGGCGGCCACACCGTCGCCGAGTGCATCCGGCGCTGCACCATCAAGCCGGGCGACGAAGTGCTGGTGAATGGCGCGTCGGGCGCCGTCGGCACGGCCGCCGTGCAGGTGGCCAAGTATTTCGGCGCCACGGTGACGGCGGTGACCAGCGGCGGCAATGCCGAGCTGGTGCGCTCGCTCGGGGCCGACCACGTCATCGACTACAAGACCGAGGATTTCGCCGCCAACGGCAAGCAGTACGACGTGATCTTCGACTGCGTCGGCAACGCGCCGTTTGAGCGGGCGGAGAAGTCGCTGAAGCCCGGCGGGGCGCTGCTGTTGGTCATTGCCGACCTCAAAAGCATGCTGCAGGCCGGCAAGAACAGCCGCAGGAGCGGCAAGCGCGTAATCCCGATCAGCTTCAAGCCCAAGCCCGAGGATGTCTCCTTCGAGATGGAGCTGGCGGAAATCGGCGCCATGCAGCCGGTGATCGACCGGACCTACGAGCTCGATCAGGTGGCTGAGGCGCACAGCTATGTGGACACGGGGCGCAAGCGCGGCAGCGTCGTCCTCAGGCTGGCAGCAGCCTGAGGTGCTTCGTGCCGGCAATCATGGCAATCCCGGGCCCGTCAAGGCATTGCCCAATTTGAGTCGCTTTCGGGACGAAGTTTCCACAAGCTTCTTAATCATAGTGCCGGCATGAACGGGGCATTCGATAAGCTTAAGCTCGTCGCGAAACTTCCGCGTTGGGCGACATCTCAGCAGGTACTGGGCCGCGTGGGCGTGCCGGCCATGGCGATCGTCGGCGTGGGCGCCATTGCTGCGATTCTGTTAGGCCTGCAATGCGGCGGACTGGACCGATGCTTTGCCGGCAACGCGCCGGAGGAGGCTCCGGCTGCCGCCGAAACCGCCCTGGCGGCAACGCCGGTGGCCGCGGTGACCGAGGTCGCCATGACAGAGCCCGCGGTCGCTGAGGTGCCCGTTACCAAGGTTCCGATGAACAAGACGCCCGAGGTGCCGGAAGGCGTCGTGAAGGCGCAGCGCGTCGACCAGATGATCGGCAATACGTTCGTGGCGCTTGCCTCCGACGATGCCGGCTGGCTCGCCGGTGCTGCGGCCAACGATGCAGCCGATGTCGAAACCTACGCCGAGGGCGACGGCGCCGGACCGCCGGTGCCCGAGGACGACGAAACCGCCGCGGAAGCCGCGAGCGCCATCGCCGCCGGCGAAACGCCGGTGCAGCCGCTCGAGCGTCCGACCCCGCTCGACGTTGCCGCCTTTGCCGAGAACTCTGCCGAAACCGCCGCGAATGTGAAGGCCGAGGCGCAGCAGAAGCTCGCCGAGGTGGCGAAGTCCGCTCCGAAGGCCGAGCCTGAGCCCGAGCCGACCAAGAAAGCCGAGCCGGTTGCCGAGCCGGAGCCTGTAGCGGAGCCCGAGCCTGAGCCCAAGAAGGTCGAGGTTGCGGCGGCAGGCGACACCCGCACGGTGGCGGGCGCCGGCGTCAACGTGCGTTCCGGCCCGGGCAAGTCGAACGGCAAGGTGTTCGGCCTCGCCGGTGGCGAGAAGGTCATGGTCGGTGAAAACCAGCGCGGCTGGCTGAAGATCACCGACGACCAGGGCCGCACCGGCTGGGTCTACAAGGACTACCTGAACTAGCGCGCCGCGCCCTGGCACCATCGAGCCACAGCCCCGACGCTTCACCTCCTCCTTCATGGGGGAGGCCGGGAGGGGCCGTCTGCCGGCAGCTTGCCCACCCCCTCCGCCCCGTGCTCTAACACCCGCACGTGAAGCCCATGGAGATCGCAATGCCCCGAGTCATGTTCATCGAGAGAGGAGCCCTTCCCCAACTTGAGAACGTGACGCGCAATGCGAACACTGAACCTTGGGATTCTGGCGCATGTCGACGCCGGTAAGACATCTCTGACTGAACGGCTGCTTTACGCAGCCGGCGTCATCGACCGCATCGGAAGCGTCGATGACGGCAATACCCAAACCGATACGATGGTGCTGGAGCGCCAGCGCGGCATCACCATCAAGGCCGCGGTGGTGTCGTTCGTCGTCGGCGACACCAAGATCAACCTGATCGACACTCCCGGCCACCCCGACTTCATCGCCGAGGTGGAGCGGGTGCTGAACGTGCTCGATGGCGCCGTGCTAGTAGTGTCGGCGGTCGAGGGCGTGCAGGGCCAGACCCGCGTGCTGATGCGGGCGCTGCAACGGCTCGGCATCCCCACGCTGATCTTCATCAACAAGCTCGATCGCGCCGGGGCAGACCTCGAGCGCACCCTCGCGACCATCGCCCGGCGGCTGACCGCCGGCATCGTGCCGATGGGCGAGGCGCGGGACCTCGGCACGGCGGCCGCGGGCTTCGAGCGCGGCTTCCGGCCGAACCTCGCCGAGCAGCTCGCCGAACACGACGAGGCGCTGCTCGCCGACTATGTCGACGGCCGCGCTCTCCCGTCCGAGCGCCTGTGGCAGGTCCTGGTGCAGCAGAGCCGGAAGGCCGAGCTGCATCCGGTCTTCGCCGGCTCGGCCATCACCGGAGCAGGGGTGGACGGCCTGCTCGCCGGCCTCACCGACCTGCTGCCAGCGGCGGGACGCCCTGCCGACGGCCCGCCCTCAGGCACCGTGTTCAAGGTCGAGCGCGGGCCGGCGGGGGAGAAGATCGCCTATGTGCGGATGTTTGGCGGCGCCATCCATACCCGCGACAGGCTGCGCCTGCGCGGCGGCGAGGCCAAGGTCACGGCCATCGAAGTGTTCGACCGCGGCGGCGCGGTGCGGCGCGATGCGGTGGTGGCCGGCGAAATCGCCCGGCTGCGCGGCCTTGCCGGGGTGCGCATCGGCGACAGCATCGGCAGCGTCCCACGGGCGCTGGCGCAGCACTTCGCGCCGCCGACGCTCGAAACGCTGGTGGTGCCGTCCCGCCCGGCCGATCGCGCCGCGCTCTGGGCAGCGCTTGGCCAACTGGCCGAGCAGGACCCGCTGATCAACCTGCGCAAGGATGACATCCGCCAGGAGGTGTTCGTCTCGCTTTATGGCGAGGTGCAGAAGGAAGTGATCGAGGCCACGCTGCGCGACGAGTACGGCCTCGCCGTGGCGTTCCGCGAGACCACCATGATCTGCGTCGAACGCCCGCTTGGCACGGGGGCCGCGCTCGAGACCATCTTCAAGCCGCCCAACCCGTTCCTCGCCACGGTCGGTATCCGGGTCGAGCCGGGTCCGATCGGCTCGGGCATCGACATCCGGCTCGAGGCCATCTTCGGGGCGATGCCGGTGGCATTCTATGAGGTCATAGAACAGTCGATCGGCGAGACGCTGCGGCAGGGCCTCAATGGCTGGCAGGTGACCGACGCGGTCGTCGGCGTCACCCATGCCGGCCAGAAGGCGCCGATGACAGCGGCGGGCGATTTCCGCAACCTGACGCCGCTGGTGCTGATGGAAGCGCTGCGCCTCGCCGGCACCGCGGTGTGCGAGCCGATCCACCATTTCCGCGTGGATGTGCCGTCCGACGTGCTGGCTTCGGCATTGTCAGTGTTGGCGCGGCTCGATGCATTGCCCGGCCAGCCCATACTTGAAGGGACGAGCTATGTCGTCGAGGGCGAGATCGCGGCGGCACGGGTGCACGAGCTGCAGCAGCTGTTGCCGGGGCTGACCCACGGCGAGGGTGCGCTCGAAACCGCCTTTGCCGGCTATCGCCCCATAGCCGGGCCGCCGCCGACGCGCCGGCGTTCCGACAACAACCCATTGAACCGCAAGGAGTACCTGCTGCATGTGCAGCGGCGCGTTCCCACCTCCATTGGAGAAGACAGATGAGTGATGGTCACGCGGAGATGGTCAGCTAGCCCAGGAGCCCCGCCACATCCTCGTCCCCGAGCTGGCCGAAATGCCGGTAGTGCAGGCTGACCGCGAGGAAGGGCTCGGGGGTCTTGAGGCAGATCAGCATGTCGGCTTCCTGCGCTAATTGCTCGATAGCGTCTGGCGGCCCCACCGGCACGGCGAGGATGATCTTCTGCGCGCCCGAAAAGCGCAGAGCGCGGATGGCGGCGCGGGCGGTGTTGCCGGTGGCGACACCGTCATCCACCACCACGCAGATCCGGTCCTTGACCGGGATCGGCTGCCGTCCGCCGCGCCAGGTCAGGCGGCGGCGCTCGATCTCTGCCAGTTGCCGCGCCTGCTCGGCTTCGAGATAGCCGGGCGGTGCATCGGTGAGATGCATCATGGCCTCGCTGACCACCAGCTGCGGCTGCGCGCCTTCGGCCACGGCGCCGATGCCGTATTCCTCGTGCCCCGGCGCGCCGATCTTGCGGACCAGCAGCAGGTCGAGCTCGGCCCCGAGCGCCGTCGCCACCTCCCGCGCCACCGGCACGCCGCCGCGGGGCAGCGCCAGGATCAGCGGATTGTCGAGATGCAGCGCCGAAAGCTCGGCGGCCAAGGCCTGGCCGGCCTCATGCCGATCGGTGAAACTGGGTTCGATGCCGTTCTGCGAAAACATCGCCGCGCATCCAGCCGGAGTGGATCGAGGGGGTAACGCAGAGGGGTGGCGGCGGGTTTCACCCGTGGCCAACAACGACCGGCTTGGCACCGACACAACTGCAATAGAAAAGGGCCGGTCTCCCGGCCCTTTGTTTGTCTCGTCGACAGTAGCGACGGAGCCTTACTCGACCTGGCCGATACCGGCCGGCGACTCGCCGGGCGACAGCACGTATTTCCAGATCGCCGCACCGATTGCCGCGCCGATCAGCGGCGCCACGATGAACAGCCAGACCTGCCCGAGCGCGCCGTTCTGCGCGAAAATTGCCGCCGCGATCGAGCGGGCCGGGTTGACCGAGGTGTTCGACACCGGGATCGAGATCAGGTGGATCAGCGTCAGGCTGAGGCCGATGGCGATCGGCGCGAAGCCGGCCGGCACCGCCTTGGCGGTCGAGCCGAGAATGACGATCAGGAAGAACGCCGTGAGCACCACTTCGGCGACCAGCACCGCGGTGAGCCCGTAGCCGCCCGGCGACAGCGCATCGTAGCCGTTGGAAGCGAAACCGCCCGGCGTATAGCCGGCAGTGCCCGAGGCGATGATGAACAGCACCGCCGCGCCGGCAATGCCACCGATCAGCTGTGCCACCCAGTAGGGCACCAGGTCCTTGTAGGCAAAGCGTCCGGCGATCGCGAGGCCGAGCGACACCGCCGGGTTGAAGTGGCCGCCCGAGATGCCGCCCACGGCATAAGCCATGGTCAGCACGGTGAGGCCGAATGCCAGCGACACGCCGACAAAGCCGATGCCGACCTCCGGCACGCCTGCCGCGAGGATCGCGCTGCCGCAACCGCCGAATACAAGCCAGAATGTGCCGAATGCTTCGGCCGATAATTTTCTAAACATGACGCTAGCCCTTTTGGAGACGTTCCCACCAGCGACTGTTAGGCGCACTCGCGCCGGTCGTGAATCGCTGCGCCCGGGTTTTGCACCGTTGTTGTCGTCACGCCGGGCCAGCCCGCATAAGGCTCTACCGCGCCGCTCCTGTTGCGCGCCGTGCTCGGCCGGCGTCCGGTTTTAGCTCCACTGCAAATGCCGACTCCGATATTCAGCATTTCCAATGCCACACAGCGAGGGATTTCCTATTTGATTAAAATAAGACAACCTTGATGATCGTTATCACCGTAGCAAAATGGCGTCGAACACTGCGCTATTAGGTAACGGACGGGTTACTATGCATTGTCAGCCTGCTGTAAGTCGTGTTCTAATACTTATGTGGACGCGATTCGAGGGTACGGGGATGAGCCCCGTTACCTACTGATGTCGGCACTGACCGACAGCAGCTTTGACCTGAAACCCCAGGTGGCAAAGTGGATAGACTTGCGGACTCGATACCCTACAGGCCCTATCTCAACAGAGACCGGCTCATCTATTTGACGCATCCGGATCCACGGATATCAAAAGGACTGTGCGATGAGTTCATCGCACAGGGCTTTCAGGTGTCTATGGTGCCCGATGTTCTTGGCCTCACCCGGCTTATGGCGCTGCGGCGCCCGGATCTGGTGATCATGCCGCTGTGCAACGACGAGCGCGACATGGGCGATGCTCTCGACGCGCTGGCCGCTATCCGCGGGCAGCATCTTGGCATCCATGCCTTCCTGCTGGCCCCGCCCGACGTGCGTGCAGAGATGGTGGTGGCCGCCATGAAGCACGGCGCGAGCTCGGTGTTCTCCCCGCCTTATCCCCCGGTCGAAGTTGCCGTGGCGGCGCAGGAGATTTTCCGGGGCGACATTCATGTCGAGCAATCCAAGGACGGCCCGTCGACGGTCACGGTGAAAGGCTTCGGCACGCTCACCTACCGCGAGCGGCAGATCCTGCAATATGTCGTCGACGGCCGCACCAACAAGGAGATTGCCGTCGACCTCGGCCTCTCCTATCGCACCGTCGAAGTGCACCGCCGCCATATCATGGAAAAGATCGGTGCCCGGAACACTGCCGAACTGGTGCGGCTCGCCATCGAAAGCTGAGCTTCGACAGCAAAATACCTCCCGGGGCATCTCGGGGGGTACACGCGGCGCCCCCTCCGACGCCGCCCGGCTCCACCGGCATCATGCTCCGCCTCGATGCGGCACAACTGCTCGCGATGGCTCCCGAACAGGCCTGACGCTTTGCGGACAATGATGCCGGTGGTGCCGCTCTTTTTTGCGAGGCAGGCAACTGAGCGCCTCAGTCATCGCCGATCCGAGCAGAGCGAGGAGCGAAGGCGGTGGACCGACGTTCGCCGGTCAGCGCAGCCCGGCTGCATCCAGCAGCCCAAGCCGCTTGGCATCGTAATAATAGCCGCGCGCGTAATACCGCACCGCGCCGTCGGAATTGTAGCCGGCGGTGACATAGGCGCCGCGCAGGTACTTCACCGCATATTTGAGGTTGGTCTCGGCATCGAGCAGGCCCGACGCGCTGCCGCGATAGCCCATCGTCTTGGCCGTCTCATGCCGGATCTGCATCAGCCCGTAATACGGCCCGTTGCGCGCGCCTGGGTTGAACCCGCTTTCGCGCTGCACCACCCGCCGCACCAGCGATTCCGGCACGTCGTAGACGCTGGCATATTTAGAAATCAGCCCGTCGACCCCGGAGGACGAGGTGCGGACCGGCGCTTCGGCGAACGCCATCGGCAGGAAAGCCTCATCCTCGGGACGAGTTTCCGGCACCGGCGCCACGGCGGCGACCGTAGCGGGCCTCGCCGGCTTGAACGCCGGCAGGCTCGCCATCGAACAGCCAGCCACAAGCGCCGCGACAGCGGGCACGGCAAGCACGATGCGCATGGCGCGAGAAAGAGCAGGGCCCCTGAACATAAGTTTCTATTAACAGAAGCTTTTGGCGGGGGGAACCCGGGGCGTTTTCACTGTATTTGACGCATCACCGGCCCTGCGGAAACGCGCCTTCTCCCCTTGTAGGAGAGGGTGCCCGAAGGGCGGATGAGGGGTTCTCTCCGCACACAGGGTCGCTCGTCGCTTCGCTCCGATCGCGCAACCTGCGGTTGCGGGACCCCTCCTCCGGCGCTGCGCGCCACCTTCTCCCACAAAGGGGAGAAGGCAAACCGATGATGGACGCTGCCGGCGGCTAAGCGATCACCGACTCCTTGAGCGGCGCCGGCCGTTCCACCGGCGTCGTGATCTCCACCGCTCGCCGCTCACGGCTCGCCGTCTCGAACGCCTCCATCACCTCGAGCGCATGCAGTGCCAGGTCGCCCGAGGCGCGATGCGGGCGGCCTTCGATGATCGCGTGCGCCATATCGGCGACGCCCAGCGAGCGATAGTTCGCGTCGGCATAGGGCAGGGTGTACGGCACCGCTGTCCACTCCTTCTCGGTCGCCGCCCGCGTCTTCACTTCGCCGCCGAACATGTTCGGGTCGGGCACCAAGACGCTCTGCTTGGTACCATAAAGCTCGAACGGCAGGTGCGCGTGGCCGGGCACGTCGAAGCTCAGCGTCACCTGGATGATGGCGCCGGATTTGAACTGCAGCAGCCCCGCCACATGCGTCGATACCTTGACCGGCATCAGCTGGCCCTTCTTGGGCTCCGAATAGATCGGCCGCTCCTTCTGCGGCGTGGCGCTCATCGCCTGGACGCTGGCCACCGGGCCCAGCAGGTTGATGAGGTCGGTAATGTAATACGGCCCCATGTCGAGCACCGGGCCGCCGCCGACATCGTAGTAGAACGCCGGATCGGGGTGCCAGCGCTCGTGCCCCGGGCAGGCGAAGAACGCCGAGCCGCCGACAATGTCGCCCACCGCGCCGCTATCGAGCAGCGCCCGCGCCTCCTGGTGCGCCCCGCCGAGGAACGTGTCCGGCGCCGAGCCGACCCGCAGCCCAGCCCCTGTCGCCGCATCCGCCAGCTTCTTGCCCTCGGCATAGGTGATGCCCAGCGGCTTCTCGCTGTAAACGTGCTTACCCGCCGCGATGGCGCGGAGGCCGACCTCGACATGGGCCCGCGGGATGGTGAGGTTGACGATGATCTCGACCTTGGGATCGGCCAGCAGCGCCTCCACCGATACCGCCGTAAGCCCAAACTCGGCGGCCTTCTTTTCCGCCACCTCTGCTTTCATGTCGGCGATGGCGATCACCTCGAGCACCGGGAAATCCCGCATCGCCTTGAGGTACTGGCTCGAAATATTGCCGCACCCGATAATGCCCACGCCAACGCGACGCTTGCCGTCCATAGTCACAATCTCCATCCCTTGCCGGTAAGTCGGCCGACCCGCCAGAAATGGGGCGCCGCTCGATCTTGGCGCCAGCATCGCCGCAATCGGCGTCGATTTCCAGTGGGCATGAGGTACGTAACGCAAGGTTTCTCACCGCGGCCCGATCCTGCTATGAGCGGCGCGATGCTCAACCCCGTCCCCACCAGCTACGACTATCGCCCGCCCACCGAGCCGTGGCTCGACGTGATCCACGCCGACGACGATATCGTGGTGCTCAACAAGCCCTCGGGGCTGCTTTCGGTCGCCGGCAAGGACCCGGCGCTGGCCGATTGCCTCGAGGCGCGGGTCAAGGGCCGCTGGCCCACTGCCGCCATGGCGCACCGCCTCGACAAGGACACGTCCGGCGTCCTGGTGATGTGCCTCAACAAGAAGGCGCTCGGCCATGTCGGCCAGGAATTCGAGCAGCGCCGGGCGAAAAAGTCATACGTGGCAAGGGTCTGGGGCGACGTCGAAGCCGACGAGGGCCGCGTCGACCTGCCGCTCGCCACCGATTGGGAGCATAAGCCGCGCCAGCGCGTCGACTACGAGCGCGGCCGGCCGAGCGTCACCGACTGGAAGGTCGAGACCCGCGAAGGCGGCATTACCCGGGTGCGGCTCTACCCGCTCACCGGGCGCACCCACCAGCTGCGCGTCCACATGCTCGAACTCGGCCATCCGATCCTCGGCGACCCGTTCTACGCGACCGGCGACGCTCTCGCCGCCGCCGACCGGCTGCAGCTCCACGCCGAGGAACTGGCCTTCAACCACCCGAGGGGTCACTGGGTCAGCTTCCGCGTCCCGGCGCCGTTCTGAGCGATTCCGGTCGGCTCCGCCGTCACGAAATCGTCACGGGAGTGCCAGAATCCGGTCCGAAACGGGCCATTTGCGCCTTTTAGCGTCGCCATCGTCTCAACCCGAGCTCGGAGAGAACGATGAGCGAGATCAAGGACCGGCAGGACGCCGTCTCCGATATCGACCCGATCGTCGCCGCCCTGGCAGACGACACGTCCGCCGCCGCGGCCGTCGAAGGCTTTACCGAAGCCGGTGAACCGGTCGAACCCATAACGGAAGCCGTGACCGGCGACCTCCCGGACACCGACGTCGACACCGACGTTGCCGCCAGCGCCGCTGCGGACGGCGAAGCCGTCGCCGACATGGGCGGCGTCCTCGAAACCGAGGCCGACCTCGCAGCCCAGTTCGACGCCGCGGCTGAGGAGCTCGAGGAAGCGGAGGTCGAGGTCATGGAGGCCGGACCAGCCGAGCCCGTTCTCGCCGGCACCGCCGAGCCCAACACGGCCGCCTACGCGGATACCGTTGTCGAACTCGAATCGTCGGTCAGCAACCTCGAGGCCGATGCCGACGACGACGGCCCGCTGCTGGATGGCGACCTCGAGGACGGCATCGCCTCGGTCTTTGCGGCGTTGCACGCGGCCCGGCAGGACGCCGAGCCGATCGAGCCGCTAGGCGATCTGGAAGCGGCCGACGGCGTCACCTTCCGCCTGCTCGGCGAACTCGACCGCCTCTGGCACCGCGCCGCCTGATCGCAACCCGCACCGCTGCCTCGGCCCGTCACCAGCGGGCCGAGCCAACCCGTCTTGCACTCGTCGCACCAATCGCCTATTGCCTTACCCGCTGCACCCGTAGCTCAGCTGGATAGAGCGCTGCCCTCCGAAGGCAGAGGTCATGAGTTCGAATCTCGTCGGGTGCGCCAAATCCCACACCACTCGAATAAAGCTGCGAACTCTCGAGCCGTCCGCTCGGCCTGAAGCGGACATCGGGTCGAGCGTTTGGGCCTTCGTCCTCACTTGCTCGCGCCGGCACCCGGCCCGAGGACGAACCACCAGTGCGCGAGGACGCCGATGCCCCAGCCGATGAGGGGCCAGACGACCCAGTAGGGCTCGCCAAGGTAGTAGTTGAGCGCGGCAAGAAAGATCATGGCGACAACGAAGACAAAGGCGTGGATCTGGAACCCCCGCTTCTGGTTTACAGGGCTCGACTGCATCATGGCGACCTCGCGGCTTATGGTTTGCACCACAATAGGGCGGCGAGAGGGGCTGTTCTTTGCGGCGCTTGCCTCCGACAAGGCCGATGTTGCTATTTGCGCCCACCGCAAAGGCCCCGCCAACTTGTCGCCCTAGCGCTGCCATGCCACTGATTATCTGAGCAGTGACAGACAGATGGGGACCACCAGATGGCAACGGACCGAACGCCGGACCAGACCACGATCTCGGCGCGCGCCGGCTGGTACGCTGTCACCGTCCTTTGCCTGGCGCTGCTGGTCTCATTCACCGACCGGCTGGTCATCAATCTGGTCGTCGATCCGATCCGCACCGGGCTCGGGCTGACCGACTTCCAGATCAGCCTGCTGCAGGGAGCGGGCTTTGCCGTCATCTTCGCCCTCGCAGGTCTCTCGAGCGGCCGGCTCGCCGATTGGGCCAACCGCCGCAATGTCATCATCGCCGGCATCTCGCTGTGGTCCGCGGCGACGATTGCCTGTGGGCTCGCCGGCGACTTCTGGAGCTTCTTCGTCGCCCGCGTCGGCGTGGGCCTCGGCGAGGCGGCCCTGATCCCAGCCGCCTCATCGCTGATCATCGATTGCTTCTCGCCGCGCCGTCGCGGCACGGCGTTGGGCATCTTTGCGCTAGGAGCGACCTTCGGTACGGGAACGGCCCTGTTTGTCGGCGGCCTGCTGCTGGGCTGGAGTGCTGCCGGCTGGTTCGACGATATCCCCTTGATCGGGCCGCTCGAGGCGTGGCGGCAACTCTTCGTTCTGGTGGGCATCCCGGGCTTCGTGCTGGTGCCGCTGCTGCTGCTGATCCGTGAACCGCAACGCGCCCACAGTTCCGGGCTGTTGCCTTTGGCTGCGGTGGTACGGCAGCTGCTGGCCGACAATGGCGCCGTGCTGCGCGTCTGCCTTATCAAGGGCGCGCTCGGGATCGGCGACTATGCGCTGATCTCGTGGCTGCCCACGCTGCTGCAGCGTTCGCACGGGATGACGCCGCTCGAGGCCGGTGGCCTCGTGGCACTGTCGATCATCACCAGCGGCGTGATCGCGTCGGTGGCGGGCGGGGCGCTCTCGGACTGGTTCGTGCGGCGCTGGGGCGTGCCATCGCGCGTGGTGCTGCTGCTCGGGTGTTACTCGCTGACGTTGGTCGGTGCCTCGGCGACATTCCTGGCGGGCACAGGCCAGCAGGCGGCGATCGCCTTCGCCGTCTGGGCGCTCGGGTCGATCAGCGGCTATGTGATCGGGCACGTGGTGATGCAGGAGGGCGTGCCCAACGAGATGCGGGCGACGACGATCGCGCTGTCGCTGACCATCACTGCGCTGCTCGGCATCGGCCTGGGTCCGACGCTGGTGCCGCTGGTGGCGGAGCACATCTTCGATGGCGCCGGTGCGCTCCAGGCGGCCATGGCCAGCGTGAGTTTGGCGGCGGCACTGCTAGCGCTGGTCATCGTGCTACCGTCGATCCGGCGTGGGATCGGTTTTCTTCGCGCCGGAACTGCGAGTGCTGAGGCGAGCTAGGCGGGTCGGCTGACGACGAGTGCCCCGGCCCGTTGCACGTCGCCAGTGCCGAAACCCTCGGTGAAGCGACCGAGCGTGGTGGAGAGCCCATCCTCGGCTGCGGCATTTCCACCCCGCGTGCGCCAGAGTTTCACGAGGCTGATTGCCGATCGCAGTTCCCAACCCAGCGCGTGGTCGCGTTGCGCCAGTTCGATCGACTGCAGGTAGCACTCGACCGCGCGCTCCCAGCGGTCGGGCGCCTCGAAGCGGATGACGTTGCCCTTGATCCTCAGGATCTCGGGGATGCCGACAACCTGGCCGTTATCCCTGCAAATCGCCAACGCCTCGTCGATAGCGGCGAGACCGCCCTCGACGTCGCCCTGTCGGGCGAGCGCCTCGCCAAAGTTGGTGAGGTAGTTTGGGTAGCGCAGGCGGAAGCCGCCCTCGCGCACTTCGGCAAGGTTGTCGCGAAGATGTGGCAGGTCCAGTTGCTCGCCCAGATACAGGCTGAGCCGGGAGCTGCCGCCGGTCGCCATTGCCCGCCAGATCGTCAGTCCATGGCGCCTGGCATGTTCGATGCCCCGATCGATGAAGTTCCGGGCGCCCGTGTAGTCCCGCACATACATGGCGATCATTGCCGAGCCGTGCAGCAGCGCAGAACACAACGACACCGCATAGTTCGACGCCTCCGCGTCCTCGAGTTGCAGACGGGCAGTGGCCAGCGCCTGGTCAGCAAACCCCTGCAGCCAAAGGACCGTCGCGAGTGCGCCGCGGGCGATAAGGCGCTGGTCGAATTCGAAGCGCATGGCATCGGGGCGTTGGCCGGCGACGAAGGGTTTCTGAACGATGCCCTCGAGCCGGTAGCGAGCCGCTCCGAGCGCGCCGAGCCAGTGCAGCGCCGATCCGGCCTGCGCGTCAGCATCGCCCGCGGCCGCCCTCTGTCCCTTGCCTTCAAGGGCCAGGATGCGATCGGAAACCGTCATGGCGGCGCGGGAGTCGCCAGTCCAAAGCTCATATTCCGAGAGGCCGCGCAGGCATTCGAGCTGCAGGTCGGTGTCATCAAGCCCTTCGGCGATGCCGAGCGCCTTGGTCAGCGAGACCTTCACCGCCAGCAACGGCCCGCGTGAGTGGAGCAGCGTCGCGCCGAGGGTGAGATTGAGCAGCAACTCGTCGCGATCGCTACGGTAGGGCGCCAGCCGGTCGTCCAGCGCGCGCTCGACAGCAATGCGGAACTCCTCGATCAGCGACATCTGCTTGCCGAAGGGGATGGCCGCAACCGTCACCCGGACACATAATTCACCCGAACTGGGATCCTCGAAGGTCCAGCGCAGCGCGGCGCGAACGTCGCCAACCTTACCGGCGTGGCGGTCGAGCCAATCGGCGTGCGGGAGCCGTTCCATATCGGCCTTTGCCGCCCCGAGCAGCGCGATACAGTGTTCGGCATGGCGGCGGCGAACCCGGTTCAGCTCATCGCTTTCTGCGAGCTTTTCGAGTGCATAGGCGCGGGTGGAATCGAGCTGGCGGTATTCGATGCCGCTGTCATGCACCTCGGCCGTGACCAGCGATTTGGCGACGAGGCGGGCGAGATCCGCCGTAACCTCCGGCCGGTCCACTCGACCATCGATGGCGCAGGCCGAATTGAGGCTGAAGCTGCCGGCAAAGACCGAAAGCTTGCGCATCAGCGCCTGCTCGGCCGGCGAGAGCAGATGATAGCTCCAGTCGATCGTCGCCAGCAGGGTGCGGTGCCGTTCGGGTCCGCCACGTCGCCCCTCGAGCAGGCTGAAGCGATCATTGAGAGCATGCAGCAGCCCGCCGACGCCAAGTGCCTCGACATTGGTTGCGGCCAGTTCGATGGCGAGGGCGAGGCCGTCGAGCCGGCGGCAGATCTCCGCCGCGTCCGGGGCATCCGCGTCGCTCAGCGTGAAGACCTCATTTCGGTCGACGGCGCGATCGACGAACAGCTGGATGGCGGGAAAGGTCAGCGCGTCGGCGGCCGTCACGTTGGCCGTCTCGGTGGGCGTCGCCAGACCCGGCAGCCGCCGGACCCGCTCACCCCGAACGCGCAGCGGCTCGCGGCTGGTGGCCAGAACTCTGGTGCTGCCGCTCTCGGCCAAAATGCGATCGACAGCGGCGCCGACGCCATCGATGACATGCTCGCAGCTGTCGAGCACGAGCAGCATGTCGCGGTCGCGCAGATACTGGCAGAGCGCCTCGAGCATATTGGCCGAGTGGGCAGTGAGGCCGATGGCGGTGGCGATGGCAGTGGGAACCAGGGAGGGGTCGGTCAGCGGCGAGAGGTCGACCAGCCACGCGCCGTCGCGATGGTTCGCGATCTCGCTTTCGGCGACGGCCAGGGCCACGGTCGTCTTGCCGACCCCGCCGGGGCCGACGATGGAGACGATCCGCGCTTCACGCAGCTCGGCGTGGATGGCGTCGATGACCGATTGGCGCCCGACGATCCGGGTGGTGGCCGTGGGAAGGTTGCTTGCCCGGCTGCCGGCGCCGACGGTCGCGCCGACGTCCGGGTTCGTCTCCAGGACGACCTGAGCCACGAAGCGATAACCGCGGCCGATCACCGTGGCGATATAGGGCGTCCCATCGGGCGCGTCGCCCAGCGCCCGGCGCAGGGCGTTAATGTTGACCTTGAGGTTGCTCTCCTCGACAAACAGCGTCGGCCAGACGAGCGCCATCAGCTCGCGCTTGCCGACGATCTCGCCGGAACGCCGGACCAGCACCGTGAGAATGTCGAGAGCGCGGCCGCCGATTCGCACCGGCGTCCCATCGCGCAGCAGCAGGCGTCGCTCAGGCAGCAGCCGAAACGGCCCGAACGCGTAGGACTGGCTGAACTGTTCCAGCGCCAAGTCGGTCATGCTGTTGAACCCACCCCGTCAGGCAACCTACCACGGCCCGCAGCAAGTTTAACCGCGCTTAACTCGCGCGCGGGCCAAGACTAAAGACAAATATGCCCTCGCCGCGCAATCGCGGCCAACTAGTAGCGAGGGCGCGATGTTACCGACCCATGGCGATGAAAAGTATCACCCAAGCTCGCTGATGACGGTGCCACGTGAGTGGGCCGCGATGCGCATCGAGCGCCGGCGGATACCTACCGGCCCGCACAAAGCGGTGCGCGCCGCCTGTACCGAAGTACTCCACGTCATTGCTGGCAAGGC
Organism: Devosia sp. P3_B2; assembly: GCF_056402875.1. Taxonomy (NCBI): domain Bacteria; kingdom Pseudomonadati; phylum Pseudomonadota; class Alphaproteobacteria; order Hyphomicrobiales; family Devosiaceae; genus Devosia; species Devosia sp. P3_B2. The sequence continues at coordinate 191,993 of NZ_JBFUGO010000003.1, read as the reverse complement.
GATGGTCCGGTACCGGGCCGACGGTCCGCTACGCGAGCGCATGGCGCTCCCAGGGACGAACTGGCTTGTTCCTGCCGGCACCGAGGAGACCTTTCTCGAACTCGATGGCTCGACCGAGTGCCTGATCGTCTACCTGCCGGCACAATTGCTGGAGCAAAGCGCGCTGGCCGAATACGACATCGCCCCCGACAGGGGAGGACTGGTCTACGAGGGCGGCTTCGCCGATCCCGTGCTGGCGCTGTTGAGCCAAGCGATATGCGGTCTGCTCGAGCGGCCCCGGCAGCCTATCGATCGACTGTTCGCGGATGGCATTCGGGCGGCGCTGGGAGCGCATCTCGTTGCCAACTACAATGTCGGCGACTGGCAGCCGGCCTCCCGCCAACCCTCGCTCGAACCGCGGCGGCTCCAGCGTGTGCTTGACTATATCGAGGCACGGCTGGGCGAGAGCATCTCGCTCGACGATCTCGCCGGGGAGGCCTGTCTCAGCCCGTTTCATTTCGCCCGCCTGTTCCGGCAGGCGACTGGCTCGGCGCCGCACCGCTACCTGACCGAGCGGCGCATCCGGAGCGCCAAGCAGATGATCGCCAGCGGCGGTGCGTCCCTTGTCGAAGTGGCGCTCGACACCGGCTTCGGATCGCAGGCCAACTTCTGCCGCGCCTTCCGCAAGGCGACAGGTGTCAGCCCCAAGGCCTATCGCGAGCTTCATCGCGCTCGTCCCGTCGCTGTGGCCGCGCCGAACGGCAATCTCGGTCAATAGGTCGGCAAGTTCCGGAAATATCGGCGGACGGGTCTCTGGTCTGGTGGTCGGGTCGCACCCACGCGGCATCCAAGCCAAGGAGACTAGAATGTCGATCAAGACAGCCATCGCCACCGCGGCGATCGGTGCGGCCACCATGGTGCCCACCGTTCACGCCGCCGACAACCTGTCCGTGGTCCTGGTACACGGCGCCTGGGCCAACGGGTCCAGTTGGGAGGCCGTCGTGCCGCTGCTGCAGCAGCGCGGCCTCCACGTTGTCGCCGTGCACAATCCCGCCTCGTCCTTCGAGGCCGATGTTGCCGCCACGCGGCGCGTCATCGACGATCAGCCTGGCGACGTGATCCTGGTCGGCCACTCCTACGGAGGCGCCGTCATCACCGAGGCCGGCAACAACGACAAGGTGGTGGGGCTGGTCTATGTTGCCGCCTTCGCGCCCGGTGTCGGGCAATCGGTGAACTCGATCGTCAGCGCCGCACCCGCGCCGCCGCCATGGCAGGGCGAAATCCACGCCGACGCCCAGGGTTGGCTGACCTGGTCGGCCTCCGGCATGGCCAAGTATTTTGCGCCCGATCTTTCGCCCGAAAGCGCCGCGCTGCTGGCCGCCACCCAGGCACCGCTGTTCGCCGGCGCCTTCGACGGTCAGGTGGCCGCCACCGCCTACAGCACCAAGCCCAGTTGGTACGTGATCGCCGACAACGATCAGATCATCCCACCGGTGCTGCAGCAGATGTTTGCCGACGGCATGAAGGCGACGACGGTGCATGTGGCCTCCAGCCACGTCCCCATGCTGTCCCAGCCTCAGGTGGTGGCCGATGCGATCCTCGCCGCAGTGGACAGCGCCGAGTAGCGATCCCGCCCCCCGGCCGGCGATGCTGCCTCCTCCCGGCATCGCCGGCGATCCATCCCCCAAGACAAGAGCACCGAAATGTCCGTCATTGACGATGCCGATCCCGCCGTGGCGGGCAACGATGTGATTGCAGCCCCCGGCCGGCGCCGGCTGAGCCTGTTGGCTCTAGCGCTCGGCACGTTCTGCATCGGCACCACCGAGTTCGCCAGCATGGGCATGATCCAGCTGTTCTCGGCGGAACTGGGTATCGACATTCCGACGGCCACACACGCCATTACCGCCTATGCGGTGGGCGTGGTGATCGGTGCGCCCGCGCTGACGCTGGTTGCGGCCCGCTTCAACCGCCGCACGCTCCTGCTCGCGCTGATCTGTATCTTCGTTCTGGGCAACGTTCTGTCCTCCATTGCCGGCGACCTCGAGCTGTTCATCGCTGCCCGCTTCATCACCGGCCTGCCGCAAGGTGCCTATTTCGGCGCCGGGGCGGTCGTTGCCTCGTATGTGGTGGGCGCCGGACATGCGGGGCGGGCCTTTGCCATCGTCATGGCTGGATTGACCGTCGCGACAATCTTCGGGTCACCCATCGCAACCTTCCTCGGCCAGACCGTCGGCTGGCGGCAGACCTATCTCTGCATCGCGGCGCTGGGCGGCACCTCGTTCCTCTCGCTGTGGTTCTACGTGCCCCGCAGCGCGGCGCTCAACGGTGCCTCGGTGGTGCACGAGCTGCATGGTCTGGTAAAGCCCAGGGTTTGGCTGATGATGGGGGTTGCGGCGCTCGGCATCTCCTCCATCTTCGCCGTCTACACCTTCATCGGTCCGTTCGTCACCGACCTGCTCCTGCTGTCGCCGCAAACCATCCCTCTGGCGCTTGGCCTGTTCGGCGTCGGCATGATGCTGGGCAACCTCTACGGCGGGCGCCTTGCTGATCGTTTCCCGGATCGCGGCATCGTCGCGGGCTATGGCGTAACCTTGGCGGCCCTCCTCGCCATGGGCCTGCTCGGAACGAACGGCTGGGTCTTGTTCGCGGGCTTCTTTGTCGTCGGCGCGGCGATGATGGCCGCCATCCCGACTATCCAGGTCCGCCTCGTCAGCCTTGCGCCCGAGTCCCCGACGTTGATGGGCGCGATGAACCTCGCTTCGCTCAACGTGGCCAACGCCTTGGGAGCCTGGGCCGGCGGCGTAACCATCGGAGCTGGCTTTGGCCTATTGTCCGCTGTCTGGGCCGGCCTGGTGCTCACCGGCGCAGGTCTTCTGCTGTTCGCGGGAACGATCGTCCGGCCAGCGCCAACGGCCGGACGCCAGTCTCGTTTGGGTTAGTGCTCAGACCGCCGCGCCATAGCGACCTCGCTACATTGGCCAAGCGGACCCTAGTGTTCGGGTAACCCGGCGTCGACCATCGCCGCGATGATCCGCGTACTGGCGGCAAGAAACACCGGGCTGGCACCCGTCGTCGGCGGAGCCACGTTGACGGCCGTGGTGCCGGGCCGCAGCCCTAGCGCTTTCGAGAGCGTTGCCTCGGCCTCCGTTTGCCGCCCGAGCCGCTGGTAGGCAGCGGCCAACAGCATCATCGGACGGCCGGAGGCAGGGGTGATGGCAATGGAGCGCTGCAGCCAACCCAACGCAACTGCGTCGCGGTCCATCAGCAGGTTGACCCAGCCGGCGCCGAGCAGCCAGGTCCAGCGTGCGACCGCCGGCGTATCGAACTGATCGGCCTGCGTGAATGTCGCCAGGGCGTCCTCGAAGCGTCCCAGCTGCAATTGCGCGAGGCCGATGTGGTAGAGCGCGATACCGTTCCAGGGATCAAAGCTGAGCGCCTGTGCGCAGGCCACCAGGCTTTCGTTGAAGCGGGTCGTCGCATTGAGGAAGCGGCAATAGGCCTCGAGCACCGGGAGGCTGCTGGGTTTGAGGCGCCGGGCGCGCTCCAGCGTCGCCTTGGCGCTGGTTTCGGCGGCCTTGCCGTCGGCAGGTGCGTACCAGACCATCTGAATGCCGCGCAGCTGCAGAGCCGCAAGAGCAACGGCGAGGTCGACATTGTCGGGATCGGCGGCGATCGCGGCGTCGAGCATCCGCTCGGCCTCGCCGAAGCGCTCCGGCGAGGTCTGGGCAAGGAACGCCGTCGCCTGCTCGATCACCACCTTGGTGTCCTGCCGGGCTGCCTCGGCATCGCCATTGAGCAGCGCGTTGAGGCGCAGCGCCAGCACGTGGCCGATGCCGGCGGCGAGCCGCGACTGCTGCAGCGGCAGGGCGGTATCGCCGATCTCGACGGTGATCGCGGTCACCGACTGAACCTCATGGGTGGCGGTATCGACCATCCGCGCTTCGGCGGTCCAGGTCTTTGCGTCCACCCGGATCTCGCCGGTCACGACATAGTCCAGGGCCGCATCGGCTCCCGATCCGTCTGACGCGACTGCGACGCGGATATTGTCGACCCTCGCCAATCCATCCGTCAGGCGGGTGGTGACGCCGGCCGCCGTCTCGGCAACCTGACCGCGATCGCCGGTGCCGGTGAACGGCATCACCGCAATCGTCGTCGGGCCGTGTTTTGGGGGTGCGGCAAGCAATAGCGCGGTGACCGTCAGGGCGACAACAACTGCCGCTGTCGCCAAGCTGAAGACCAGCAGAGGACGAAGGCGAGACCGGCGCACCGGTGGTGGGAGGGCCGGCCGCCCGTCGTTGGCGTTCGGTTCGACGCCGTCCTCCGGCGTCGGAACGTCCACGTCGAACACGTAGCCCTGGCCGGACACCAGCCGGATCATCTGGCGCTTGTCGTCGCCCAGTGCGGACCTGAGCTCGCGGATGCGCTGGAACAGGCTGTCTTCGCCGACATGGACGTCCGGCCAGACGGCCTCCATCAGGTCCTGTTTGCCGAACACCCGTCCGGGGTTGGCGACAAACAGGCTGAGCATTGCGAAGGTCTTGGGCCGCAGCTTGGTGACCGTGCCGTCGGCACCGCGCAGCTCGGCCCGCTGGCGGTCGAGTTCAAAACCGGCAAACCGGACCACCTTGCCTCCCATGTCCCCGAACCGCCGCCCCCATAGCAGGAAACGCCCGGTTTCGCCCCTTCTGACGACAATATCAGAAAGTCTTCAGAAACCGAGCCCCCGGCGTCAGGACTCTTTGCCTGAAGGCGTGGGAGGACTGGACGGGGTCGGACTGCCGGTCGCCTTTGGCATGATCGGTGCGTCGGGGGTATTGGGGGCTTTCATTGCGTAACTGGTGCCAGCAGGCGGCCTCCGCCGCGACGCGTGGTCTTGTCGTCCTGTTCGCCGCCTTGATGTGGGTGAGCGCGGCCGGCGCGGCACTGGCGCAGCCAACAGTCACCAACGTCGATCCGTGGTGGGGAACAGGGGTCGGCGGATCGGTCGTCACCATTACCGGTACGGGCTTTCAGTCGGGGGCGACCGTGCTCTTTGGCACGATCCCCGCGACCAGTGTCGTGGTCAATGATCCGACGTCCATCACGGCGACGACGCCGGCCTCGCCTATTCGCACCCTTGGGGGGGTTACGTCTCACACCTTCGGCAACGTTGATGTCAGCGTCACCGTCAATGGTGACACGGGAACCTCGCCCTACGGCTACAACTACAGTGACTACCAGCCCGGCTACACTTCGGTGAGCCCTTCGTCCGGTCCGGCGTCCGGGGGCACGACGGTGACGTTCACCGGCAGCTACTTCACCAATGCGTCACAAGTCAATTTCGGCAATGTGCCAGCGACAAGCTTTGCCGTGGACGATGACCAAACGATCACGGCGATCGCTCCGCCGGGAACTGGCACCGTGGATGTCGTGGTCTACAACGCCACCGGCACCGACGGCTGCTGCTCCGACCCTGCGACGCGGTTCACGTACATCCCCGTGCCGGCGATCACCGATCTGTGGGGCGGCTTCGGCTTTCACGGCGAGGAACTTATCCAGTTCAATGGCTCGAGCTCGGTCACCATCATGGGCAGCGGTTTCACCGGCGCCACCGCGGTGCACATCGGTGGCGTTCCGTCAGCGCATTTTTTCATCGTCAATGACACCACGATCCAAGCCTCCGCGCCATCAGGCACTTTCGGCACCAGCGTCAGTGTCACCGTGACAACGCCTGGCGGCACCAGCGCGCCAAGTACGAAGCTCCTCACCTACAGCAGCATCCGTCAGCCCGGCGTCAGCTCGGTGGCCCCATCGTCTGGTCCTTTGGCGGGCGGCACAGCCGTGACGATCACCGGCACGTCCTTCACCGGGGCCAGCGCGGTCAAATTCGGCACGACCCCGGCGACGAGCGTTGTCGTGGTGGACGATACGACCCTCACCGCTGTTGCGCCGGCGGGAGTTGGGAGCGTCGATATCTTCGTCACCAATCTCATCGGTGTTGCCAGCAGCAATCCCGCGCCGATATTCACCTACATACCCGGGCCGGCCGTGACGAGGCTCGTCCGCAATGGCGGGAGCGCCGCCGGCGGCGATACCGTCATCATCACCGGCTCGGCATTCACCGGAGCTACTGCAGTGTTGTTCGGGGCAACACCGGCTACCGGCGTCACGATCAACAGCGACACGCAGATCACGGCCGTCGCACCTGCCGGTACGGGCAACGTCAACGTGACGGTCACTACGCCCGGCGGCGTCAGCGGGACGGGCCCGGGGAACGTTTTCTACTACGGCGCACCCCAGCCAGTCCTGACCGGCGTCACGCCATCCGCCGGCCCGGAGGCGGGCGGCACCAGCGTCACCATCACCGGCAGCGACTTCAGCGGCGCCTCGGCTGTGCTGTTCGGCACCGTTCCGGCCACCAGCTTCACCGTGGTCAATAGCGGCGAGATCACCGCCATCTCGCCACCCGGTGTCGGCACGGTCGACATCTTCGTCGATGCGCCGTGCTGCACCAATGCGCCGAACGGCACCTTCACCTACATTCCGCCCGGCCCACCCGCAGACAGCGTCAAGGCCGAGCAGGTGCAGGACCAGTTCAGCCCAATCGTCGCCCGGAACTCCGGCCGGGCCATCACTGGCGCCGTCATGAAGGGCATCGTGCTGGGTTTTGGCCACGGCGGTCCGACCGCCGATATCGCCCTCGCGGCCGAGAGCGCCTTCATGGCCTACGCCCCCGAGGCCGCCGCAACCCATGCGTTCGACGGCTTCGACGGGCCGGGCTTCATCAACCCGGCCGAGCAATGGAGCCTCTGGCTCGACGTCCAGGGCTCCGGCCTGCTCACCGGCGGCAGCGGCCAACAGCTCAACCTCACCGGCGGCCTCGGCTATCGCTTCACCGAGGATTTCGTCGCCGGCGTCATCGGAGGCCAGGAGTCGTTCAGCTATTCCGCCGACAGCAATGGGCTCTTGAGCGGCAGCGGCCTGTCGGCCGGCGGCTATGTCGCATGGCGGTTCTCGGACCAGGCCATGTTCGACGCGGCGCTGGTCGGGACGACACTCGGCTATGAAGTCACCTCAGGGACGGCGACGGGTCAATTCGATGCCTCGCGCTGGCTCGTCACCTCAGGCCTCACCGGCGATTTCGAACTGGGCGAGAACCTGACGGTGTCGCCGTCGGCCCGGGTGTCGGCGCTCTGGGAAAACCAAGAGGGCTGGACCGATAGCCTCGCTACCGCGCATGCCGCCAAATCCTTCTCCGACGGCACGGCCAGCGGCGGCGTTACCTTCTCGGGCAAATGGCTGCTGCTGGAGGATATGACCTTCTTGCCCTATTTCGGGCTCTTCGCCGACTACCGCTTCGACAACTCCGGGGGCACGACGACGACCGGCCTCGAGGGTCGCGTACGTGCGGGCGTCAGGCTCAACGTCAGCGCCGGCGCCGCGATCGACATTGGTGGCGAACTGGGCGGGCTGTTCTCACCGCAGCGGACATGGTCGCTCAATGCGGGAGTGAGCGGCGGGTTCTAGGCCGGCGCGGGCCTGAGCGAGTTGGTGTCGTGACTTCCCTCCCTGCTTTCTGGGCCTGTTAGTCCCACTCGGCCACCCATTGTGGCTCGTTGATCAGCCGCGAGCCCGGGCGGGCCAGCGTGCCCATTCGCTGCATCTCCTCGGCCGTCAGCGTGAACTCGAGTGCGGCGAGGTTCTCGCGCAGCCGCTCGATCGTGGCGGTCTTGGGGATCGCGACAACCCCGTCCTGCTGCAGCAGCCAGCGCAGGGTCACCTGCGCGGCGGTCCGGCCGCGCGCCTGGGCGATTTCCTCGATGACCGGATCGCCGACAATCTTCCCGAGCGCCAGCGGGCAATAGGCGATCGCCGCCATGCCGCGGTTGCGCAGCGCCTTCAGCATCACGCGCTGGTCGAGATAAGGGTGGTATTCGAACTGCTCGGCCGCGAATGGCTCGGTGGTAAGGCGCCAGGCTTCGTCGAGCAATGCGGTCGGAAAGTTCGACAGCCCGATATGGGCAGCACGGCCGTCGCGCTTTACGGCATTGAGGGCGCGGATCGTCCCGGCAAGGGCAACTTCCGGATTGGGCCAATGGAGCAGCAGCAGATCGATCCGGTCGACGCGAAGCTTCTCGAGGCTGGCATCCACCGAACGCTCGAGGTCAGCCGGGGCCATGTATTGCGGCTGGACCTTGGTGGTGACGAAGACCGTGTTGCGGTCGATGCCGGATGCCACGAGGCCCTCTCCGACGGCTGCTTCGTTGCCGTAGCCCTGCGCTGTGTCGACATGCGTGTAACCGAGCTGCAGCGCTGCAGAGACGATTTCGGTACAGGCCTCGCCCCTGAGCTGCCAGGTGCCGAAACCGAGGCGCGGGATGTTGGCAACGCCACCTGCAAGAGTTGGGACGGCAAGTGTGGTCGAAGACGGCAAGTCGGAGTTCCTCCTCTAGAGTCGATCGATGATCGATGCGTGGTCGATTATTAGTCGATTTCGATTGTCACGATATCGAGTCCATGCATTAATGCAATAGGAAAAGGTTTTCCGACTTGGGTGGAGACCTGTTCCTGCCGGTCGATCGACCGGGCAAACGGGCAAAACGCCCTGAGGGAGGGGTCAATGAAATCTTTGCTGGCGGCCGCGGGAGCGGTCGGTCTTTTGCTTGCCGTGAGCGGTGGGGCGGCCTCCGCCGATGACAAGACCGTGTGTTACGCGTTCCAGGACCTGTCGACCGGGTTTTGGGTCGCCGGCCACAAGGCCATCGTCACCACGCTCGAAGCCGCGGGCGTGCAAGTCATCGAATTGAACGGCGGGCACGATGCCAACCGCCAGCTCGAGCAGGTCAAGGACTGCATCGCGCAAGGCGGCGACGGCATCATCCTGACCGCCGACGATGGCGACTCGGGGACGGTAGTCGTGGCCGAGGCGCAGGAATCGGACGTGCCGATCGCAACCTTCAACCGCCCGCCATCCGACATGACCAAGGGCATCATCGTGGTCGCCGACAACGAGGCGGTGGCGCGTGCGGCGGTCGACGCCATGGTCGCGGAAGCGCGGAAGAAGTTCGACGCCACCGGCAAGAAGCTGAGGCCGCTGATCTTGATGGGCGATCTCGCCGATCCCAATGCCGTGCAGCGCCGTGCCGGATTCATGAACTCGATCGGCGCCCATCCCGAGCTTTTCGAGGCGCCCGTCGAGGTCGCGACCAAGTGGAACTCGCAGGTGGCACTGGCCGGCCTCGAGGCTGCGATGACTGCCGATCCTGCGATCGATTTCCTCTTCACTTCTTCGGACTTCCTGTTCCCCACGATCCAGTCGGTTCTCGAACCGCTGGGCCGGTGGAAGAAGGCCGGTGAGGACGGTCACATGATCCTGGGAGGTCTCGATGGTGACGACGGCGCCTGCAAGCTGATCCAGGAAGGCTATGTCGACTCGACCGGCGTCCAGGACGTCTATCTCGAGGCCGAACTGGCACTGAATGGCATCATGGACGCAATCACGGCGGGGGAAACCCAGCCCAACGCGGTCAAGCTCGATCCGGGGTTCGCCCTCAGCCAGGCCAACTTCGCCGAAATGGGCGACAAGACCTGGGGCTGCCAGGTCCTCAAGGGCATGTAGCAAGGAACGGCCGCGCGGTGGCGCGCGCGAGCCTGGCGTTGGCGGAGACGGTCCTCCTCTGCCAACGCCCTAACTCAGGGCGACGGGGTGAACGGTGACGGCATCGACATCTGACGAGGGGCTGCATACGGATATACGGCGGGACCCGCTCTCCTCATTCTCCCGGGTCCTGCGGCGCCTGCTCGTCTCGGAGTACTTCGTTCTCTACCTGACGATCGCGTACTTCCTCGCCGTCGCCCTGTTTTTCCCGGCGCTGGTCGAACCGCGCAACCTCTCCAACCAGCTCTCCAATGTCTGGCCGCTTGCCGCGGTAGCGATCGGGCAGACATTCGTGATCATCATTGCCGGCATCGATCTCTCGCTCGGTGCCACGATGGGCTTCGCGAGTGTTGCCGGCGCCATTGTCATGACCACCGCTGCGGACAGGCTCCTGCTCGGCAACAGCCCGGTATGGGGCACGCTGCTGGCGGAACAGGGCGGCATCCTTGCGGCACACCCGCTCGGCGCAGTCGCCGCCATCGCCGTCATGCTGGCCGCGGGGCTGCTGATCGGCTTCATCAACGGGTTCTTCATCGCCCGGTTCCGGCTGCCGGCTTTCATGATGACGCTGGTGACGCTGATGCTCTTCTCGTCGGCAGCGATCTGGATCACGCAGAGCCAGAACATCGTCAACCTGCCCGATAGCTTCAATCAGCTCGGCTCGGGCGACCTCGTCTCGGTGTATTTCGGCGAGAAGCTGACGCCCGAGATCAAGCGCCGCGATGTCCTGCCGTTCGTCACCTATCCGATGCTGATCACGCTGGCGCTCGCCGTCGTGGCGCATTTGGTGCTGAGCCGGACCGTCCTCGGTCGGCAGGTCTACGCAGTCGGCAACAACGCCAGGGCGGCGGCCATCTCAGGTATCCCGGTGCGGCGCGTCATCGTCATCGTGTTCATGATCGCCGGCTTCTGCGCGGCCGTCGCGGCGGTGCTCTACTCGGCCCGCCTCGAAGGCGGCCGGCCCACGATAGGCGGCGGCTCGGCGCTGCTCGATATCATCGGCGCAACGGTGATCGGCGGAACGTCGCTGAGCGGCGGCAGGGGCAAGATCGCCTGGACGCTGATCGGGGTGCTGTTCTTCGTACTGCTCTCCAACACGCTCAATTACATGCGCCTTTCCGCCTTCCACATCGATGTGGTGAAAGGCGCCATCATCCTCGCGGCAGCGCTGCTCGATGTGCTGCGGACGCGGCTCGTCGCGGAGCAGGGACGGTGACCGGCCCGATGCTATCGCTGACCGGGATCGGCAAGAGCTTCTTCGGCGTCCCCGCCGTGCGAGGCGTCACGCTCGAACTCGGCCATGGCCGCCTGCTTGGCCTCATCGGCCAGAACGGCGCCGGCAAGTCGACGCTGATGAACATTCTCGGTGGCGTGCACATGGCTGCTAGCGGCACCATGACGATCGAGGGCGTGGCCTACGCGCCGAAACGACCTGCTGACGCCAAGGCCGCCGGCATCGCCTTCATCCACCAGGAGCTCAACCTGTTCGCCAACCTCTCGGTCGCCGAGAACATCTTCATTGCAGGCTTTCCAAAGCGAAGCGGCATGATCGATCGGCACGGGATGCGGCAGCGGACAGCGGAGCTGCTCGCGGCGGTCGATCTCGACATTGCGCCGACGACCCTGGTCGAGCGGTTGTCGCCGGGCGAGCGGCAACTGGTGGAGGTCGCCAAGGCGCTCGAGGCCGATGCCCGCCTCATCATTTTCGATGAGCCGACGACGTCACTCACGGCGCGCGAGACGGCCCGGCTCTTCGAACTCATCGGCCGGCTGAGATCCGACGGCAAGACCATCATCTACATCTCGCACATCCTGGCCGACGTGCAGGCCCTGGCCGATGACATCGCTGTGCTTCGCGACGGCCGCCTCGCCGCCGCCGGACCGGCCGCAGATTTCGACATTGCGCGGATGATCAATCTCATGCTCGGTCGCGACATCGACCAGCTCCATCCACCGCGCGGCGCCTCGCAGCAGGACGAGGTGCTGCTCGAAACGCGTGGCCTTTCCGCCCGCGGCGTGGTGCGCGACATCTCGCTGACCGTACACAAGGGCGAGATCGTCGGGCTGTTCGGCCTGATGGGATCGGGGCGCACCGAGCTGGCGCGGATGATCTTCGGCCTCGACAGTTTCGATGCCGGCACCGTTGCCATTGCCGGGACCGTCCGTACCCGAATGTCGCCGCTCGATGCCATCCGTTCACGCGTTGCCTTCGTCACCGAGAACCGGCGGGAGGAGGGGCTGCTGCTGAATGTCCCGGTCGCCGGCAACCTGGCGCTAGCCGCGCTTCATCGTTTCGCTGCCCCGCCGTTGCGGTTCGTCGACGAGGTTGCGCTGCTTGGCGCCGCTGAAGAAATGGCCGCGAGGCTCAAGCTGAAGTCCGGGGCCATTGCCAGCCAGCCGGTCAAGAACCTGTCGGGTGGCAACCAGCAGAAGGTGGTGCTCGGCAAGTGGCTGATGGCCGGTCCCCGCCTCATCATCCTTGATGAGCCGACGCGCGGCATCGATGTCGCCGCCCGTCTGGAGATCTACGCCATGATCGACCAACTGGCGGCCGAGGGGTGTGGCCTGCTGCTGATCTCCTCAGCGATCGAGGAAGTGATCGCCATGAGCGACCGCGTGCTGGTGATGAGCCGCGGCAAGATCGTCGACGAGTTCGCACGGCCGGACATGTCCAAGGACGCGATCCTTCGCGCCGCCTTCCGCGAGACGGAGCGGGCCGCATGACCGCCCGGCAGCTGAACGAATTGCTGCTTCGCTACGCGGCGCTCATCGTCTTTGCGATCATCCTCATCTATTTCGGTTCGCAGGCACCGCGCTTCCTGGGCATCGACTCGCTTGCCAACATCCTTAAGCAGGCAAGCTTCACCGGCATCATCGCGGTCGGCATGACCTTCGTGCTGTTGACGGCCGGTATCGACCTCAGCGTCGGCTCGAACATGTACCTTTCCGCTATGGCGACGGGCTATGTCCTGCAGGTCCCCGCTCTGCAGAACCCAGGCGGCGTGGTGGTCGCCATTCTCGCCGGTCTTCTCGCCGGCACGCTGTTCGGCGCACTCAATGCGTTCTGCGTCGTGGTCCTGAGGATCACGCCGTTCCTAGTCACCCTCGCGACGCTGGTGGCTGGACGGGGGCTGGGCACGGCCATCACCGAGTCCTACGGCATCGAGTATCCGGCGGCCTACCTGGCCTTCGGGGCGTTGCAGATCCTGGGCATACCGATGCCGATCTGGGTCTTCGCCATTGTTGTCTTCATCGCCCACTTCGTGCTCACGCGCACTCAGTTCGGCCGCCAGATCTACGCCGTTGGCAACGACGTCGAAGCGGCACGCAAGGCTGGCCTCGGTGTCGATCGCATCACGTTCGCGGTCTATGTGATCTGCGGCTTCTGCGCCGCCATTGGAGGCGTGACGCTGATTGCCCTGATCGGTCGCCTCAACCAGACCTTCGGCGTCGGCCGCGAGTTCGACGTGATCACCGCCGCCGTGCTCGGAGGCACCAGCCTCTTCGGCGGCGTCGGCTCCGCCTTCGGGGCAGTCCTTGGTTCGACACTGGTGCAGATGGTGCAGTCCGGGATGATCTTCATCAAGGTCAACCTCTACCTGCAGCCGATCGTTCTCGCCGCGATCATCTTCCTGGCGGTGTTCGTCGATGCCCTGAGGATCGGCCGCCTCGAACGGCTGCGCCGCCGCCAGCTCAGGAATGATGACGAGGACCGTCGCTCCTCGCTATGATCCCCACGACCTGGACTGGACTGTTCAAATGACCGACTCGCAATTCGTCGAGAAGAAGCGCGTGACCATGGCCGACATTGCGCAGCTGGCACAATGCTCGCAGTCCACGGTGTCGGTCGTGCTCAATCCCGACTCCAAGGTGAAGATCTCGCCCTCGATGCGCAATCGCATCCTGCAGGCTGCCGAGACCCTTGGCTATCGCGCCGAGACCGTGCTGCCGCCACGCCTGCAGCCGCTGCGCCGCATCGCCGTCGTGTTCGACGACCTCACGGTGTGCCCTGAGGCAGTGATTGCCGCCGACGGCGTGCGCGAAGCGACCTGGGAGACCGGCGACATCGTCAGCGTCTACAACAGCCATGGCGACGCCGAAATGGAGCAGCGCACCCTCGCGGCGGTGCTGCGCAGCAAGATGGAAGCCGTCATCTACGCAACCGTGCGGACCCGCGAGGTGGACGTGCCGGCGCAGCTTCGTGCCACCGAAGTGCCGGTGGTGCTACTCAACTGCTATTCCAAGGATCGGGCGTTCCCCGCGGTCGTCCCCGGCGACGTGGCTGGCGGCAACACCGCAACGACGACCCTGGTCGAAGCGGGGCACAGGCGCATCGCCCACATCACCGGCGAGGCCTGGATGGAAGTGTCGAAGGATCGCCTGCGCGGCTATCGCGATGCCCTGGCAACGGCCGACATTCCATTCGATCCGGCGCTGGTCCGCGAAGGCAATTGGCAGCTCAGTTCCGGCTATGCCGCCACCAAGGACCTGATGACGCTCTCCCGGCCACCCACGGCGATCTTCTGCGGCAACGACCGCATGGCCATAGGCTGCTACGAGGCGCTCAAGGAGCTCGGCTATCGCATCCCCGACGATGTTTCCGTTGTCGGGTTCGATGACGACGAGATCGCCAGCCACCTCATGCCCGAGCTTACGACCCTTAAGTTTCCCCGCCATTTGATGGGCGCTCGGGCCGTCGAGCTGGCGCTCGACCTGGCAACGGCCAGGGCGGACAGCTACCGCGTGGTCAAGCTCGAGTGCGAGCTGGTCCTGCGAAGCTCCGTCGCAGCGCCACCGTCGAGCTGAGTTCGAGGCCGCGACAGACGAGGTCGCCTAGCCCACCGTCGAGGCGCGGATGGTGAGTCGACACGGCTGGTAGTCGATGCCGGTCGGCAGCGGCTTGCCATCGATGGCTTCGTACAGGTGCGTCGCCGCCAGCTGACCGAGCAGCGTCAGGTTCATGTCGATGCTGGTGAGTGTGGGGTGCGTGCCGTCGACGATCACGTCCCAATTGTCGAAGCCCATGATGGCGACGTCGCGCGGGATCGACTTTCCGCGTTCGCGCAGGGCGTCGATAGCGCCCCGCGCGATCTGGTCGGAGTCGCAGATAATCGCATCGATCTCGAGCCCCTGATCAAGGATCATGGCACAAGCCGAGCGGCCCCAGCGTTCCGTCCACTCGCCATGCGAGGTCTCGTAGACGAGGTTCGTCCCTTGGGCTTCGAGCACACTGCGAATGCCTTCGGCCCGGTCGATGCTGGCGCGCTCGTTTTGCGGGCCGGTGATGTGGGCGATCCGCTTGCGGCCCGTCTCCAGCAAATGCTGAATGGCGAGACGACCACCGCCGATATTGTCGGGCGTGATCGAGAGATCACGAGGGTCGGCTGAAGGCGTGTAGACGTAGACGACCGGCACCGGCAGATCCGGCGCGATCGGCAGCCTGTGGTCGGTTCGGCTGCCAACGACCATGATGGCGTCGACGTTCCGGTTGAGCAGTTCGTTGATGTAGTGCTTCTCGCGGATGACGTCCCCACGCGCGTCGCAGAGGAAGACCGAGACTTGTCCGGCTCCGAACGTGTCCTCGGCCGCCATGAGGATGGGGAGGCTGAAGCGCCCTTCGAGATCGGAAGTCAGCAGGCCAACCGTTCCCGATTTGCCATGAAACGGGCGGACGCTGCCCGCATGGAGATAGGTCAGGTCACGCGCCGCCTGCTCGACGCGTCGACGGGTTGCCTCGCTCACACGTTCGCGGCCGTTGAGGGCCTTCGAGGCAGTCGCCATCGAGACCCCGGCGCGCTGCGAGACGTCGGCCAGCGTCGGCGATTTGACTGTTTTGGAACTGTCCGAACTGTTCATTGTCGTCGCCTGAACGTCGCCGCGCCAACCCGGCCATCGTTGTCTATCCGAGCCGAGCTTCAGCAGGGAAACGGATTCTCGCGCTGGGCGTGCATGGCTGACTTATCCACGTGGTTCACCGCTCCGGCATCGCCGCTACGCACCTTCCGCGCGTATCCAGACCTGCATGCCTCCCGCCTCGCGGTTGGCCCACAAGTGATAGGGAATCGCGCGGAAGCGCCGGGGCTCTCGCAATGGCGGTTCCGAACGGTACAGCGCACCGGTCCAACCGTCTTCTGATGTCACCTCGGCCTCCCCGGTGAGAACGACCGCGCCACCAAGCAGGCTCGGTACGAACTGGCTCTCGATGGGACCTTCCTTCAGCACGAAGCGTTGCGGCGCCATCGCATTGTCGACCTCTTCGAGGCAATAGACGACAGGTCCGCGCTTCAGCGCGACACGACCCGTATCCTGGCTCACCGCCGGGTGGGCGCTCAGGCGCTCGACCGGCATATCGAGGTGCACCCTGATCTCGTCGCCTGCCCGCCATTCTCGGTCGATTGTCGCGTAGCCTTTGGCGATCGGAGGCTGCACCGCTTCGCCGTTCACCGCAAATCTTGCACCGCGGCACCAGCCCGGCACCCGAAGCTTGAGCGCCATGCGCCGTGGTACCTCCGGCGACACGCTGATCCGGACGTCTCCGTCCCAGGGGTAATGTGTGGTCTGGGCGACGGTGACGCGCTGGCCGTCGACGGTCAGCTCGGCAGTATTGGCGCCATAGAGGTGGACTGCCAGATCAGCGCCGCGCGTCGTGTAGAAATAGCTGCCCAGCGACGCCAGCAGGCGGGCGATGTTGGTCGGGCAGCACGGGCAGTAGTGCCACTTCCAGCGTCGGTTTTCGCCGTGGCTCTCGAGAACGTTGTCATAGAAGTAGTGCTCGCCGTCGCGGGAGATGCCCGAGAGCGCTCCGTTGAACAACACGAGCTCGACGTGATCGGTGAAGCGCGCATCGAGATCGATCTGCGCCATGCGGTGACCCCAGAAGGCGAGCGCAACCGCGGCGCAAGTTTCGGCGTAAGCCGTGTCGTTGGGCAGGTCGTATTCGCGGGTGAAGCCCTCGTTGGAATGCGCCGGACCAAGGCCGCCCGTTACGTAGAGCTGGCGAGTGGTCAGGTTGTCGAAGAGCCGGTTGCAGGCCGCCAGCAGCGACATATCGCCGGTCTCGACCGCGACATCGGCCATCGCCGAGAACAGATACATTGCCCGAACGGCGTGACCGACGACCTGCGTCTGCTCGCGCACCGGCATGTGGGCCTGGCTGTAGGAATAATCCTTGAAGATGTACCTGGCGGGATCGTCGCCGCGGCGCCGCGCTTCGTCGTCGTAGTATGACGGCATCTGGCCGCGGGCATCGATGAAGAACTTCGCCAGTTCGAGATGCCGCGGATCCTTGGTCACGCGGTAGAGCTTGATGAGCGCGATTTCCATTTCTTCATGCGCATCGTAGCCCTGCTTCTTGCCGGGCTCGGGGCCGAACGTGTCGATGATGTGATCGACAAGCTTCAGCATGACGTCGAGGAAGCGCCGCTTCCCCGTTGCCTCGAAATAAGCAACAGCGCCTTCCAGCAGGTGGCCCATCGAGTACATTTCGTGCAGGTCGCGCAGATTGGTCCAGCGCTTGTCGGGCTCACGGCGAATGAACCAGGAGTTGAGGTAGCCATCCGCAAGCTGTCCGCCGGCGAGCTTGGCGACGATATCGTCGATCTTGGCTTCAAGCTCGGGGTTGGGGTGGGCGCGCAGCGTGTAACTCGATGCCTCGATCCACTTGCCGAAGTCGCTGTCGAAGAAGTGCTGCATTGACAGGCCGCTCGGCTGGATCGGACGGACCAGCGGAGCCGGTGGATTGCGGAAATTGAGGACTTCGAGGAAGCCCTCCTCGTCGAGCCGCCTGTGCTGGGAAGGTACCGTGACCTTGCGCACGGTCTCGGACCAGCTCTCCCAAAAGCCGCCGGCAAAGTCGACCTTGGTGTGGTCGGCCGGCAAATAGCGTTCGATACGGGGCGGATTGGAAAGGTCTGACATGTTGGCTCTGGGTTATTTCACGGCGCCTGCCGTCATGCCGCGCACGTAGTAGCGCTGCAGCAGCAGGAAGAGGACGAGACAGGGAAGCATGGTGAGGGTGACGCCCGCCTGAAGGGCGCCCCAGTCGATGATGCCGTAGAGGCCCGACGAGACGTTCACCAGCATGATGGGGAGCGTGAACTTGTTCTGGTCGGAGAGGAAAATCAACGCGGCCAGAAACTCGTTCCAGGAATTGAGGAAGGCGAACAGGGCAACGGTCGCGACGCCGGGGAAAGCGATTGGCACCATGATGCCCATCAGGAGCGTCCATTGCGATGCGCCATCGATCCTCGCGGCTTCGACCAGCGCCTTGGGCACCGCATCGAACGCGTTGCGCATCATGAAGATCGAGAAGGGCAGCTGGAAGGTTGTGTAGATCAGCACGAGGCCGAGCTGGCTGTTCTGGAGCCTCAGGAACTTCAGCACGAGGAAGAGCGGCGTCAGGATCGACTGGAAGGGGATCATCAGCGTCGCCATCACGACGACGAAGAGCGCGAGCTGCCCCGGAAACTTGAACTTGGAGAAGCCGTACCCCGCCGGCACAGCTACGAGGAGCGTCAGGGCCACCGTACCGGCGGCGATAAGCACGGAATTGGTGGCGTAGACGTGCCAGCCCGCGCCGACAGTCTGGAGCCGCCCGTAATTCTCAAGCGAAAAGCGGTTCGAAAAGAGTGACACGGGGTCGGCGAGCGCCGCCGCGGCGGGCTTGAAGGAATTGGCAACCGACCAGACCATCGGCCCCAGAAAGAAGACCGCGAGGAGGACCCAGGCGAGGTAGAGCCCGGTGCGCTGCAAAGGCGTCATGGGCATCAGCTTTCCTCCGGCCGGCTGCGCAGGAAAGCAAGCTGGATGGAGCTGATGGCGACGAGCACGACCAGGAGCACCAGCGACAATGCCGATCCATAGCCCAGCCGGTACGAGGTGAAGGACGCGAGGAAGATCGAGAACACCGCCGAGATGGTCGAGTTCTGCGGCCCGCCTTGCGTGATGATGAAGAACTGGTCGAACGCCAGCATGGATGAGGTGATGTTGAGCACGAGGACCAGGAGGATCGAGTTGCGGATCAGCGGCAGCGTAATGAGGCGGAACCTGCTCCATGGGCTGGCACCATCGATCTTGGCAGCTTCGATGAGTTCGTTGGGAACGCTTTGAAGGCCGGTCAGCAGGATCACCATGGAGAAGCCTGCGCTCTTCCACACGACCATCAGGATGATGACGCCCATCGCCGGCCAGAACTGTTCCAGCGGCCGCGGCGCGGAGTCGATGAGTCCGAGGCCCAAGAGGAGTTTCGCAAACACGCCGCTATCGGGGTTGAGCAGCCAGATCCAGAGAGTTGAGGCAGCGCCGAAGCCGATGACGACGGGCATGAAATAGATGGTGCGGAACAGGCCGGCAGCGCGCAGGGGCCTGTCCACCAGCAGCGCCAGCGGCATCGCCACGACGAACAGCGCAACGGTGACGAGGACGGTGTAGAGCGCGGTGAAGCCCAGGCTGCGCCAGAGCTGCTGGTCGCCGATGAGCTCGAGATAGTTGTCGCCGCCGATGAAGCTGGCCTTGCCCAGCAGTGGCCAGTTGTAGAAGCTCATCCACACCGTCATGCCCAGCGGCAGCAGGAAGAACACCGCAATCATCAAGATGCTTGGCGAGATGAAGGCGAGGCCGAGCCATTGCTTGGGCTCGCGCCCGACGCGCGAGATGGTCTTGCGTGCGACGTGCGGGATGCTCTTGGAGGCGGTGGTGTCGGTCATCGCGGGACTCGGTGGTGATAGCGGAGGGCCGGCGCCGAAGCGCCGACCCCGTCCGGGAGGACTTACTCGGGGTTGGTCCGGTCGAGGATCTTGGTGAACTCGGCCTGGCCGGCCGCGATCGCCCCATCGATGTCGCCATCGAAGATTGCGCGATTAAGCAGGTTGAGCCATGGACCCGTGCGGCTGACGAAAAGTTCGTCCGACGCGAAGGTGTAGGGGGTCTTGGCATTGGCCAGCATGTTGTAGGCGATGAGGTTGCGCGGATCGAACTGCGCATAGGCCTCGTCGGCCACGTCGGTGCGCGGCGGCATGCCCGATTCCTTGGTGATGAACACCTGCTGGGCGGGCTGCATGTAGAAGTCGACGAAAGCTTCGGCGACCGCCTTCTTCTCGGGCGAGATGCCCTTCATCAGCGTAAGGGCATCGCCGCCGGCAAAGCTCGACTGCCCGCCATCCGGACCCGAGATCGGCACGATGCCGAAGTTCACGTCCGGATACTGGCTGGTGAGCAGGTTGACGATGTACGAGCCGGTCATCAGCACGCCGACCTTGCCCGACGCGAAGGCCGCGACGGCGTCGCTGCCATTGCCTGAGCGCGAGGTCGGGTGGATGGAACCATCCTTCCACATCTGGTTGTAGAGGCCGAGGACGGCGCGCAGTTCCGGCGTGTCGATCGTGGCAGTGCGACCGTCGGCGGAGAGGATGTCGGCGCCCGCCGCCCACACGTGCGGCGTGAAGGTGTAGACCTGCCAGCTGCCCGACGGGGCGACGAAGAAGAAGCCGTAGATGTCGTCGCCGAGGGCGCGGACCTTGGCTGCATCGGCAGCAACTTCCTTGAGCGAGGTCGGTCCCTTCTCGGGATCGAGGCCGGCCTTGGCGAACAGGTCCTTGTTGTAAGCGATGACCGAGGCATCCGGCAGCGTCGGCACAGCGTATTTCCGGCCATTGTAGGTGCCCAGACGCAAGTGCGACGGGCTCATGCTGTTGGCGTAGGACAGGCCGTCGATGAAGTCGGTGATGTCCTCGAGGCTGTCGGTAGCCGCGAAGGTCGGCAGATAGATCAGGTCGAGCACTGCGCCGTCCGGCGGTGCGCCGGCGGCGATCGAGGCGCCGAGCTTGGTCACCATCTGCTCGGCAGTGATCTGCGTGATGACGACCTTGTCCTCATGGCTGGCATTGAACTGGTCGGCCAGGGCCTGAAGCACGGCTCCCGACGACGTACGCACCCATAGGTTGATTTCTTCGGCTGCGGATTGGCCGATCGCGGCCCCCGCCAGCAGCAAGCCTAGCGAAAAGCTGGCAAGATACCTTTTTCTCATTTCGCACTCCCTCCGTGGACCGGCGCCCCATGTGGCGCCTGGCTACCAAGACGCTAGCAATGGGTCGAACCGAGAGTCGATGAACACGCGTCACTATTTTCGCACATTTGAGAAATTGATTTCTCGATATTTCGCATATTTTCGCACGTGCCGAGGTAGTTGTGAGACGAGTGCCTTCGGCATAGAGGAGTCGCATGAGGCAGGGAGTTGAACGTGCCAGCCACACAGGTGGGTAAGGCCAGAGTGTCCGAGACAGGGGCGGAGAAACCCGCTCGCTCGCGTGGCCACGGCTCGCGCATCGTCTACGAGACGCTCCGGCACGCCATTCTCGACCTTGAGCTGGAGCCCGGCAGTCCGCTGGACGAGGTGAGCCTGTCGACGCAGTTCGACATGTCGCGCAGCCCGATCCGAGAGGCGCTGGTTCGCCTTGCAGCCGACGGCCTCGTGACCACCTTGCCCAACCGCAGCACCATCGTGTCGGTCATCGATTTCGTCCGCCTGCCGATCTACTTCGAGGCGCTGACGCTGATGTATCGTGTGACCACGCGCTCGGCTGCGGTTCACCACGGCGAGGAGCACATGGTCGCGATCCGTGGCCATCAGGCGGCTTTCGCCGAAGCTGTCAATCGTCGTGACGCCGTCGGCATGATCGTGTCGAACCGCGACTTCCACGTCGCCATCGCCGAGGCGGGTGGCAACGACTACTTCACCGCGCTGTTCACGCGGCTGCTGGACGAGGGCAGGCGCATCCTGCGCCTCTATTACCAATCGTTCGGCGACAAGCTGCCCCAGCAATATGTCGCCGAGCACGACGCCATCGTCGGCGCAATCGAAGCAGGCGACGCCGAACTCTGCGACCGGCTGGCGAGCGCGCATGCCGCACAGATCGTGCAGCAGATCCGCAGCTACCTGGCGCGCGAAACGGTGACGCAGGTGCCGCTCGACAACATGGAGCGTTAGGCGCGCTGCTCGGCGACCGATGCGGTCCAGCGTTCGACCCGCCGTCGCGCGGCCTCGGACAGGCCATCCCACAGCACGCTGCGCACACGCGCATGGTACGCGTCGAGAAAGGTGATCTCGTCGCGCGTCAGTGCATCGAGATCGGCCAGCGACAGGTCGATTGGCACCAGCGTCAATGTCTCGAAGCGGAGGAAGCCGTTGCTGCCGGCCACCGTTTCGACCTGGTTCTCGATCCTGAGGCCGAACGCATCCTCGCGATAATAGCCCGGCTCGATCGTCATGATCACGCCCGCTTCGAGGGCATGGGGGTTGTGTGTCTTGCCGAAGCGATGGGGATGCTCATGTACGGCAAGGTAGTGGCCGACGCCGTGCCCGGTCCCATGATCGAAATCGAGCCCCAGGTCCCATAGTGGGCGGCGCGCCAGCGCATCGAGCTGATGGCCCGTCGTGCCCTTGGGGAATTGCGCGGTCATGAGCGCGATGAAGCCCTTCAGCACCGCCGTGTAGGCGCTGCGCACGTCATCGGCGACCGGACCGAAAGCAGTGGTGCGCGTCGCATCGGTGGTGCCCCCGAGATACTGCCCGCCGGAATCGAGCAGGAAGGGCGCTGCCGAAGTGATCGCCGTGTTGGTCGCTTCGCTCGAACTGTAGTGGCACATGGCGGCGTTGGCGGCGGACGCCGCGATGGTATGGAAGCTCGCCTCAACGAAGTTCGCGCCCTGCTGGCGGAACTCGAGGATCTTGTCTTCCGCCTCGAGTTCAGTGATGGGCCGGCCTGATGCATGACGCCCCGCGACATTGTCGTGAAGCCAGGTCATGAACTCCGTCCAGGCAATTCCGTCCGCCACGTGGGAATCGCGGAAGCCCTGCAACTCGACAGGGTTCTTGAGCGCTTTGGCAACCGTGATCGGGCTGATTGCTCCGACGATGCGACCATTGCCGCGGGTGACCGACAGCCCGGCCGCCGCGGATGCGAAGGTCGGGTCGACCAGCACGGCCTGACCATCGGAGCGCTTCTCCAGTGTGGGCAGCAGTGCCGCCGGGTCGCGGATATCGACGCCATCAAGCTCGTATTCGCTCCGATCATTGGGCAGCTTGCCCTCGGCGACGAACCACTCGGTGTTGCCGGTGCGGTCGAGCAGCACGAAGGAATGCGGCATCGGCATGTGGGCGATATCGCTGCCTCGCACGTTGAGCAGCCACGCAATATTGTCCGGCTGGGTCTCGACCATGAGGTCGGCGCCCAGTTCGGCCAGTCGCTCGCCGATCCGCCGGCGCTTGCTCTGCGAAGTTTCACCCGCAAAGCCCAACGGGAAGTTCGAGATGCGGCCCATCGGCGGTGGCGGTTGGTCGGCCCAGATCGCATCGACAGGATCGCCGTCGACGAGGACCAGCGAGCCGCCGGCCTCCGTTACGGCGCGCTCGAGCTTCCCGTAGAGTTCCGATGGCACCAGCATCGCGTTGACGCCAATGCGGCTGCCGCGCGGCAAATTCTCAGCGATCCAGCGCTCGATGGGGAAATCGTAGAAATGCGCGATCTCGATGGCCCCCAGATCGATCTCCTTGCGCACCTGAACCTGGTAGCGGCCATCGACGAAGATCACCGCCCGGTTGGCGAGCACCAGTGCGATGCCGGCTGAACCACTGAAGCCGGTCACATGGCGCAGGCGCTCGTCGTGTGGCGCAACGCTCTCGCCCTGATGGGCGTCGAAGCGGGGAACCACCATGCCATCGAGCCCAACCGAGGATAGATGGCGCCTCAGAAGCGGGAGAACGTCGTTCGTGGCCATCGTCAGAAGCCGTAGCGGGCGAGGTTCGGCCGGTTCTTGAGGCCGGTTTCCGTGACCTTGCGTACATGCGCCTCCTCGGCACCGATCAATGGCAGGCGAGGCTGGCGCACAAGGGGCGAGGTGCCGCGGACGATGTGCTCGACCAGCTTGATGTTCTGGACGAATTTCGGGCCGATATCCATGTGCAGGAGCGGCAGGAACCAGCGGTAGATTTCTAGTGCCTCGGCGATCCGGCCCTGTTGCACGAGCTTGTAGATCGCGACGGTCTCATGCGGAAAGGCGACGACGAGGCCGGCAATCCACCCGCTGCAGCCGAGGATAAGACTCTCGAGCGCAAGGTCATCGACGCCTGTGAGAAGTTGGTAGCGATCGCCGACGGCGTTGAGTGTTTCGTTGATGCGCCGCGTGTCACCGGTCGACTCTTTGATGGCGACGAATTTGGGTTCGTCCGACATCTCCTGCAGCATCGCGGCATTGATATCGATGCCGTAAGCGAGGGGGTTGTTGTAGATGATGATGGGCAATGGCGAGGCCGCGGCGATGGCGCGGTAGTGGGTGACCACCTCGCGGTCATCGGCGAGGTAGCGCATGGCGGGCAGCACCATCAGACCCTCGATGCCGGCCTTGGCTGCCTCGGCGGCGAGTTCGGCGCCGGCGCGCGTCGAATCCTCGGCAATCGTTAGCAGCACAGGGACCCGACCGGCCGCTTCCTCGATCGCCGCCCGCGCGATCGCCAGCTTTTCTTCGCGCACGAGGCTGCTCGCTTCGCCGAGCGATCCGCACATGATGACGCCGTCGACGCCCGCCTCGATCTGGAAGGCGACGTCGGCTCTCACGCCCGCATAATCCACCTCCTGATCGGCCTTGAGCTTGGTGGTGAGGGCGGGAAGTACGCCGCGAAAATCGCTCTTGTTCATCTGAACCTCGGGACTGTGAAGGCACCGTTCGACAACGGTCACGAGCCCCCACTCATAGGGCCGCGATCTTCTGTCGGCAAGATGTCGACAATACGCTTGACGTGAATTTGGGAGCGGACAAGTATGCGACCGGCAGCGACGGCCCAGCAGGGACGATCGCGCCGAAAAACACAGGAGGGTCTTCATGGGACGTTCGAGACTGTTGTCGCGGCTGGCGCTCGTAGGGCTGCTGGCTGGCGCCTGTTCAATCCCGGCGCTAACGGCCTCCGCACAGGAAGCGGGTGGGGTACTGCGCATTCTGGGCACCGAGGATATTGACCATTTCGATCCAACCTCGGCGGCTCTCGTCACGTCGAATAACTTCCTGCGCGCCACGACGCGCCAGCTGATCTCCTACAAATCGTCCAATGACGAGCTGGTCCGCGTGACGCCCGAGGGTGACCTCGCGACGGAAGTCCCGCAGCCCACCGACGATGGGCTGACCTACACGTTCAAGCTGCGCCAGGGCGCGATGTGGAATGCGGCGTCCGGCGCCCGCCAGATCACCTCGGCCGATTTCGAGCGTGGCGTCAAACGCATGTGCAACCCGGCCCTGGGCTCGGCGGCGCTGACCTACTATACGGGTCTGATCGCGGGCCTCGCCGAGTTCTGCGACGGGTTTGCCAAGGTCGAGCCGACCGTCGAGGCCATGAAGGCCTATATCGAAGGCAACGACATCGCCGGCATCGAGACGCCGGACGACGAAACCATCGTCATCAAGCTCAAGCAGCGTGCCGGCGACTTCATCTTCATGCTGTCGCTGCCCACTTCCGCGCCGGCTCCGGTCGAAGTTCTCGACTACATGCCGGATGGCCCGGACTACCGCGCCAACTTCATCGCCAGCGGCCCCTATACCCCGGCCGAATACACGCCGGACAGCTCGATGCAGCTGGTGCGCAATCCATCCTGGAAAGCCGACAGCGATCCGCTGCGCAAAGCCTATGTCGATGAGATCCAACTCACCTTCGGGCTCACCGTCGATGCCATCATGCAGCAATTGCAGTCGGGCGATGGCGACATGACCTATGACGTCACCATTCCGCCGGCCGTGCTGCAGACGCTGATCGCTGCAGGCGACGACAAGCTGGTGACGGTGTCGTCAGGCAATACCAATTTCATCTTCATCAACACCGTCTCGGGCAATAACAATGGCGCGCTCAAGGACCTGCGGGTCCGCCAGGCGCTGAACTATGCCGTGGACAAGGCGGCGGTGGTGCAACAGCAGGGCGGCCCCGAGATCGCCAAGCCGGTCAACGGCATCTTCGGTGTCGGTGTGCTGGGCTATCACGAGTTCAACCTCTATCCGTCCGATGGCGACAAGGGTGATCCGGAAAAGGCCAAGGCGCTGCTCGCCGAGGCCGGCTTCCCCAACGGCATCACCCTCAAGATGCCGTACCGCAACAAGGGCATCGAGCCCAACATCGCCCAGACCATCCAGGCCTCGATGGCACGTGCGGGCATTACCCTCGAGCTCACCCCGGTCACCGCTTCCGACTACTATTCGAAGTTCATGACCAACCCGGTGAACACCAAGGACGGCACCTGGGACATCGCGCCCGTGGGCTGGACGCCCGACTGGGCCGGTGGCGCCGCGCGCTCCGTGTTCCAGCCCCAGTTCAGCTACGACGGCACGCACCAGACCTACAACTACACCGACTACAACAACGACAAGGCGAACGCGCTGGCCGACCAGGCCATCAATGCGCCGACCGCCGAAGAAGTCGGCAAGCTCTGGGGGCAGGTCGACGAACTGGTCATGGCCGACGCGCCCGTAGTTCCGCTCATCGCCAACCTCATCGTGCTCTATCATGGAGCCGCGGTGCAGGGCTTCGAGCCCTACTCGTTGGGCGTCCAGGGTGACTGGACCAATGTCTGGCTGCAACGCTAGGCTCTGATCTGAAGGCACGCCCGCGCGCCCATGAGGTGCGCGGGTCTCTCCTCGCTAGCGGAGTGCGTGGCTTGGCTGTTCTGGAAGCGCGGCATCTCAGCGTCGATATCCCAACCGAAGACGGCATCATCCACGCGGTCCGCGATGTCTCGTTCTCGATCGAGGCTGGCGAGCTGTTCGGTATCGCCGGCGAGTCCGGCTCCGGAAAGAGCGTTCTGGCCCAGTCGATCCTCGGCCTGTTGCCCATGGCGCGCGTCAGCGGCGAGGTGCTGTTCGAAGGTCGAAGTCTCCTCGATCTATCGCAGCGTGAGCAGCAGTCGATACGAGGCTCCCGCATCGGCATGATCTTTCAGGATCCGATGTCGAGCCTTCATCCCTACTACTCGGTGGGCAGCCAGGTCGCCGAGATGATCCACGCCCATGAGAAGGTGTCGCGCGAAGCGGCGCGCCGGCGCGTCGTCGATATCCTTGCGCGCGTCGGCATCACTTCGCCCGACGAGCGGTACGACCATTTTCCGCATCAGTTCTCCGGCGGCATGCGGCAGCGCGTGATGATCGCCATGGCGCTGGTGCTGCGGCCGCCGCTGGTGATCGCCGACGAACCGACCACGGCGCTCGACGTCACCGTGCAGGCACAGGTCGTGGCGCTGCTCGACGAGATGCGCCGCGAGCTGGGTACCACGGTGATCATGATCACCCACGATCTCGGGCTGCTGTCGAGTGTCGCCGACCACATCATGGTGATGTATGCCGGGCGCCGCATGGAGATCGGGCCGAGTGCGCCGCTCTTTGCGGCACCAAGCCATCCCTACACGGCGGGCCTGCTTGCCTCGTCGCCATCCAACTACGCGGCCGGTGCCGAGCTGGTGCCGATCCCGGGCCGCCCACCGAGCCTGCTGCAGAACCCGACCGGCTGCGTATTCGCGCCGCGCTGCTCGAGCGCGATGCCGGCCTGCAGCATGCCGCCGCCGCTTCGCGTCTATAGCGACGGCCTCGAAGCCTTATGCTGGCTCGAAACCACGCCCGTGCCCGCCGCCGTCCCAGCGTCGGCAAGCCAAGGCAAAGTCGAATCCTCCGATGTCGTCGTCACCGTGGAAGAGGTGCGCCTGAGCTTCCGGGGCGGCGGGCCGCTCTGGCGGGGGCAGGAGGTCGAAGTCCTCAAGGGCATCAACCTCGAACTGCGGCGCGGAGCGACATTGGGACTGGTGGGCGAGAGCGGCTGCGGCAAGTCCACGCTGGCGCGCGTCATCGCGGGGCTTATCCCAATGACCGCCGGTCGCGTCACGCTGCTCGGACAGGACATCTCAACGCTCGATACTGCCGCCTGGCAGGCGCTGCGGCGGCAAGTCCAGCTCGTGTTCCAGAACCCCTACGGCGCCCTCAATCCACGCCGGCGCATCGGCGCCATCATCGGCGATCCCTTCCGCATCCACGGCATCGCCTCGGGTCCCGAGCGCAAGGCCGAAGTACAGCGCCTGATGGAACTGGTGGGCCTCAATCCGGAGCACTACAACCGCTTCCCATCCGAATTCTCCGGCGGCCAGCGGCAGCGCATCGGCATCGCCCGGGCGCTGGCGCTCAACCCCGCCCTGATCATCTACGACGAGCCGGTCTCCGCGCTCGATGTCTCCATCCAGGCGCAGATCCTCAACCTCATGCGCTCACTGCAAGAACAGCTGGGCCTGACCTACCTCTTCATCTCGCACGACCTCGCCGTGGTGCGGCATGTCTGCGACCGTGTCGCGGTGATGGAGGCGGGCCGGATCGTCGAGATGGCGGACACCGAAACGCTCTACGCCGCGCCCCAGCATCCTTATACGCGCACGCTGCTTGCCGCATCGGTCTCACCGCCGCCGCGCCATCCGGTTGCCGGTCGCCGCCTCGTCACCTCCGTCGCCACGGAGCTGGCATGAGCGTCGGCGCGGCCTCCCCCGTTGTCCAGCGCAGCTCGCTCGCGCTCACCCTGCGCCGCCTCTTGCGCGATCCGGCGAGCGTTGCCGCCTTCTGCTTCATCATCCTCACGGTGATCTTCGCCTTCTCCGCGCCGCTGATCGCTTCTGCCACCGGCCACTCGCCGATCGAGCAGTATCGCGACACCGGCCTGTCACCCATGGGCCTGCCGGTCGCGCCCAACAGCGAGTTCGTCTTCGGTACCGATCATCTCGGCCGCGACGTGCTGGTGCGCCTCGCGTATGGGGCGAGCGTATCGCTGACCGTCGGCATTCTCGCGGCACTTGCCGCCGCCGTCGTTGGCGTCACGGTCGGCATGGTCGCCGGCTTCTTCGGTGGCTGGGTCGACACGGTGCTGAGCCGCGCCATGGACCTCGTGATGAGCGTGCCGTTCCTGCTCTGCGCCCTCGCGCTGGTTTCCGTCTTCGGGCCCAGCCTCTCTCTCAGCATCGGCGTTATCGTCTTTTTCAGCTGGACCACGATGGGCCGCGTCATCCGCGGCCAGGTGATCTCGCTGCGCCGGCAGGAGTTCGTGGAAGCGAGCCGCTCGCTGGGGGCAGGGCCGCTGTCGATCATGTTCGTCGACATCCTGCCCAATCTCAGCGTGCCCATCATCGTCTACACGACCATGATGATCCCCGGCTCGATCGTCTTCGAGGCCACGCTGTCCTTCCT
This sequence comes from Devosia sp. P3_B2, assembly GCF_056402875.1. Classification (NCBI taxonomy): domain Bacteria; kingdom Pseudomonadati; phylum Pseudomonadota; class Alphaproteobacteria; order Hyphomicrobiales; family Devosiaceae; genus Devosia; species Devosia sp. P3_B2. The sequence goes on along the minus strand of NZ_JBFUGO010000003.1, from coordinate 163,135 downwards.
CGGCATGGGGATCGTGCCTCCGGCGCCAAGCTGGGGCGGGATGCTCGCCGATGCCGCCGCGAACTCGATCTATCTCGTCGCCTGGTGGCTGGTGCTGATTCCCGGTCTGGCCCTGCTCCTCACCACGCTGGCCTTCAACATCCTCGGCGATGGGCTCCGCGATGCGCTCGATCCGAAGGGCAGGCGGGTGGTAGGCCAGGTGAGGACGAAGCCATGATCCGCTTTCTCGCCGGCCGCGTGATGTTCGGCGCACTGGTGCTGTTCGCGCTCAGCGTCTTCGTCTTCTTCCTGTTCTTCATCGCGCCCGGCGATCCCGCCCGCATGATCGCCGGCGACAAGGCGACCGAAACGCAGCTCATCCAGATCCGCACCAATCTCGGACTCGATCGCCCCATCACCGAGCAATATGTCCGCTTCATCGGCAATGCGCTCCACGGCGATCTCGGCTTCTCGTATCGCAACCAGCAGCCGGTCGCGAAACTGATCATCAACCGGCTGCCGGCGACCCTTTCGCTGGTCATCGGCGGCGTCATCGTCTGGCTTGCAGTGGGCATTCCCGTCGGCATCATGTCGGCGCGGCATGCGGGAGGTCTGCGCGATCGGGTGGGGCAGGGCTTCATCCTCATCGGGCTGAGCTTTCCAACCTTCGTCCTCGGCATGATGTCGCTCTACCTGTTCTATTTCCTGCCGCGACAGGCGGGCTTCACTTTGCTCCCTGCGGGCGGTTTCAAGCCATTCCTGCCCAACCCTGCAATCTGGGCCTGGCACCTGATCCTGCCATGGTCGACACTCGCTCTCACTACCTCGGCCGTCTATGCGCGATTGACGCGCGGGCAGATGCTCGAGGTGATGGGCGAGGACTACATCCGCACCGCCCGCGCCAAGGGCCTCAGTGAGCGCAAGGTCGTCTGGAAGCACGCCATGCGCGCGACGCTGACGCCGCTCGTCAGCCAGCTCGGCGCCGATGTCGCGCTGCTGCTGGGCGGTGCCATCGTCATCGAGCAGGTTTATGGGCTTCAGGGCGTAGGCGCGTTGGCCGTGCAGGCGGTGGCCAATCTCGATCGGCCCATCATCATCGGCGTCGTCCTCCTGGGCGGCTTCTTCATCGTCATTGCCAACATCGTCGTCGACCTCATCTACGTTTTGCTCGACCCACGCGTCCGCTAGGAAAGACCGACATGCCCGTCGCCGAATACACCATTCCCGGCATGCACATTCGCGACCATCTGGTTCCGGTGCCGCTCGACTGGGCCGATCCGGACCGCTCGCTGAAGATCGAAGTCTTCGTGCGCGAAGTCGTCGACCCGACCCGGAAGGGCGACAACCTGCCGCTGCTGGTGTTTCTCCAGGGTGGCCCCGGGGGCAAGTCGCCACGTCCCACCGCCGGCAGCCCATCATGGCTCGCCGAAGCGCTGAAGACCCATCGCGTCATCCTGCCTGATCAGCGTGGCACCGGCCGCTCGAGCCGCATCGAAGCTGCGACGATGGCGCAGTTCGCCGATGGCGCAGCCGGTGCGGACCATCTCATCAAGTTCCGCGCCGACTCGATCGTCGATGACTTCGAGCATGTGCGGAAGACGCTTTTCGCCGGCAAGCGCTGGGAGTCGCTCGGGCAAAGCTATGGCGGCTTTCTGACCCTCACCTACCTGTCGCGCTACCCCGACGCCCTTGGCGCCTGCTACGTCGCCGGCGGTCTCGGGAGCCTCAGGCCATCGGCCGACGAAGTCTATCGTCGCACCTACCCACGCGCCGCGGCCAAATCGGCGCGCTTCTACAAGCGCTACCCCGACGATGTGGCCCGCGTTGCCGCTCTGGCCGATTTCATCGATGCCAATGATGTGCGGTTGCCGGACGGCGACCGGCTGACGGTCAGGCGCCTCCAGATCGTCGGCATCGACCTGGGCATGGGACCCGGGCTCGAGAACATCCATTGGTTGATCGACGAGGCATTCTCTTCACCCGAGCATCTCTCGGACCATTTCCTTGCGACGCTCATGAGCGAGACCAGCTACGACGGTGGCCCGCTCTTCGCCGCCTTGCAGGAAAGCATCTACGGCCACGACGCCGGCGCCACCAATTGGGCCGCCGAACGCGAACGCCTCAACCATCCCGAGTTCTCGCCGGCGGCCCGGCCGCTGCTGTTCACCGGTGAGATGATGTTCCCGTGGATGTTCGAGGAAATCCGCTCTCTCCGTCCCTTCCGCGCTGCCACCGAGGCCCTCGCAAAACGAGAGACATATCCACCGCTCTACGACGCCGCTCGCCTCACGGCGAACGACGTTCCCGTCGCAGCGGTCGTCTATCACGACGATCTCTATGTCGATGCTGGGCTGTCGCTCGAGACCGCTTCGGAGGTCGGCAACCTCACGCCGTGGATCACCAACGAGTTCGAGCACGACGGCATCCGTCAGAGCGCCAGTGTCTTCAAGCGACTGGTCCAGATGGTCAAGGAACAAGGCGGCCCGCTGAGCTAGCCCTCGGTCGACGGGACAATCCGTCAGGCGTCCTCGAGCAAGCCGAAGTTCTTGAAGTCGGCGAAGTTCTTCGTCCAGCGGTGCTTTTCGAACAGCTCGGTGAAGACCTCGTCGGGTAGCGGGCCCTCGGCGACCGCGTCGATATTCATCTGCGCATGCTGCGGCACATGCATCGAGGAAATGGCGGTGGTGACGCCGGGGTGCTGCAGCACGAAGCGTAGAGCGAGGGCGGCAAGAGAAGAGGCGTATTTCGGGATGTAGCGGCGCAGGCGATCGACCTTGGCAATGTAGGCCTCTCGCGGCACCGATAGATCGAAATAGCCATCGCGGAAATCGCCCGGCTCGAACCGGGTGTCGCGCTGCAGATAGCCCGTGAGCCCGCCCTCATCGAGGACGCAGCGCGCAATCACTGCCACGGAGTTGGCGGCACAGGCCGGCACCAGCATCTCGAGCGCCAGCGGATCGAAGATGTTGATGATGGTCTGGATGCTGTCGATCGCGCCGTTTTGCGCCAGTGCCAGCGCCATGTCGGAGCGGTGATCGGGGATCGATACCCCGATATAGCGCACCTTGCCCTGCTCCTTGAGCCTCTGCAGCTCGTCCAGCCAATGACCGGAAGTGCCCCAGGAGGCCCAATAGGTGTGCAGCTGCAGGAGGTCGATCTGCTCGAGCCCCAGCGTCCTGAGCGACCGCTCGCAATCGGCGGTGCAGTGACCTTTTGGATAAGCCGCGTTCACGTCGACCGGCGTGCCCCATTGGCGCTGCCCGGCCAAGCCCGCGACCTTGGTGGCGACGAACGGTCGGAGGCCGCTCCACTCCTTGATGGCGACACCGACGATGCGCTCGGATTCACCGTAGGCACGTGCCGTGTCGATGAAGTTCACTCCGCGCTCCATGGCGAGGTGCAGGGCGTGCACGTGTTCTCTGTCGCTTTGCGCGCCGAACCAGCCCGCAAAGCCCATTGCGCCGAACCCCAGCCGGCTGACGCGGGTGGCGTCATCCCTGAACTTGGCGAACTGCATGTCTCAACTCTCCCGTTTGTCGAACTCCCCCGATCTTCGTCAGGCGGCGAGCATCGTTTTCAGTTTCGCGTCGGCGCTGGCCAACAGCATCGGATCCGGCCGCGCACCGCGTGCGATCAGCATTTCCGCGAGCCGGATGTCGCGCGCGACAGCGCCGCCCACCCCGATGCCACTGGCGGCCAGCAGCCGGCCGCCCTCGTCGAGATGGAACAGAATGAAGGCGCCATCGCCGAGATCGCGGCGGACAGTCTTGTGGTCCGGATCGGCGAGGCCGGCGACCTGCAGCGTGAGGTCGTACTGATCGGACCAGAACCACGGCACGGCCGAATGCGGTGTCGCCTCGCCCAGCATGTTGGCGGCGGCGATTTCGGCCTGGTCGGTGGCGTTGCGCCAGGATTCGAGGCGCACCACCCGGCCGTCGCGACTGGCGAGCGGAAAGGCGCAGCAATCGCCGGCGGCAAAGATGTCGGGGTCGGTCGTCGCAAGCCGGGTATCGACGACGATGCCGTTATCGACGGTGAGGCCTGCCGCCGCCGCTAGCTCGGTATTGGGGACTGCACCGATACTCGCGACCAGCAGGTCGCCGAGGTATGCGCGGCCATCGGCGAGCGTGACGGCCGCCCCAGCGGCGCCGGTATCGATGCGCTCGACGGCTGTGCCGCAGTGGATCTCCACCCCGGCTGCAGCGTGTCGCGCCGCAACCACTTCAGCGATCGCCTCGGGGACGCCGCGCATGAGGATGCGCGGCTGCGTCTCGATAACGGTCACTTTCGCACCGCGGTCGCGAGCCGTCGCAGCGATCTCGAGACCGAGAAAGCCGCCGCCGAGGACAAGGAGCTCCGCGCCTTTCGGCAGGCGATCGCGTAGCGAGACGCAGTCGTCGATCGTGCGCAGATAGGCGATGCCGGGGATGTAGATCCCTTCGTGCATGAGCTTGCGCGGTCGCGCTCCGGTGGCAAGCAGCAGCCGATCGTATGCAAGGCTGTCGCCGTCGCCGAGGCTGATCCGTTTGCGGTGTCGGTCGATGGCGGTGACGAGGCTTACCCGATGCGTGATCCGCGCCTCAGCCAGTTGGTCGCGATGCGTCACGAACCGCGCCGGCGCATCGTCTGTGGCGAGGACAGCCTTCGACAGCGGCGGCCGCTCGTAAGGGAGGTGCGGTTCGGCGCCAATAAGATCGATGGGGCCATCATAGCCCTTGTTTCGCAACGCAAGAGCGGCGCGCATCCCACATTCGCCCGCCCCGACGATGACCATCCCGGCGCGCATGGCTCAGCCGATCTCGAGGAGGACCGCGTCGTCCTCGACTTTCACCGGATAGGTCACGAGGTTGACGCAGGCCGGGGCGCTCTTCGCCACGCCGGTCTTGTAGTTGAAGCGGCCATTGTGCTTGGGGCACTCGATCACGTCGCCCATGACAAGCCCGTCCGACAGGAACGCATGCTCGTGCGTGCAGATACCGTCGGTGGCGAAGAACTCGCCGTCGGGGCTCTTGTAGATGGCGAACACCCGCCCGGCGTGATCAAAGCGGATCAGGTCCTCCTCGTCGACATCGTCCACGCTGCAGGCTTGTACCCACTGGCCCATCGGGCTCTCCTCCCAATCAGTTCGTCTATTCGGCCGCGGCCGGCACTGGCGCCGCGTGCAGTTCTTCGCGGTAGGGTTTGGCCGTCGGCGGCAGCTCGCGCTTGAGGAAATAGTCCTCGTATTTCAGCTGGCGCAGGAAGGCCGGGATCATCTCGCGATAGCCCTCGAGGATCGATGGCGTCGGCGCCGGCAGGTCATGCTTGATCGCCTCGTGCAGCCTGGGCAGCGCGTGGTAGGGCACCATCGGGAACATGTGGTGCTCCACGTGGTAGTTCATGTTCCAGTAGATGAACCGGCTGATCGGGTTCATCAGGACGCTGCGCGAATTGAGCCGGTGGTCGGTGACGTTCTCGGCCAGCCCGCCATGCTGCAACAGCCCGGTCATCACGTGGTGCCAGGCGCCGTAGAGCCGGGGCAGCCCGACCAGCATCAGCGGCAGGATCGACTGCATGTACAGGGCGAGGCCGATCACCACGGCGTAGATCGCGAGCCAGATCCGGGCGACGCGGATCACCTTGTGCTGCTCCATCTCAGGGATGAAGCTCTTTTCGGCCGAGCTGAGGTTGCCGGCGGCGTTGCGCAGCATGTCGCCGATCGCGAACCAGGCGTCGTAGAGGCCGACGAAGTTGGCGATGAGCCGGAACAGGTCCGGCGGCCGCATCACCGCGATCTCGGGATCGCGCCCGACGATAACCGTGTCGGTGTGGTGCCGGGCGTGGCTCCAGCGCCAGGTGACCGGGTTGCGCATGATCATGAAGCACGCGAGCTGATAGACGGCGCGGTTCATCCACTGCGTCTTGAACGCCGTGCCGTGGCCGCATTCGTGCCAGCGGGAGTCGGTGGCCGAGCCGTAGAGCACGCCATAGGCGAGAAAGAACGGCACGGCCCACCACGAGCCCCAGAAGTAGATGCCGCCGGCCGCAAAGATAGCCATCAGGCCCAGCCATATGATGGTGTCGCGGATGGCGGGCGCATCCGAGCGCTGCATCAGCTCCTTCATCTGCTTGCGCGGCACATCGGTGTGGTACCACTCGGCGGCAGCGAGGCCGCTTTCCACGGCGCGTTGGGCGTCAGGCCCGAACAGGCTGTAGTCGCGCCTGGTCGTTGTTGGGTTCGTCATCGTCTCCTCCACACTGCCGGATGGACCGGCAACGTCGAGCAACGGCTACCCGCAATAGTCGTTGTGGCGCAACGCCGCCATGATGTATTCTATCAGAAACAATCATCTGCCCCATCAGCCAATGAGCGGAACGTGCCACGATGAAGCGACCAACCATTGCCGATCTCGCCGATGTCGCCGGCGTGAGCGTGGCCACCGTGGACCGTGTGCTGAACCGACGCCTACCCGTCCGCGAGGCGACAGCGCTGCGCGTGGTCGAGGCGGCTGAAGCGATCGGCTATCACGCAACGGGCCTGTTGAAGCAGCGGCTGAACGAGGTGCCGCAGCGCACGTTCGGGTTCCTGCTGCAGCGCCGCAACGCCTACTACACAGCGCTTGCGGAGGCTCTCATCGAGGCGACGCGCAGCGCCAGCTTTATCCAGGGCCGCGCCATCGTCGAGCATATAGACGAGATCGTGCCGTCGAGCATCGCCGCACGCCTGCGCGAGATCGCGCCACGCGTGGATGCCGTCGCTGTCGTTGCCGTCGACCATCCGATCATCAACGAGGCGATCGGCGAACTCGCTGCCAGTGGCAAGCCGGTGGTGACGCTGATCACCGACGTGACGGCGCCCAACCGGGCCGGCTGCCTGATGGCCGATCGGCATAAGTCGGGGCGCACTGCCGCCTGGGCGATCTCCCGGCTGTCGCCGGAGGCAGGCAAGGTCGGCATCGTGATCGGCAGTCATCGCTATCTCAGCCAGGAGACGTCGGAGATCAGCTTTCGCAGCTACATGCGGGAGAATGCGCCGCAATTCACTCTGCTCGAGCCGGTGGTGAATCTCGATGACCACCAGCTCTGCTACGAGGCGGTCATCGACCTCGTGACCTCGCATCCGGATCTCGTCGGGATCTACTGCTGTGGCGGCGGCGAGGAGGGGCTGGTGCGGGCCCTGCGCGAAGAGGCCAGGGGACGGCGCATCGTCACGGTCTGCAACGAGCTCACGCCGGTAACCCGGCAGGCGCTCATCGATGGCGTTATCGACCTGGTCCTGGGAACGCCGGTTCCGGCGCTGGCCCAGCGAACGGTCGAGGTCATGGCGCAGGCCGTGTCCGAGCCGCAGCGCGGCATGACCCAGGTCCTGCTACCGGCAGACCTCTATATCAGCGAGAACATCTGAACCCTGAAGTTTCCGTCATCGCCTATCATCGCCAAAATGATGGGCAATGATAGGTTCGTGATAGGAAACAATCTTCCGATTTGACACTTCCGGAATGGAACGGGCAGTCTAAACACCAATTGGAATGTTACAAACGTTCCATCTTGGCCGGCAGAACGCGCACAAGAACGCGCAGCCGGAGGGGAGGACTGCCGCCATGTCGTCAACGATCGACTTCGCCCTCAATCATATGGTCGCGCCGCAGCTCGACCTGGTCTCTTTCTTCAGGCTGGCGCGATCGCTGGGCCTGACTGGCGTCGAAATCCGCAACGACATCGCCGGCCAGGCGATCCTCGACGGCGCCTCGGCTGCGACCGTGCGGGCAAAGGCTGAAGCGGCTGGCGTCTCGATCCTCACCATCAACGCGCTGCAGCGTTTCAACGACTGGACCTCGGAGCGTGAGCGCGAGGCGCGGGCTCTCATCCAATACGCTCGGGATTGCGGCGCGGCGGCGCTGATCCTTGTGCCCGTTAACGATGGCTCTGGCCGCGGTGACGGCGAGCGCCAGGCCAATGTCCGCACCGCACTGACCACGCTGAAGCCGATGCTGGAAGATGCCGGGATCATCGGGCTCGTCGAGCCGCTGGGCTTCGAGATTTGCAGCCTGCGTTCGAAGCGCGAGGCGGTGCAAGCCATCCGGACAGTGCTGGGCGAGAACGTATTCCGCGTCACTCACGACACGTTCCACCACCGTCTGGCGGGTGAGCCGGACCTGTTCCCGGAATTCACCGGCCTCGTCCACATCTCCGGCGTCGATGATCCGAACGTCGCGATCCGCAACATGCGCGACGCTCACCGCGTCCTCGTCGATGCACGCGATCGCATTGGCAACGTCGAGCAGATCGCTGCCCTCACCGCCGCCGGCTATCGCGGTCCCTTCTCGTTCGAGCCGTTCGCCGACGAGCTGAGAACGCTGACCGATCCGGCCGCTGCCATCAGCAAGAGCATCGAGTTCGTCAGGGGGCAACTCGCCGCCCAGGCGGCCTAGCTGCCTCACGACCGGGCCCTCAGGGAGGGGGGCCTCCGGCATGTTCAGGCGCCGCCGGACGCCGCAAAGTGGAGGATATCGAATTGAAGAAGACCATTCTGGCCGGCCTCGCGCTGGCACTGATGACCGGAACCGCGATGGCCGAGAATGTCGGCGTCAGCATGGCTCTGTTCGACGACAACTTCCTCACCGTGCTGCGCAACGGCATGATCGACTATGCGAAAACGCTCGACGGGGTGAACCTGCAGGTCGAGGACGCGCAGAACGATGTGGCCAAGCAGTTGAGCCAGATCCAGAACTTCATCGCCTCCGGCGTCGACGCCATCATCGTCAACCCGGTGGATACTTCGGCCACCGCGGCGATGACCAAGCTTGCCGCCGACGCCAAGATCCCGCTGGTCTATGTGAACCGCCAACCGATCGACGTCGACGCGCTGCCCGACAACGCCGCGTTCGTCGCCTCGAACGAAGTCGATAGCGGCACGCTCGAGACCAAGGAGGTCTGCAAGCTTCTTGGTGGCAAGGGCAACATCGTCGTCATGATGGGCGAGCTCTCTAATCAGGCCGCGGTACAGCGCACCGCCGACGTGCACGATGTGCTGGCGGCGCCCGAGTGCTCGGGCCTCAAGATCGTCGAGGAGCAGACCGCCAACTGGTCGCGGACCCAGGGCTCCGACCTGATGACCAACTGGCTTTCGGCCGGCCTGCAGTTCGATGCGGTCGTCGCAAACAATGACGAAATGGCGATCGGCGCCATCCAGGCGCTCAAGGCCTCCGGCCGAGCCATGGACTCGGTGGTGATCGGCGGCGTCGATGCCACGCAGGACGCGCTGGCGGCCATGGCGGCGGGCGATCTCGACGTCACCGTGTTCCAGAACGCTGCCGGCCAGGGCCAGGGCTCGGTCGATGCCGCCCTCAAGCTGGCGCGTGGCGAAGCCGTGGACCAGAAAGTCTGGATCCCGTTCGAGCTCGTGACCCCCGCCAATCTCGCGGACTACCAGGCCAAGAACTAACGGGATCTCTCCTCCCGCACTGGGGACGCGTGCGAGCCGCATGCGTCCCTTCTTTCCCCGCCTGGATGGAAAGGAAATTCCATGCTCAGTCCGACGACCATGAGGGCAGTCCGCGAGAGCGGCGCGGTTCCGCAATCCGAGTTCCTGCTGGAGGTGAGCGGGATCCGCAAGGAATTCCCGGGTGTGCTGGCCCTCGACGACGTCCAGTTCAAACTGAAGCGCGGCACGGTGCATGCACTGATGGGCGAGAACGGCGCGGGCAAGTCGACGCTGATGAAGATACTCGCCGGCATCTATCAGCCCGATACGGGCGAGGTGCGGCTCAAGGGCCAGGACATCCGGCTCGTATCCCCGCTCGATGCGCTCGAGAACGGCATTGCCATGATCCATCAGGAGCTCAACCTGATGGCCTACATGACGGTGGCGGAGAACATCTGGATCCGCCGCGAGCCGCTCGGCGCCTTCGGCATGGTCGACCACAAGAAGATGCGCGACATGACGCGCGAGCTGCTGGAGCGGCTCCGCATCCCGATCGATCCCGAGATCAAGGTGCAGGAGCTCTCGGTCGCGAGCCGCCAGATGGTCGAGATCGCCAAGGCCGTCTCCTACCAATCCGATGTGCTGATCATGGACGAGCCGACTTCGGCGCTCACTGAGCGCGAGGTGGAGCACCTGTTCGAGATCATCCGCGCGCTGCGGTCCGAGGGTAAGGGCATCGTCTACATCACGCACAAGATGAACGAGCTGTTCGAGATCGCCGACGAGGTATCGGTGTTCCGCGACGGCCGCTACATCGGCACGCACGCCTCGAGCGAGATCACCCGCGACGACATCATCCGCATGATGGTGGGTCGCGAGATCACCCAGATGTTCCCCAAGGAGGATGTGCCAATCGGGGAGGTGGTGCTCTCGGTCAAGGGCCTCACGCTCAACGGCGTATTTTCCAACGTGAGCTTCGATATCCGCTCGGGTGAAATCCTCGGCCTCGCCGGCCTTGTCGGCTCCGGCCGCTCCAACGTCGCCGAAACGCTGTTCGGCGTCACGCCGGCCACGGCCGGCACGATCGCGATCAATGGCAAGCAGCTGTCGATCAGCTCGCCCAACGAGGCGATCCGGCACGGCATGGCCTTCCTCACCGAGGACCGCAAGGAGACCGGGTGCCTGCTCATTCTCGACGTGCTCGAGAACATGCAGGTCGCCGTGCTGCAGGATCGTTTTGTCAGGCTCGGCTTTGTCGACGAGCGGGGCGTGATCGACGCCTGCGAGAAGATGGCCGAGACGCTCAGGGTCAAGACCCCGAGCCTCAACGAGACGGTCGAGAACCTGTCGGGCGGCAACCAGCAGAAGGTGCTGATCGGTCGCTGGCTGCTCACCAATCCCAAGATCCTGATCCTCGACGAGCCGACGCGCGGCATCGATGTCGGAGCCAAGGCGGAAATCCATCGGCTGGTCTCCGGCCTCGTCCGGCAGGGCGTCGCGGTGCTGATGATCTCGTCCGAAATGCCGGAGGTGCTGGGGATGAGCGACCGCATCATGGTGATGCACGAGGGGCGGGTCACCGGCTTCGTCGATCGCGCCGACGCCGACCAGGTCAAGGTCATGGATCTCGCGTCGCGCTGAGGCGGGCGCTCGAGAGGGAGGAAAACGATGAGCATTGAGAACGCGAGTGCGACGGCCGCCACAAGGCCAGCGGCGCAGCGCAGGCGGCGGTTGCCCACCGAACTGAGCATCTTTCTGGTGCTGGTCGGCATCGCGCTGATCTTCGAGGCTCTGGGCTGGATCTTCGTCCACCAGAGCTTCCTCGGTAACCCCGCCCGGCTGCAGATCATGATCCTGCAGGTCTCGGTGCTCGGCATCATCGCCGTCGGTGTGACGCAGGTGATCATTGCCGGCGGCATCGACCTCAGTTCCGGGTCGGTGGTCGGCGCCACCGCCATGGTCGCAGCCAGCCTTGCGCAGTCGTCGACGTGGCCGACACCGGTCTACCCCGGGCTGGTGGACCTGCCGTTCGTCATCCCGATCGGGGCAGGGCTGCTGTTCGGGCTCCTCGCCGGCGTCATCAACGGCGCCCTCATCGCCTACACCAGGATACCGCCATTCATCGCCACGCTGGGCATGATGGTGTCGGCTCGCGGCGTCGCCAAGTGGTACACCACCGGCAAGCCGGTTTCCGGTCTCACCGAGCAGTTCACCTTTATCGGTACCTGGATCTGGCCGGTCGTCGTGCTGCTCGTCGTCGCGGCCATCTTCCACGTGGAGCTGCGCTATACCCGCTACGGCAAGTTCACCTATGCCATCGGCGCCAACCCGCAGGCGGCGCGCGTCTCGGGCATCAACATCGAGCGGCACCTGGTCAAGGTCTACGCCATCGCCGGGCTGCTGGCGGGGCTCGCCGGCGTGATGACCGCGGCCCGTGCCCAAAGCGGCCAGGCCGGCATGGGGGTGATGAACGAGCTCGACGCCATCACCATGGCGGTGATCGGCGGCACGTCACTGGCCGGCGGGCGCGGTTCCATCCTCGGCACGGTGATCGGCATGATCATCCTCGGCACGATGATCTCCGGCTTCACATTCCTGAGGGTCGACGCGTTCTACCAGGAGATGATCAAGGGCGTGATCATCGTGGGTGCGGTCATCGTCGACCAGTACCGGCAGCGCCGGAAGAAGTAGGCGGAGGGGGCCATGTTCGAACCCGCGCTGGGCATCGAGCGCCTTGGGACGATCAAGGAAATCGCTCAACTCGTCGGCGTCGCCGAGAGCACGGTGCATCGCGCCCTCAAGGGCACCAGCGTGAGCGATGAAACCCGCACGCGGGTCATCTCTGCCGTGCGGGAGATCAACCAGCGCAAGATCAGGCTGGTCGATGAAAGAAGGGGATCCGACCTCTAGTCGGCTCGCTCCTCCGGCGCACCAGGTGTCAGGATCGTGGGCCCGAAAATCGCCAGCCCATTCGGGACGCCGCGACGAGACCGCACTGTTGTGGCCGGCCTGCAGTCCCTGTTCATCCGCCCAGGGTGCTGCTCCGGCGCACCACCAACCGCGGCTGCAGCAGGATCTGTTCGGTTTCGGTGCGCCCCTCGAATCTCTCGACGAGCAACCTCGCAGCGTGTGTGCCGATCTGTTCGCCCGACTGGTCGACGCTCGTCAGGCTGTTCTGATCGAGTGCGCAGTACACGGTGTTGTCGTGGCCGACGATGGCCAGGTCCTCTGGAACACGGAGTCCACTTGAGCGCGCATGGCTGATCGCTTCGAAGGCCACCGCGTCGCACCAGCAGAAGATCGCCTGCGGTGCGCTCTCCAGCAGTTTTTCCATGCCGCCATAGATCCCCCTGGGGGTCTGCTCGGTGCGGACAGTGTTGATGCGGGCGGCGAGCCCCTGGGCCTCCATCTCGTGCCGGTAGCCGCTTTCTCGCATCCGCATGGCCGTGGGGTGTTCAAGGCTCAGCATGGCGATGCGCTCAGCACCCTGCTTTACGAGATGCTGGACCACCAATCGTCCGCTTTGCTCGTCGTTATTGTTCACCGTGTCAAACGTCGTCGCAGCGAGCGGACGATTGCCGATGGCCACCATGGGGATACGGCTCCCAAGCTCGGTGAGTTGCTCGGACGACAGGCTGCTCGAAACGAGTATGAGCCCGTCCATCTGCATGTCGATCATTGCCTGCGTGAGGTCGCTTTCGCTCGACTGCGAGGCGATGCCTTGCACCGTCTGGTAGGGCGTACGTTCGAAGCCCGCGCTGATGCCGGCAAAGATATCGGCGAGGAAGGGGTTGCGCATGTCGGGAAAGACAACACCGACGACGAAGGATCGTCCGCGCAGCCCGCGGGCAGCGGTGTTGGGGGTGTAGCCCAGCTTCTTGATCGAAGCGTTCACCCGCTCGCGAAGCGAGTCGCTCACGCCATAGGCATTGCGCAGAACCTTGGATACGGCGGCAAACGACACGCCGGCATCGGCGGCCACCTGAAGAATGGTGACACGCTTCGGCTTGCTCTTTGCCGGGCCGCCTCGCTTCTGCTCGATCTTGTTCATCTCGGGTCCCCTCCGCTGTCGATAGCAGACCCGGTGGATTCTCAGCAAATGGCGAGCCCTGACGGCGTCCGTTGCCGTCCCAGGGACTGGACCCGTTGTAATCCCACCCGAACGACGTTACACGACCAAATGTGCAACCTTGCACGTTTTCTCATTTTGAGTGGTTGGGAGGTCGAGTTGATCAGAGGGGCGAAGGGCATTGAGGCCATAGGTTGGGCAGCCAGGATGATCCGCCCCCTGGCCGATGGCGGAGAGGGCACCCCGGCGAGCCAGGTCGCGCGCGAATTCAGCGTCTCTCGGCTCAACGGAAACGAGGTGCTCCGCATCTCGGCGCTGGGACTCTACCGGGCATTCATCAATGGCCAACGGGTGGGCGAGGATGCGCTGACGCCCGGCTGGACGAACTACGACGCGAGGCTCTCCTACCAGGTCTACGATGTCGCCCACCTGCTCAAGGAGGGCGCCAATACCATCACGATCTGGATCGGCGACGGTTGGTATCGATCCCCGCTGATGTGGATCGAGGAGCGGCGCAAGAACATCTGGGGCACCAGGGTTTCGGCGATCGCCGAGATCAGGGGCGGGACAGGTCTCGCCGACGTAGTGGTGTGCACGGACGGGCAGTGGACGAGCGGAGAGACGCCCATCCGCAAGTCCCAGATCTATTTCGGCGAGATCTTCGATGCGACGCTGACGCCGAAGGTGAAGCAAGGCGTCGAAGTTGTCGATTTCGATCCCGGCAAGCTCATCGCGCATGAATGCGAGCCGGTGCGAGAGCTTGAGCCGCTCGATCCGGTTAAGGAATGGCAGGATCGCGAGGGCCGCACCCTCTACGACTTCGGGCAGAACACGGCCGGATATGTCCGCCTTACGCTCGCGGCCGATGGGCCGTCCGAGGTCCTGATTGAGCACGCCGAAGTGCTCGACAAGCACGGGCAGTTCTACAATGGCAACTACCGGAGCGCCGAGGCCATCATCAGGCTGCAGGTCAATGAGCGCGGGCTCGCTGGCTATAGCCCGCACTTCACCTATCAGGGCTTTCGCTACGCCCGGGTCACGATCAAAGGCTCCGCGCGCATCACGCGCATCCAGTCCGTGCCGATATCTTCGGTCCCCCAGGCAACCGCCTCTTTTTCGAGCGGCAACCCATTGGTGAACCGCTTCTTCCAGAACGCCATCTGGTCCCACCGCTCCAACTTCATCGACGTGCCGACCGACTGCCCGCAACGCGACGAGCGGCTGGGCTTTAGCGGCGACGCGCAGGTGTTCGCGGGCACCGCCTGCTATCTCGCGGACAGCCACGACTTCCTCGTCAAGTATGTGCGCGAGCTGATGATCGACCAAGCGCCGGATGGCGCCATCTCGCACACGTCCCCACACATTGTGCGCGTGAAGCCGGGCAAGCGCATGCAGTACGGCTCGACCGGCTGGGGCGACGCCATCACCGTCATCCCGTGGCGGCTCTACCTCCAATATGGCGACAGGGACATCCTCGCCGAAACGCTGCCTGCCATGGTCAAGTGGATCGATTTCGTCTGGTCGCTGACCCGGGACGGGATCGTGCGGCCGCCTGCGACCCCGGGAGCACGGGGCTTCTGCCTCGGCGATTGGCTGCAGCCCAAGGGACCCAGCTCCAAGCCGCTGCCGACCATCGGCGATGATGCAGCTGCAACGCTCTATCTCTACATCAGCCTCGGTATTGCCGTTCGCGCGGCCGAGCTCGTCGGCGAACCCAGTATCGCCTCGCGGTTGACGACGCTGCGTTCGGAGGTCGAAACTGCCTTCCGCGACGAGTTCGTCACGCCATCCGGCCGACTCGCCTACGACGACCAGACGTCCTACGCGCTGGCGCTGCTCCATGGCTTGGTCCCAAGCGACAAGATCGCCGCGGCGACGGGATATTTCCGGAGCGCCATCATGCGGACCGGCGGCCGGCTCGGAACCGGGTTCATCGGCACGCCGGCCCTCCTTCCGGCCTTGGTGAAGGTAGGGGAGGGCGCCCTTGCCGGTGAGGTGTTCCTGCAGGAGGACGTGCCCGGCTGGCTCTATCAGGTGCGCATGGGGGCAACGACCGTCTGGGAGCGCTGGGATGCCATCCGCGCCGACGGCACGATCTACGATCCGCAGATGAACTCGTTCAACCACTACGCCTTCGGGGCGGTGTGCGAGTGGCTTCTCGAGGGTGTCGCCGGGTTCCGCCCCGACGACACAGCGCCGGGCTTTGAGAGCATCGTCTTTTCTCCGACCATCGTGGATGGATTGTCCCCGGTTACTGCCCATTACGACTCGGTGCGGGGCCGGATTTCGGCCTCCTGGACGCTGGTTGGCGACGAGGTCCGTTACGAGTTCGTCGTGCCCGAAGGGGCGCGCGGCACGCTGCGGCTATCGCTCGAATACCGCGATGCCGAACTCGATGGCACGTCGATCATGGCGGGCGTCGACGCCATCGTCGGACCGGGCAAGCATGTTGCCGTGTTCAAATACGCCATACCTGGCAGGCAACTGGTCGGTGAGTCCCTGCTTGCCGCCAACATGCCCTGACGCAAATCACGTGCAACGTTGAATGTGCAACCTTGCACACTTTGAGTTTGTAGGCTAAGCCAAGCAGGTATGCGCTCGATAAGAAGCGTGGGGTGGAGCAGGGATGGGCGCCTCGGTGCGCCCGCGGCAACCGCAACTGCGACCGACCCTGGGCCGAACGGGGGCGCGAGGAGACAACGGAGGAATTGAATGGCTAGACCACTGATCCGCAACATGCTGGCAGGCGCCAGCTTGTTGGCGATGACGCTGATCGCGGGAGGTGCGCACGCGCAGCAGGTGACCGTATCGCTGCTCGTCGACAACTCACCCGAGGTGCTGACGAGGTTCGAGGCCTTGGTGGCCGGCTTTGAAGCCGCGAACCCCGACGTCAATGTCGAGATCGAAACCAGGCCAGGCGGCGAGGAAGGGGGCAACCTAGTGAAGACCCGCCTCGCGACCGGCACGATCACCGACCTGTTCACCTACAACTCGGGCTCGCTGCTGAGGGCGCTCAATCCCGGGCAGTTCATGGCCGATCTCAGCAACGAGCCCTGGCAGGCCGATGTGCAAGAGACGTTCAAGCGTGTTGTCTCGACGCCGGAGGGCGCAATCGTGGGAGCGCCGTTCAGCACGGCCTCGGCTGGCGGCATCCTCTACAACAAGCCGATCTATGAGCGTCTTGGCCTCTCGGTTCCCAAGACTTGGGACGAGTTCATCGCGAACAATGAGGCGATCCTCAAGGACGGCAAGGTCGCCCCGATCATCCAGACCTACAAGGACAGCTGGACCAGCCAGATACTGATCCTCGCCGACTTCTACAACGTCCAGGCTGCCGAGCCGGATTTCGCCACACTCTACACTGAGGGCAAGGCAAAGTTCGCGACGGACCCGGCAGCGCTGCGCAGCTTCCAGAAGCTGCAGCAGGTCTTCAAGGCCGGCCTGTTCAACAAGGACTTCGCCTCGGCCGGCTACCAGGATGGCATCCGCATGCTGGCGACTGGAGAGGGAGCGCACTACCCGATCATCAGCGGTGCGCTGCGTGCTATGGGAGCGACCTATCCGGATCAGTTGAAGGACGTCGGCTACTTCCCCGTGCCGAGCGATGATGCCTCGCACAACGGCCTTACAGCGTGGATGCCGCAGGCGCTATATGTGTCGAAGAACTCGCCCAATCTCGATGCTGCCAAGAAATTCCTGGCCTTCGTTGTCAGCCCCGAAGGCTGCGAGATTCTCAAGAGCACCGGCGGCGGCACTGGTCCCTTCCTGGTCAAGGGCTGCGTGCTCGAGGGCGCGGCGCCGGCCGTCTCCGACATGCTTCCGTTCTGGGACAGCGGCAACAACTCCCCGGCCCTCGAGTTCCTCTCGCCCATCAAGGGGCCGGCGCTCGAGCAGATCACTGTCTCGGTCGGCTCCGGCATCATGACGGCCGAAGAGGGGGCCAAGCTCTACGACGAAGACGTCCGTAAGCAGGCTCAGCAGCTCGGTCTCGCCGGCTGGTGATCATCCCGCCTGACAGCAGCTCCGGACCCGTCCGGAGCTGCTCCTTGTGAAGCAGTTGGTGGACGATGAGTGATTTGTCGATGACAGGCCTTGCGGCGCAACGTTCGACGCCCAGGCGGCGATTCAAATCCGGTGGGCTGTACCCCTATTGGTTCTATGCGCCCGCGGCGGCGATCTACGTGATCCTGTTCCTGCTGCCGACCGCCTCGTCCTTCTATTTCAGCCTGATGCGGTGGTCGCTGTTCGACGCCACCTTCATCGGTCTCGACAACTTCGCGCAGTTCCTGCGCGAGCCCTTCCTGCTGCAGGGCCTGGTCAACACGCTGGTCTTCGCGGCGGTCAGCGCCAGCCTGAAGGTCGTACTCGGCCTCGGCTGTGCGGTGCTGCTGACCTCGCAGATCATCGCCAGGGGCTATCTGCGGGCAGTGATCTTCTTTCCGGTGGTCGTGTCGACGGTGGGCGTCGGCATCACCTTCACCGTGCTCATGCACCCCACTGAGGGCGCCATCAACCAAGCCCTGGCGGCGATCGGCATCGTGGGCCCCGACTGGCTGACCAATCCCCGCCTGGCGCTCATCTCCGTCGCGTTGGTCGATGTGTGGAAGGGCGTCGGCATGGCGACCGTGATCTACATCGCGGGGATCGTCTCGATCCCCAAGGACTACTTCGAGGCCGCCCGGATCGACGGGGCGTCGAAGCTCCAGAACTTCCTCTACGTGACGCTGCCGCTCTGCCGCCCGGCCACAGTGACGATCGTCACGCTCAGCCTGATCGGCGGGCTCAGAACCTTCGAGCTGGTGTGGACGATGACACGAGGCGGTCCTGGCTTTTCGTCCGACGTCATCGCCTCGGTCATCTACAAACAGTACCAGTCGGGCTTCTACGGGCTCTCCACCGCGGGCAACGTGGTCCTGTTCCTGTTCATCGTACTGCTGGTCGTCCCGCTGACGGCATACTTCAACCGGCGGGAGGGCCACGAATGAAGCTGATCAAGGAATATTGGCTCGGCGTCCTCGCCATCATCGTGACGACGGCGGTGTTCCTGGTGCCCTTCGCCTTCATCGTGCTGATGGCCTTCAAGGACCAGCAGCAATCGTCCCTTCTCGATTTCTCCTGGCCTCAGGTGAACAACCTGTGGGCGAACATTGTCGAGGTCGCGTCGACGCGTAACTGGATGCTCATCACCGCCTTCCTCAACTCGACGATCCTGACGGTCGCCGGCGTGACGCTGCTGGTGATCTTCTCGGCCATGGTCGGCTTTGTGCTCTCCCGCAGGAGGAGCCGCTTCAACAAGCTGGTGGAGTTCCTCATCCTTGCCGGCCTGATGATCCCGCCGGCGGTCGTCCCCACCATCTGGGTGCTGCAGGGGCTGGGCCTGTTCGGCAAGCTGCACGGGCTCATCCTGATCGAGGTCGCCTACCACCTTTCGTTCTGTGTGCTGCTCTACAAAGCCTTCATCGCCACGATCCCGCGCGAACTCGATGAGGCTGCCATCATCGACGGCGCGCGGCCGCTCGATGTCTTCTTCCGGGTGATCCTGCCGCTGCTCTGGCCGGTGACTGTGACGATCATCGTGGTGCAGACCGTCACCATCTTCAACGACTTCACCAATCCGCTCTACTACCTGCCGGGTAACCAGTTCGCGACGGTGCAGCTGACCCTCTACAACTTCCAGAGCCAGTTCGAGACGTCCTACAACCTGCTCTTCACCAACATCCTCTTGATCACCATTCCACCGCTCCTCGTCTTCCTATTCTTCAACCGGCAGATCATCGCGGGCATGACCGCAGGCGCGGTCAAAGGGTAGGAGTGTGCGAGCGAGTTTGAAATAGCGGCCCTGGCGCCTTACCGATCCGCAGCCCGGGGCCCGGGTCTCACCGGCCGCCGAATTGGCCCGGCTCCTAGCCGCCGCGCGACCCAGGCGGCCGCCTAAATGCGGCCACTATTGCAATCGTGGTTAATTTTTCGTATATCTCGCGCAGATACGTGTAGTTCGGCGTGAACCAAGAATACCGAGAGAGCGCCTGCGCCCGCATCGCGGAACGAGCACAAGACGCACGACTACATCTCTCGGCCGCACCATCCGATCTACGCCGGATGTATTCTGAAACAATCCAGAGGCCACATCGTAAGTGTAGTTCCGGTGCCGATGATATCGGCGCCGGGGCGATGTTTTATTTGGTGGTGACTGTTGAATGCAAAGTGTCTCGCATCGACTACCAAGCGTCAAAGATAGGAACGAGGAGCAATCACACTAACGCTTTAGGGAGCAGTCATCATGGCAATCGTTCTGACAGACGACCAATACGTCACTCTCGACGAGTCGTCAGGGCTACAAAACAGTGGAACACCGGGGGCCAATGAGGACAACAACGACAGCGACATTGTATACACCGACCTGCCGGCAGCCTTTTCCACGCGCCTCTTCGATGCCGGCCAGCTCAGCCTGAGCAATGCATTTGCCCAGGCCAACGGCGCGGCACAGAACGACTTCATTTCACTCACCGACGGTTCAACCCTGACCGGGTTCGTCATGAGCAATGGCGACCCGTTGCTGGCCTATGATGCCGGCGTACCGACCGACCCGACCACCGGCGTCCTTGCAGACTTTACCACCGTCGATGGCGAGGCGATCTACCTCTTCGCCGACGTAGCCTCCGGCCTCGGCGCCTTCATGTTCCTCGGCGTCGATGAGAACGGCGACATCGTGCTCGCCGGCTACCTCGAGTCGGACGGAACGATCTCCACGGTCCAGTTCGAGGCCATCACCAACCCCGACAGTAGTAACCACGATGATCCGGTCGACCTCAGCGGGCTGCTCGACGTAGCCGGCAGCGGCACGATCGACTTCGATTTCGACGACCTGCCGTCCAGCAGCAACCTGTTTGCGACCCTGGGGCCATCCCCCGACGGTCCGGCAATCCTCATTTTCGGCGCCGATATTCATCTGAAGGGCACCGGAGCGCCGACCAACACCAGCGACATGATGTTCATGTCGCAGGCCGGCCCCCATGCCACCATCGGCATGAACAACCAGATGTTCAATCCCGGGGACGCGGCGTTCTTCGCGTACGTCAACGACGTCAACGCGGATTATCTGTCGGGCTGGGAGCCCAACGGTCTCACCGGAACCGAGGCCGATGATGCCGACAACGCCCTCTATACCGGCGGCACCCTGGACGTGAAGTCGGCCAAGTTCACGATTGCCCAAATCCAGGGCAACACCACTGGCAGCATGAAGCTCACGACCTATCTCGGCGCCGCCGACACGGCGCGTGATCTGCTGACCGGTCCGACGGATGGGGCCACTTCGCCGAACATCATCATGGTCAACGTCACCATCGCCGGCGTGACCACCTCATTCGACAGTGACTCCGATCCTGCCGTGAGCGGCTTCGACGTTTCGGGCCTGGGCACGGCCACGGTCACGCTCACCGGGGTCGATGATGGCTACGCCATCGAGTTCATAACCGACACGGATCACAACCGCGTCAAGATCGAAGGTACCGCCGGCAAGTTCGACATCGGCGGCTTTACCATCACCGAAGGCACCAGCAGCCACATGCCGGTCGGCGACCGGATCGTGTTCGAGGATGACGGCCCTACCGTTGGTGATGGCCAGGGCACTCCTGCCCTCACAGTCGACGACAGCGACTTCACCGCTGACGACTCCCTGAGCTATGCCAACCTCTTCGATGTCGACTTCGGCACTGACGGCGGCAAGGACAGCGACAACGACGGCACTGTCGACGACGATGCTGTCACCTACGCGCTGGGCATCAGCGGGGACGGCGATGACAGTGGTCTCGTCGACTCGTTGACCGGCGACGCGGTCCTCCTCCACGCGGACAACGGCGACGTAGTCGGCACCACCGCAACCGACGGCTTCGAGGTGTTCCGCATCTCTGTCGACCTCAACACCGGCGAGGTCACGCTCGACCAGAGCCGCGCAGTCGCCCACGACGACGCGGCCGACCCTGAGGAGGACGGAGCCGGCGAGCCCTCCAAGCTGGCTTCCGCCGACCTCATCACGCTGACCGCCACGGCCGCCGATGATGACGGCGACACCGGCGACCACACAGTCGGTATCGGCGACACCTTCAGCTTCGAGGACGACGGTCCGGCCATCGGCGATATCAGCAGCGACACCGTCGATTTCTCTATCGGCAGCTCCGTCAGCAACGTGCTCGGCGCCGTGCCGGGTAACGACGGCGCGAGCGTCAAGATCACCGATTTCACTCCGAGCTTCGATTTTGGTTTCACCACGGTGGTCGGCGTGCAGGAGGACGACCAGACTGTCGTCTACTACGAGAACACGAACGGCAACGGGACCATCGGTGACGCCGGGGACACTGCATACTTCCAGCTGGCTCTGGATGACAGCGATACCGACCCCGCCAACTGGAACTACGTCTTCGACGTGTTGCACGACCCGAACGTGGTCAACATCGACTTCGACTTCGACAACCTGCCGTCCGGCGCCAACCTCTTTGGTGTCGTAGGCGAATCCGCGACCGATCCGGCGATCATCGTGTTCGGCAAGACTCCGGTCTTTAACTCCGCCGGCAACTACACCAACAAGAGCGATGTGATCCACACTTCGCAGGGCGGTACCGGAGCGACCATCGGTGTGAACAACCAGATGTTCGACGCCAAGGAAGCTGCGTACTTCGTCTACGTGGACGATCCGGTGGCCGACTACCTCTCCGGCGCACCGGGAGGCCTGACCTCGACCGAGGCGGACGATGCCGACAATGTCCAATACACGGGTGGCACCGTGGATGTGCATACCGCATCGATCACCGTCTCGCAGACTCAGGCCGGCCCCAAGGTCCTGGCCGGGATGAAGATCACGACATGGCTGGGTGATCCCGACCAGGGCCGTGACCTGCTGAACGATCCCACCAGCGGTGGTCCTTCGCCTGACATCATCCTGGTCCGCGTCTTCGTGCCGGGCCAGGCCAACCCCATCGTGTTCGACGCGGATGCCGATCCGGCCGTGATGGGCATCGATGTTTCGGGCCTGGGTACCGCGACCGCGACCGTGACTGGCCTCAAGAATGGCTACACGGTCGAGTGGACGACCGACGACTTCCACAACCGGGCCTTGATCGAGGCAACGGCGGGCAAGTTCGACGTTGGCAAGTTCGCCATCGCCGAGTCGACGACCGTTCCTGATGCGGAACTCAACTTCGAAGTCACGATCGAGGACTTCGACACCAACGGCGATACCGCGGTGGACAATTTCACCGTCGGCATCGACGGCGACCACGACGGCAACGTCATCGTCTGACGACAACCAAGCCTCGCCGGCCGGGAGATAACCCGGCCGGCGCCTTTTGCGGCAAGAGTCCTGCCAAGGCGGTTGTGCAATGCACAAGACCCTCTACCAGACCATCATCGAGCGGGTGAGGCGCCAGCTTCCCACGCTCATCCTCTTCAGTTGCCTCGCCAACCTCCTGCTTCTCGTCACGGTCTTCTACATGCTCCAGGTCTATGACCGGGTGCTGTCGACGGACTCGCTCGATACCCTCATCTGGCTGACGCTCGGCACTCTCGGGGCCATCATCGTCTACGGCCTCATAGAACACGCGCGGCGGCTGATGCTGACCCGCACCGGGGCTTGGATCAATCTCGAGCTGTCCGGCCCGGTGATCCGCCGGGCGATGGAGGCGCGCCTCGCCGGCGCCGGGCTCGAAGCGGGACCACGCGACGTCACGGACCTCCGCTCCTTCTTCGAGGGCGATGGACCGCTGGCGCTGCTCGACACGCCTTGGGCGCTCATCTTCATCGCCTTCATCTGGCAGCTCCATCCGGCACTGGGCCTCATCGCCATCGGCGGCGCGCTGGTGCTGTTCGGCCTCGCCGTCGGCAACGACATCGCGACGCGGCCGGCGCAGAAGCGTACGACCGCCGAGCTGCGCGCCAACCACGACGCCGCGCTCCGCTATATCGACGGCGGCGAGACGCTCGGGCCGCTCGGCATGGCCCAGCCGATCATCGAACGCTGGCAGGAGCGCGAGGCCGCCGCCAGCGATCGCCAGCAGCATCTGGCTGAGGGCACCGCGACAGTGGTCAGCATCTCGCGCGCCATTCGCATGTCGCTGCAGGTGCTGATCCTCGGCACCGGCGCCTACTATGTGATCCAGGGACAGCTGACCGGTGGCGCCATGATCGCCGCCTCGATCGTCCTCGCCCGAGCCCTCTCGCCGATCGAGCGCTCGATCAGCGCCTGGCGCCGGTTGCTCGCCGCCTTGACCGCGCATCGCAACCTCAAGGCGTTGTTCGAAGGATCGGCCGGAGACCTCGAGGCGGTTCAACTGCCCCGGCCGCTCGGCGGCCTCGCCGTCGAGACGGTGAGCTATGCGGCAGCGCAGTTGCGGCACGAGCCGATCCTCAACAACATCAACTTCAGCCTCGAGCCGGGCACCAGTTGCGCCATTGTCGGCCCGTCCGGCGCCGGCAAATCGACGCTCTGCCGCCTGCTGGTCGGCGCGGCACGGCCGAGCTACGGCCATGTACGCATCGACGGCGCGGACGTGTTCGGTTGGAATTCGGACGACCTGGGCCGCCACATCGGCTACCTGCCGCAGCAGGTCGAGCTGTTCCCAGGCACCATCGGCCAGAACATCGCCCGCTTCCATCTGCTCGATAGCGACAAGCTGGTCGAGGCGGCACAGTTGGCCGGCGTGCACCAGTTGATCCTGGGGCTGCCGGGCGGCTACGAGACCGATATCGGGACGCAGGGCAGCCGGATTTCGCAGGGCCAGCGCCAACGCATCGCACTTGCCCGCGCCGTCTACGGCGACCCTGCCGTGCTGGTGCTCGACGAGCCCAATTCCAACCTCGACAGCGACGGCGACCTCGCGCTGACCAAGGCGCTGGCCGAGCTGAAGCGCCGACGTCGCACGGTGGTGGTTGTCACCCACCGGCCGGTCGACCTGCAGGCCGTCGACCGGATCCTCATCATGCGCAATGGCAGCGTCGTCCGCTTCGCCGATCGCGATGAGGTGCTGCGGCCTGCCGCCGTTCCCGCCGAGGCTCAAGGTGCGCGGCGGCTTGCCGAGCCGACACGGAAGCTACCCCAGGCCTCTCCGTAGGAGGTGCTGCAATGTTTGAAAGTCCGACCAGGATCTGGCAGTTGACCCTCGAATGGTGGCAGCGCCAAGCCGTGCCCTTCATCGACCAGAGCTGGGCAGCCGTGCGGGACCTGGGCCTCTCCCCCGAGGGCGTCGCCACCGCTGGGGTGACGCTCGGCGTCCTCGGCTTGCTGCTCCTGATGCTCGGCACCCGCCGCCGCCGACCCAAGCCTCGGGTCGAGCTGGCCCGCGTGACGCGTGGTCCCCGGCTCCTCGGCTACATCGCGGCCCTGGCGCTGATCGGCGGCTTCGGCACCTGGGCCTATGGCGCCCGGCTCGCCAGCGCCGCCATCGCCCCCGGCGTTGTCAGCCCCGACGGCTACCGAAAGACCATCCAGCACCTCGAAGGCGGGATCGTCCGCACCATCCACGTCAGGGAAGGCGACATCGTCAACGCTGGCGATCCGCTGGTGACCCTCGACGACACGCAGGCCCTGGCACGCCGACAGGAACTACGGGCCCGATATATCGACCTGCGCGCGCTGGAGGCGCGCCTTCTCGCCGAGACGCTGGGGCGCGACGCGATCGTCGTTCCGTCCGAACTCCTCGCCATGCCAGAGGTCGACTACGCGCGGGCCATCGACGACCAGAAAGCCCTGTTCCTGAGCCGTCGCACCTCCCAGACCGGCCGCGAGCAGATCCTCGGCCAGCGCACCAAGCAGGTCGAAGAGCAGATCGCCGGGCTCACCGAAATGATCACCGCAGAAGAAGAGCAGATCAGCTTGCTGGAGCAGGAGGCCCAGAGCGTAAAGAAGCTCTACGACAAGGGCCTCGAGCGCTTGCCCCGCCTGCTCGAGTTGCAGCGCGAAGCGGCCAATGTTGAAGCTCAGCGCGCCGCCAACCGTGCGGCGATCGCCCAGAACCGGCAGCTCATCGGCGAAACCCAGATGCAGCTCCTGGCGCTGCGTGACGACATTGTCGAAAAGGCCAGCGAAGACCTCAGCACGGTCCGCGGCGAACTGGCGGAGCTTTCGAGCCAGCTTGCCTCCCGCGAGGACATCCTGGCGCGAACCGTCATCGTCGCTCCGATATCGGGCACGGTCATGCATGTGCGCGTCACGACGGTGTCCGGCGTCGTCAAATCGGGCGAGCCGATCCTCGAGATCGTGCCCGAAGGCTCCAAGCTCGTGATCGACGCGCGGCTTCGGCCCATCGATATCGACGCGGTCCATCCCGGCATGTCGGCGCGCGTGGTCCTGACTGCCTACCGGCAGCGCAACCTGCCCCAGATTCACGGCGTGCTGCGTTCGATCTCCGCCGATAGCCTGATCGATGAACGGTCCGGCGGCTCGTACTTCCTCGCCAAGGTCGAAGTCGATCGCGCCAGCCTCGAGGCCTTGGGCGCGGGCATCAAGATGCTCCCCGGCATGCCGGCTGAGATCATGCTGATGGGCGACGAGCAGACCTTGTTCGACTACCTCGTTGCCCCGATCACGGCATCGCTGGACCACAGCTTCAGGCAGTAGGCGGCGCGACGTGCTCCAGTTCCACCGCTAGCCGAGCAGTAGCGTGCGGATCTCGAAAGGTCCGAGGGTGAGCGCAAGCGTATGGACGTTGTCCGCCAGCTGCGCGCTGGGCGCTTCAAGCAGGTTCGCCTCGCGGACCTTTCGACCGGTGGCGCCGAAGTCGAGGGTCACGGCTTGCCTGCGGCCGCGCGTTTCGCACAGCCGGACCACGAAAGCGTTCCCATCCTCGGCTTTCTTCACCGCTTCGACAGAGACCCCGTCGCCGAGGACTTCGAACAGACTGACCGAATTCGGCGACAGCCCAGCGGCGGCGCCTGCGATCAGTTGCAGCGGCAGGTTGAAGGCCTCCGCCTCGTCGTGGACGGCGCCGCGGTCGCCGTCGTGGACGAACAGGGCGTAGCGGAAACGATGGAGGCCCTGGTCAGCGTCGGGCCACGGGAAAACCGGGGACTTCACCAGCGTCAGCCGCAGGATGTTGCCCTTGGCATCGTAGCCATACTTGCAGTCGTTGATGAGCGCGACGCCGAAGCCCGGCTCGGACATATCCACCCAACGCTGCATGCTGGTTTCGAAGCGGGCGACATCCCAGCTGGTGTTGCGATGCGTCGGGCGCGTCACGTGGCCGAACTGGATTTCGGCAGCGACGCTGTCGGTGCGGACGGCGAGCGGGAAGGCGGCCTTCAGCAGGGTCTGGTGCTCGTGCCAATCGACCATGCAGTCGATGTCGAGCCGCGCGGAATCGCGCTCGAGCGCCACGATCTGGACGATGCTCGAGCTTTCATAGCGCCACTCGAGGCGAATAGCGGCGCGATAGGGGCCGGTCTCGACCACTTCGGAGGAGACGAGCCGGTCGACCGGCCAGACCTTGTCCTCAAACGAGGCATCGATATCCCAGGCGTCGAAATCCACCGGGATATCCTGGTGGGCGAAGAGGGCGTTCGCCGCAGTTCCGGCCTCAATGGTCTCCCGGCCACTCTGCTTGTCGAACAGCGAAACAACGCGGCCCTGCGCGTCGAGTTCGACCCGAAGGCGGGCGTTTTCGAGCGAGGTTGGCGACACTGAGAGGCCGATGGTCTTGGGCAGCTCGACGGTAGCGGGGCTCAGCGCGACGGCTCGCCCGCCGAGCGGGGGCACAGCGTCGACGGGTGCTATGTGGGCGGCCGAGCCGTCGGCCAGCACGATCCGCTGCGCCGGGATAGCGGTTCCGTTTTCGACGACGCTCCGCATTCCCTCGGGGAGCGTCGCGTAGGCTGAGCGTCGCCGAGCCAGCAGGTTGAGCAGCAGATGTTCGCTCTCACCCGCGAGCGGCGCCGCCAACTCGCGCTTCAGTGTCTCCGCCTCGGCGAAGAACCGCGCATAGTCCCGGTCGCTGTCCTCATACACGGCGCCGATCGAGGAGCCGGGCAGGATGTCGTGGAACTGGTTCAGCAGCACGATCTGCCACAGCTCCCACAGCTTGGCCGTGGGGTAGGGCACGTCGCGCTCCATCGCCAGTACCGCCAGCAGCTCGAGCTCGCGCAGCGTCGTCTCCGCCAGCCGATTGTTGCGCTTGTTCTTGGCCACCGAGGTGAGCGTGCCCCGGTGATACTCGAGATAGAGCTCACCCACCCAGGTCGGGAACGCTGAGGGATCGGCGCTGAACTTGTCGCTCAGCCGGGCGAAGAACGGCCCCATCTTGTCGTGCTTGAGCCGCGGGCAGCCGGGGATGCCGCGCTCCATGCGCCGCACATTCTCCAGCATCGCCCGTGTCGGCCCGCCGCCGCCATCGCCGTGGCCATAGACGAGGAACAGCTCGTCCAGCGTCTCCTTCTGGCTGAACCGCTTCCACGTCCCCAGCACATGGCTCGGCACGAGGTCCGGGCAGTACGTCGTGTTGATGCCGTCGTATTCGTATTTCTGCGTCGTGAGGAAATAGGCCGGCACCCTGGTGCCGTCGATGCCCTGCCAGTGGAACGCCTCATAGGGCATGCGGTTGGTGTCGTTCCAGCTGAGCTTGTGGGTCACGAACATGTCGAGCCCGGCAAGGCTCATCAGCTGGGGTAGGGCGGCGCTGTAGCCGAACGTATCGGGTAGCCAGACGGTCCGCGGCGTCACCCCGAACTTCTGCTGATGATACCGCACGCCATGGAGGATATGTCGCACCAGCGCCTCGCCGCCGGTGATGTTGACGTCCGGCTCGAGCCACAGCGCGCCCTCGATCTCGAACTGGCCACCGTCGATCTTGCCGCGCATGCGCTCGAACAGCTCAGGATAGTCCTGTTCAAGGTAGTCGAGCAGCAGCCCCTGGTTGTACATGAACCGGTAATCCGGATACTCGTCCATCAGGCTCAGCGCCGTGGCAAAGCTCCGCGCCATCTTCTGCCGCGTCTCGCGCACCCGCCACAGCCAGGCGACGTCGATATGCGTGTGCCCGGTCGCGACGATGGTCGGCATCGCGTCCGCGTCCGCGTCGGCATAGATGCGATCGGCAATGACCTCCGCGGCCCCCAGGCTCGCGGCAAAGCGCGGCGCATCCCCCGGCCGCAGGTCGATCGCCTTCAGCGCTTCGTCGATGTGGTTCAGTATCCGCGTCCGCCGCGCATCGTCATGCTTCAGCAGCCGCGCCACATCGAGCGGTACCTTGAGGTCGAAGTAGAGCTTCTCGGCCAGCGGATCATGCGTCAGCAGCCGGCACGCGAACCCCAGTTGCCGCCGGTCCTCGATCGTCCCCGCCTCGATGACGATCTCGAACCTCTCGCCCGGCACCGCCACATCGGCCAGCCGGAACTCGCGGTGGTTTCCATCGGCCCCCTGCGCGATCTGCCCATTCACCCGCACCAGGCACTGCGGGTCGGATCGCCCCATCACCGAGCCGAACTGCGCCTCGATGCGGCAGAACACGCGTTGCCCCGCCGCCTCGGCGGGGATCGTGGCCGTCCCCGCAAACCAGTAGTAGCCGTCGGGCTCCCCCCAAACGAGATCGCGGTCGACCGGCGTCCAGCCGGCACGAGGCTCCGTCAGAGCGCGGGCCCGGTCACCGTTCTCCGCGCGGCGAAACCGCAGCGGCACCTCGGCATCAAGCGGCGTGAAGATGCGCTCGCGCAGCACGGCGAGCAAGCGGTCGTAGGTCGCGATCGAGCGCATATGGAGACGAGCTATTCCTTGGTGGCGCCGGACATCAGCCCGTTCATCAGTGTCTTCTGCAGCGCGATGAAAATCACCAGCATCGGCAGGATCGATAGCACGGTCATCGACAAGAGGCGCGGCCAGTTGATCGAGAACCGCCCGATGGAATTGGCGATCGCGAGCTGCACCGTCCATTGCTCTTGCTTCGCGACGATCAGGAACGGCCACAGATAATCGTTCCAGCGCCATACAAGGTTGAAGGCGAGCAGCGTACCGATCGCCGGAAGGCACAGCGGCACGACGATGCGCAGCAGGATCCGCCATTCCGGCGTGCCCTCGATGCGCGCCGCCTCGAGCAGGTTGTCCGGAATGCCGGTGATGTACTGCCGCATCAGGAACACGCCGGTCGGCGTCGCGGCCGGCGCAATGATCAGGCCCCACAGGGTGTTGAGCAGCCCCAGGTCGCGCAGCACCAGGAACACCGGGATCAGCACGATCTGCAGTGGCACCATCACGGCCGACATGATCACGAGGAAGATGACCGTGTCACCCTTGAAGCGGAATTTGGCGAGCGCATAGCCGGCCATCACGCTCATCGTCACCGAGAGTAAAGCCGAGCTGATCGAGACGATAGCCGAGTTGAGGAAATAGGTGCCGAAATTGGCCCGGCTGACCGTCTTCTGGAAGTTCTCGAGCGTCAGGTGTTCGGGCCAGAGCGAGGGCGGCCACTGGAAGATCTCGGCCTGCGGCTTCAGCGCCGACAGCAGCAGCCAGAGCGGCGGCAGGATGAACAGGACCAGCACGACGGCGAAGGCGGCGATCCGTCCGGGTGAGCGAAGCAGGGTCATCAGCGTCTCCGCGCCACGCGCAGTTGGATGATGGTCAGCACCATCAGGATGAGGAACAGCACGCCCGACTGGGCCGCCGCGATGCCGGCCTGATTGGGCTTCTTGAAAGCCGTCTCGTAGATGTTCTGGACCAGGAACACCGTGGCGCGACCCGGTCCCCCAGTCGTCAGCGAGACCACGATCTCGTAGACTTGGAAGGCTCCGATGACGCCCAGCACCACCACCACGACGACGGAGGGCTGGAGCAGCGGCAGCGTGATGTGGGTGAAGATCCGCCAGCGGCTGGTGCCGTCGATCGCGGCGGCCTCGTAGAGATCCCGGGGGATCGAGGTCAGGCCAGCGATCAGGATCATCATGTTGAAGCCGGCGCCGCCCCAAATCCAGGCCACGACGACCGCCGCCTGGGCCAGTTGGTCCTGTTCCAGCCACGGCACGGCCGGGACGCCGACGAGCGAGAGCCCATAATTGACGAGGCCGCTATTGCGCGCGAACAGCCAGGCCCAGATGACGCCGATGATCAGGCCCGAGATCATCGAGGGGAAGAACACGATGGTGCGAACCACCGAATTGAACCGCGACTGCGGTGCGAGCAGCATCGCCAGTGCAAGCGCCGCTGCCAGTTGCAGCGGCACGGCGACGACGACGAAGACCACGGTGCGCACCAGCGACAGGACGAAGTCCTTGTCGGTCATCAGTTGCAGGTAGTTGTCGAACCCCACGAAGACGGGGATCGATTCCGGCACTTGTTCCACGACCACCAGGCCGCGCCGGAACAGGCTCATCCACAGGCCCTGCACCAGTGGATAGAGCGTAAAGGCGAAAAGCAGGGCGACCGTCGGCAGCAGCAGCAGGTAGGGCCAGCTCGTGCGGCCAGCGAGGCGAAGCAGCCTCGTCGACATCGACATTGCCGGTCTGTTGAGCTGCGTCAGGTCGCCCGTGCTCATGTCGTTACTTCCCCGCCGTGATGGCAGCTTCAGCTGCTGCGTGGAGGCTGGCAACGGCTTCCTCTGGCGTCACCTGGCCAGCAACCACCTGGGTGACGCTGTTCTTGACGGCGTCCCAGACACCGGCCTGCATTTCAGGCCAGGCCTGGTCCGTCGCGGCATAGCGCGGCGAGCTGTCGAGCTCCACCTGGAAGTTCTTCACCGCCGCGGCGGCATCTTCGCTCGAGTAGGCAACTGCCGGCGCCAGCTTGTTGGCCGGGAGCAGGCCGAAGACCTTGGCGTATTCTGCCTGGACGTCCGGAGAGGTGATCCAGGTCACGAAAGCCGTGGCTTCGTCGAGGTGCTTGGAGGTGTTGAAGGCGACGAGGTAGTTGCCGCCCACGTTGGACGACGACACGGTGCCCTTGGGCGTCGGGCCAGCCTGCCACTTGAAGCTGGCGTTGTCATTGAAGCTGCCGATCTGCCAGCTACCCGACATATAGGCGACGGCCTGCTGGTTCACGAACATGTCGTAGGGCTTGTCCGAGCTCGAACCCGACCAGAGCCCCGGCGGCATGTAGTCCTCGGTGATCTTGACGAACTGCTTGAGCACGGTGACCCAGCTCGCATCATCCATCGCCACCTTGACCGGGGCGTCTTCCGAATAGATGTGGTTGCCGTACTGGAACTGGTACGTGAGGTAGCGGTGCGCCGACACGTCCCAGACCAGCGGGAAGCGGACGCCGGCCTTTTCGGAGACCTGCTTCAGCACCGGAAGCACCTCATCCCAGGTGGCGCCCTGCGCCGGCAGCGGGATGCCGGCCTTGGCGAAGGCATCGGCGTTGTAGAAGATGCCGACTGCGGTGACGTCGAGCGGTGCGGCGATCACCTTGTCGCCGAGCTTGGCGCCGTCGGCCCAGCCCTTGACGAACTGGTCGATCCATTCCTTGCCGTTCACCTCGGCCCAGTCGACGAGGAACGGGCGAACAACCGGCTCCATCGACGAGGTCAGCGACACGTCCGGCATGATGCCTGAAGCGGCATACTGCCGGAACTTTTCCGACATGCCGTCATAGGGCGTGATCTGCAGGTCGAAAGTCGTTTCGGGGTGCAGCTTGGTGTATTCGTCCAGCAGTCCGCGGAGCGCCTGCTCCTGCTCGTCGCCGTCGACATACCAGCCCAACTGCAGTTCGGAAGCGACGACCGGCGTTGCGATCGCCGTCGCCGCCACTAGGGCAAATGCGGCATTCCTAATGAAGCTCATGATGGTCCTCCTATTACTCCGTCCATGACGGGAGCGATTGACGCGGGCTCGTCCCCTTCTGCCAGGAGCTCATCGCGGTATTGTACAGCGATGTGCGCTGGCAGTCCGCTCCAGCCCTGGAGCAGCGATCCCCGCCCGAAAGGCGGCGAATAGTATTCAATGGCCCCCGGCCAGCCGCTCGCGAGGCAGGCCTCCCACCAGCGGGTGAGGGCGTATCGCGCGCCCTTCAGACCGAGGCGTAGGCGCTGCTCGGCGTAGAGACCGTCGAGGTAGGGCCAGTCCGAACCGTTGTGATAGCGGAAGGCGAAAGCGGATTTGGCGCGCACGTCCTTTGCCCGCTTGAACGGGGGATAGGCGCACAGCATGCCCCAGTCGCCATAGGGCTGCTCGGTGTTGTGGCGGCTCTCGAGGCGCTTGGCGACATCGGCAACCACCGTCCTCGCCTGCGCATCTGACACCGCGCGGTAGCGCAGCAGGGTCAGTGAATCGAGGGTCAGGTGGTCTTCGGCGAAGCCGTCGGAATTGACGAAATCGGCGTAGTTGCCAGCCGACTTCACCCAGAGGGCACTATCGATGTTGAGCCGTGCCAGCTCGGCCTGGAACCGCGCCGTTTCGGCGAGCACTGGATCGACCGTCTTGCCCAGCCGAACCACGGCGTCGAGCGCTCCGACCCACAGGCCGATATCGTAGGAGACGTACCCTTCGCGATAGACGTTGTCGGCCCAGTCGCGGTCGTGGTTGGGCTTCTTGGGGAGCCCGTCCGCTCCCGCGGCGCGGATATAGCGGTCGACGATGGATCGAACGGTGGTCCAGTGGCGCCGCGCCTCCTCAATATCGCCGGTCGCTGCGACGTAGTCGCCTAGGGTCAGGATGAAGAACAGTGGGCTGTCGAAGTGGTCGCTCCACCAGTCGCCCTGGCGGAGGTGCTCGCCCGCATAGACCTTGTCGCCGCGACGGAATTTGTCCCACGCGGCGGCTTGTGCCTGCCCCGAGAGAATGACGCCGCTCGGCGCCTCGCCATCGGGCTGGACGCCGACCGCCAGCAGGCGGAGCTGGTCGCGCACCGCTTCCGGCGCCAGCGTCAACAGCGGCTGCAGCGTCCAATAGCCGTCGCGATAGTACGTGCGGGCAGGGGCGCTGTAAGCCTGTCCGGCGGCGAGGCCGGCGAAGCGCCCGCGCTCGTCCTGCCGGATGCTGGAGAGGGCCGCGTGCGTGCCTTGGCTGACCATCGAGCGCAGTACGGGATCGGCCTCGGGCAAGCGATCGCAACGCCGCACATAGGCTTCGGCTTCGGCAACGACGGTTTCGATTGTCAGCCGCAGGGCAGCCTCGGCTTCGTCGCGGGAAGCGCCGACGCTCAGCACCAGATCGTTGCCGCGCTGATCGAGGATGAACGCGCCCCAGGCAAGCTCGGTGAACCGCAGGGAGCCTTTGCGGCTTGTCCGGGTGGCGACGTCCTTGGGGTCGACCGTATGCCACCAGGCCGCCCGTCTGGACGGGGCCGCCCGGACAACTGTCACGCCCCGGATCACCATCACCGGGGCGGATTGCGCAACATACACGCCGCCCGATCTACCGGTGACGCGGTTCGGTCCGTAGACGAAGGGCCCGGAAATGGCTGTGAAGCTCACGGTGCCCAGCGTGCCCGCGCCCCACAACGCTAGGGTGATCTTCCCGTCCGGTTCGCAATCGCCCTGCAGCCGCGGCGCCATGATCGGCAGCAGCACCGGCTCGGCGGAATCGATCAGGCCATCCGGCCGCGCCGTCATCACGTTGTTGCCGTGCTGATAGCGGGCCGAGATGGTCATGCCGCCGCTCCCCGGGTCGTACTGGTAGTGCCTTCGATGAGGCTGAGCCGCGCCTGGCGGCTGGCGAACTGGAGGGCTCCGACAACGCCGGCCCGGTCGCCCAATGCACTCGCGACGACCGCGCACGCCGTCGGCACCAGTTGCGCAGTGAGTTTACCGATTGCCTCGGCGAGGCCTGGACGGGCGCCGATGCCGCCGCCGACGACCACAATACCGGGGTCGAGCAAAGCGATCACCGTCGCGACACCCAGCGCGATGTTGCGGATAGTGTCGGCGACGACTGCCGATGCGGCTTCGTCGCCCTGCTCGGCACGATCGAAGATGTCGCGTACCTCGAGGTCGCTACCCGTGGCATTGGCGTAGGCATTGCGGATACCGTCCGTGTCAACCGCGGCCTCATAGGCGCCGCCAGGATGCAGGCGGGCTGCTGAAAACGGGTCGGCGCCGAAGGGGAGGAGAGCGATTTCTCCGGCGCCGCCCGAGTTGCCGTGCAGCAAGTGGCCATCGACGATGAGGCCCATGCCGACACCGGTGCCGAGAGCGAGGAACGCCAGGGAGTGCGTTCCCCGATCGCGGCCACGGCCTGCCGTGTACTCGCCGAAGGCCGACAGGTTGCCGTCATTGTCGACGCTGACCGGCAGGCTCAGCATCTTGCCGAGCGTCTCGGCAAGCGGCGTGTTGCGGTCGAAATTGACATTGGGGGACAGCGCAACGCCGCCATCGGGCGCGACGATCCCCGGCACGCCGACGGCGACGTGCTCGATTGTCTCGAGCGCGATACCTGCGCGCGCTGCAAGGCCGCGGGCCATGTCCGCCATCTGGGCGAGCGTGCTGTCCTTGGCGTGGTTGGCGGTAGGCTCGTCGAATTCAGCGAGGATTTCGCCTGCGGCGTTGCCGATCGCGCCTCTGAGCTTGGTGCCGCCGAGGTCCAGGCCGATCACCGCACCCCGCCGGCCGGACACGGCAAGCTCGCTGCCCCGCGTTTCGATCCAGCCCGCGGCGCGCATCAGGCGCAGCGCGTCGGCTCCAGTGGCGATCCCATCCAGCACCGACGCCTGGGGCGCGCCGGCCCTGAGCCGGGCGGCCACCGCATCGATAGCGTCCATGAGCTGCTGGTCGGACATACAGGCGCCAATTGTTCGTTAACATGACGAATGAATGACGATACGTTCTGTTTGTCAAGCGGGTGGAACGTTCATTCTACGGTCGGAATTGCGCGTTCATGCGAAAGACTGGCAGAAGTTCATGATCTAACGCTGGACTTTTGCCGGACTTGGGCGCGTCGAAGACGCCGATTTCCATGGGTGCGCGCGGCTTGCGCTGGAGAGCGTGGGGGTGGTGCGGTGCTGACTTGACAGGTTGGGCGAATGTCCGCAGTTAGGTCGGTGACTTAACAAATTTGGACGGGCTTTCCGGTGGACGATCTGGTCGCACCAACCCGGGTGCTTCGGCAGTTATCGGTACAGGCGGTGATGGACGTGCTGTTGCGCGAGGGCTCCGCCTCGCGGGCCGGACTGTCGCGCACCACCGGCCTCTCCAAGCAGACCATGTCGGAAGTGATCCGGGTGCTCACCGAGCGCGGCTGGGTCAGGGAGAGCGGCATGATTTCGGGCGGCGTCGGCCGCTCGGCGGTGCGCTATGAGGTCGACGCGGCAGCGGGGTGTGTCCTCGGGATAGACCTCGGCTCGAGCACCATCCGCGCCACGGTCGCCAACATCGCGGGCGCCATCGTCCTCGACAGCGAAGTGCCGGCCGACCCGGCCGGCGGCATGCGGCTGATCGAACAGATCGGCGCGCTCAAGACCTCGATTCTTGCGCAGGCCGGGCTGCCGGCGAGCAAGCTGCTACACGCCACGGTCGCCATTCCCGGCGTCATGGATCCGGCCTCGGGGCGGCTGAGTCTCGCGCCCAATCTCGATGACATGGGCACCATCGACGTCGCCTCTTCGATCCGGCAAGCGCTTGATTGTAAAGTTACATTCGAGAACGACGTGAATGCCGGCGCGATCGGCGAGTACTGGGAAACGCACCAGCCGAGCGAGGGCTATTTCGGCTTCATCTCGATCGGCACCGGCGTCGGCCTGGGCATCCTGGTGGACGGCAAGCTGCTGCGCGGCGCCGCCCAGGCGGCGGGCGAAGTAGGCTACCTGCCGCTCGGCTCCGACCCCTTCGCGCCGCTCAGCGTCGAGCGCGGGGCGCTCGAGAATGCGCTCGGCGCCGCCGGTATTTCCGGGCGCTACCACCTCGCCGGCGGCCCGGCCGGCACCCCGGTTCGCGACATCTTCGACCGCTACAACGAGGGCCAGCGCGCCGCGATCGTCACCGTCGAGGAGTCGGCCCGCCTCGCGGCGCTGCTGGTCGCCACGGTGACGGCGGTGATCGATCCGGCCAAGATCGTGATGGGCGGCAATATCGGCGGCCGCCCCGAGCTGGTCGAGCTGATCCGCAAGATCCTCCCCACCTGCACGCGCCACCCGGTCCCTATCGAATGCGGCCGCCTCGGTCCCCGCGCCACGGTCGTCGGCGCTGCCGCAATCGCGCTCGGCGAACTCCACAACTCCCTCTTCAGCCCCCGCGAGCTCCCCAACAAGCGCGACGTCCCCGCCGGCCGCCGCTGACTGGAAATCCATGCCTTCGACCGGTCGGGAACAGCGCAAAAGTACAGCGCTAGGCCATGAACTTCTGCCAATGTGGTCGATGCGCGGCACACGATCGACGGAGTTTGTTCGTCATATTGACGAATGAAGCAATCGTCCGCAGTATGGGTTCCCAGCAGCCGTGAAGCTTCACGGGAGAGACGGAGCGGGTAGATGGCATCACTGCAACTGGTGGGCGTGACCAAGGATTTCGGCGACGCCAAGGTCATCAAGGGCGTCGACCTCGATGTGGCGGACGGCGAGTTTGTCGTTTTCGTGGGGCCGTCGGGCTGCGGGAAATCGACGCTGCTGCGGATGATTTCGGGGCTCGAAAAGACCACCGGCGGACAGATTGTCATCGGCGGGCGCGATGTCGCGGCGCTGTCGCCGGCCGAGCGTGGCATCGCCATGGTGTTCCAGTCCTATGCGCTGTACCCGCACATGACGGTGGCCAAGAACCTGAGCTTCGGGCTCGAGAACGAAAGGCTGCCCAAGGCCGAGATCGATGCCAAGGTGCTGGAGGCGGCCCGCATCCTCGCGATGGAGCCTTACCTCGATCGGCGGCCGAAGGAGCTGTCGGGCGGCCAGCGACAGCGCGTCGCCATCGGCCGCGCCATCGTGCGCGACCCCGACGTGTTCCTGTTCGATGAGCCGCTGAGCAATCTCGACGCAGCGCTGCGCGTCCAGACCCGCGCGGAGATCAGCCGCCTGCACAAGCGGCTCGGCGCGACCATGATCTACGTGACGCAC
This sequence comes from Devosia sp. P3_B2, assembly GCF_056402875.1. Classification (NCBI taxonomy): domain Bacteria; kingdom Pseudomonadati; phylum Pseudomonadota; class Alphaproteobacteria; order Hyphomicrobiales; family Devosiaceae; genus Devosia; species Devosia sp. P3_B2. The sequence continues at coordinate 125,743 of NZ_JBFUGO010000003.1, read as the reverse complement.
GACCAGATCGAAGCGATGACCATGGCGGACCGCATCGCGGTGCTGAATGGCGGCAAGCTCGAACAGTTCGGCAACCCGGTTGAGCTGTTCCGCCGGCCGGCAAACAAGTTCGTCGCGACCTTCATCGGCTCGCCGCGGATGAACGTCTATCCGGGCGTGCTGACCAGCCGTAACGAACGCGGCGCGGTGGTGACCGTGCCCGGTCTCGGGGCGGTGGAACTGGCGGTCGATGCCGGCTCGCTGGCGCCAGGGGCGGCGATCGAGCTTGGGATTCGCCCCCAGCATCTGCGGTTCGTGGGCGAGGGCACGGATGTGACCTTCGTGGTCGACTACGCCGAGAGCATCGGCACCGAGACCTATGTGTACGGCAAGCTCGAAGGCACCGAGACGGAGACGATCTTCCACGTGCCCGAGCACAAGGCGTTCGAGCCGGGACAGCGGGTACCGCTCAAGGCGCCGGCCGAGTTCGTGCATGTGTTCGATGGGGCGACTGGGCTGGTGCTTAAGCCGCTGGAGTGAGGGCGCGATGCCGCGGCTTGCCTTCTCCCCTTGTGGGAGAAGGTGGCGCGAAGCGCCGGATGAGGGGTCCCGCAGCGCTTGCGTTGCGCGATCGGAGCGAAGCGACGAGCGACAGAGTTCGCGGAGAGATGCCCCTCATCCGCCCTTCGGGCACCTTCTCCCACAAGGGGAGAAGGTAGGCCAGTGGGTGAAGAAATCTTATAAGTAGCTGAAAATACATACTTATCTCTGGACAGTCGTATGACCCTCATCCCCGCCTCCACCTCCGACCAGACCGTGCTCATCCAGTCCGCCATCGACGCACTCGCCGCGGAGGGCGGGGGCAGGGTGGTGCTCGAGGCGGGGGAGCATTCGTGCGGGGCGCTGCGGCTGCGTGACCGGATCGGCCTGCACCTCGAAGCAGGATCGGTATTGCGGTTGGCGCCGGACTACGACGCGATGGCAGGCAACGTGGTGAGCGTCATCGCCGAGGGTTCGGATCGCGGGCTGATCGTCGCCCAGGGCGCCACCGGCATCGCGATCACCGGCGAGGGCGAAATCGCGGCGCCCGGGCGGGCCTATATCGCGGGTGACGACCCGGAGGTGGGCACCTGGATCCCGGCCAAACTCCGGCCGCGGGTGCTGGTGCTGGAGGACTGCAGCGACGTCGAGATCTCCGGCGTCACGATCACGGATTCGCCGATGTGGACGATGCACCTCGTCGCCTGCCGCGATGTGCGGGTGACGCGCGTGCGGGTTGAGAACGACCGGCGGCTGCCCAACACCGACGGGCTGGTCATCGACAGCTGCCATGACGTGCTGGTCGAGGGGGTAGAGATCTCCACCGCCGATGACGGCGTGTGCCTGAAGACCACCCGCCGCGCGGCAGGCATCGGCACTTGCAGCAACGTCACCGTGCGCAATTGCCGGGTCTCGAGCCAGAGCTGCGCCCTCAAGATCGGTACCGAGAGTTTCGGCGATGTCACCGGCATCGTGTTCGAGGACTGCACGGTGGTCGATTCCAACCGGGCGCTTGGGATCTTCTCCCGCGACGGCGGCCGGATCAGCGACGTGCGCTTCTCGCGCATCGCGCTCGAGTGCCACGAGACACCGGACGGCTTCTGGGGCTCGGGCGAGGCGCTGACCGTTACGGTGGTCACCCGCCGGCCGGAACTGCCGGCGGGCGCGGTTTCCGGTCTCGTCGTCGAGGACATTTCGGGCACGATGGAAGGGGCGATCAACCTCGTCTCGACGGTTGCCGGTGGGATCAACGACGTGCGGCTCAGCCGCATCGCCATTGCCCAACGCCTCGGCACGCTCGGCACCGCCCGCCGCTACGACCTGAGGCCCACCCCGGCCGACCTCGCCCCATCAGCCACCGCCTCGGGCCGCGCCAATGCCTGGACCAAGGGCGCGGACGGCGTGGTGATCGGCCTCGTCGACTACCCCGGCGGTTTGCCTGGGGTGTTCGCTTCGGGGGTGGACGGGTTGTCGCTGGACGATGTGGTGGTTGAGCGGGTTATCTGAGGGAGCCGTGGAGCGACCCGCATGACTTGACGCTGGTAAGCTCAGTCGGCGTCACGATCCCCTTGGGGTAGCAGCGATAAACGCGTCGAGTTCGGCCCGCGTCCCAGCGCCTTCCATCGGCCCCCGAACGGTCACATTGCGAGCTCCGGCCGCGCAGGCGTAGGTCAGGGCTTTCTCAGGCCCCATACCCAGGCGGCGGCAGGCCACATAGGCACCGCCAAAGCAGTCGCCCGCACCAGTAGGGTCAACCTCGGTCACCTCGAATGCCGCGGCGTCTAGGCGGGATCCGTCCCGGCTGAAGCAGGTGGCCCCGTCCACCCCACGCTTCAGCACAACCTCTCCGACGCCGAGGTCGAAAAGGCGCTGCAGCGCCGCCGCTTCGCCGGCGACACCGGCCGCGCGCTCGAGTTCATCACCGCTCGGCAGGAGGAGGTCTGCCCTTGCCACGAGTTCGGTGAACTGGCGTTCAATCCGCGCGTCTGGCCGCAGTTCCTTGCGAAGATTGGGGTCGACCGACAGCGTTCCACCCCTCGCCTTGATGATATCGACAGCTCGGTCAATGACGCTGCAGGCGCTCGGCATCGAGAGGGCTGTGCCCATGACGTGAATGTGGCCAGCGCGGCGGACAAGGGCATCGACCGCGTCATCCCAGCCGAACCTGGACGCAGCCGAGTTGGCGATGTTGTAGACAAAATCCCGCTCGCCGCTCGCACGGTAGCGAACAAATGCACTGCCCGTCGGGTACTCGTGATCGATGGCTACCGCGGACACATCGACTCCGTCCATCCGCAGCCGGTCCAGGTTAACTCGACCGAAGTCGTCGTCGCCGACAGCGCCAATCATGGCGGCGCGGCCGCCGAGGCGCCCGCACTGATCAATGAAGATCGCCGGCGCTCCGCTTGGATAGGGACCTACCAGCGGTTGTGCTGCCAGGAACCCCTCGCCGACGGTCGTCGCAACGATCTCGACCAGGATCTCGCCGGCGCAGACGGTCGGACCCAGTTCGTCCGGTGACAAGACGGCGTTCTGCATTCGGTAGCTACCCGCAGTTGGTGCGTTCGGCGAAGAGGACGCCAGGTGATTTAGGGGAAGCGATCAGTACCACGCGTAGGCTTCGCTGGGGCAGATGCGACGGTAAGACCGCAGCGGTCGTCCGCTTTGCGCCAGAAGGGGGCGGCTCCTTCGCCTTCGCCCTTTGTGCAAACCAAAGGATATGCGTTAATCGGCAGGCAAGAGCAGCTGTCCCGTGACAGGCCCCTGAGGACTATCGATGGGCAGCGACAATACATCGCTTGATGCCGGATCGGCCAATGTCGCCGATGTATTCCGGCTTCCTCATTTTCTCGCATTCTGGTCAGCGGAAACGGTCTCGGGCTTCGGTAGCTACGTGACCACTCTCGCGATCCAGACAACAATTGTATTGCTGCTCGGCGGCACGGCGACGGATGTTGGCCTCGTAACGATGGCCGGGCTGTTGCCGAACCTGTTCCTCGGCCCGATGGCGGGGGCTGTCGTCGACCGCTTCCGGCGGCTTCAGGTTCTCATTGTCACCGATATCGCAAGCGGCCTGGTCCTTTGCCTCCTGCCGCTGCTGTGGATCATCGGCGGCCTCAGCACGCCCGCGCTGATGGCGATCATGTTCGTGTCCAACGTCCTGACCATATTGAACCGGGCCGCGAGCCAGTCGGTGCTGCCAAGGCTGGTCCCCAGGCGCTACCTGCTCGCGGCGAACGCCCGCATCGACCAGGGGGCCACCGTTGCGCAGACGTCGGGCAGTTTTGTTGCCGGCGGGCTGATTGCGCTCCTTGGCGCTCCGCTGGCCGTCCTCGTCGACGCCGCGTCCTACTTCGGGTCCGCTGCCGCGATCGCAACCATTCGCCTCGACGAGCCGCCGCAGAGGCCGAACGGCCCCTTGCGCACCCTGCACACCGAGGTCAGCGAGGCCGTCCGCTGGATGTACGGACACAAGGTGCTGGGGCCGCTGGCGCTATCGACCCATGTCTGGTTCTTCGCCAACGGACTGGTGGGCACGGCATTGGTCGCCTACACGCTGCAGGCGCTGCACCTCGGCCCCTTCTGGCTCGGATTCATCTATGCTGCTGCCGGGGTGGCAGGCTTGATAGGCAGCCTCGTGGCAGTGAGGGTGGGCCGATGGCTCGGTGAAGGTTTGACGGTCATCGCCTGTCGCGCACTGGCCTGCCTCGCATGGATACCTGTGGCGCTCCTGCCGGATCAGTCGACGTTGTGGTTGTCGGTTGCGGTGCTGGCGCTTGGACAGGCGCTGTTCGGCCTGAGCATAGGGGTGGAGAACGCGAGCGAGGCGAGCATCTGGCAACGCGCCATGCCCGACCTCCTGCAGGCGCGTGTGGTTGCCACCAGGCGCTCCGTGAACCGCGCCATGATCGTCTTTGGCGCTCCCGCTGGTGGCCTCCTCGCCGATATGACTGGCTTTGGCGTCGCATTCTGGGTCGGCATCGCGGCCTTTGCCGCTGCCGTGGGCGCACTCGCGCTGGTCGGCTTCCAGGACGTCCGGGAGGCCTAGCAGACGCTCCAGCTATTCAGGATGAATCTCAGCGCTCGTGAAAAGCCTCCAGGGCCGCCAGTACGCGCTCGTGCACCGGCGGGGTGGGCGGGGGCGGGTCGAATGTGCGCCCGGTGATCCGCTCATAGGCCTCGACATAGGTCAGGGCGGTCTTCCAGATCAGTTCCGGGGGGATTTCCGGGACATCCTCCTTGTACGGATCACATCGCGCGGCGACCCACTCGCGGATCACGTCCTTGTCGAAGCTGTCCGGGCGCTCCCCGGCGGCGAGGCGCTGGGGATAGGTGTCGGCCCGCCAGTAGCGGCTGGAATCGGGCGTGTGGATCTCGTCGGCGAGGCGGAGGGTTCCCTCGGCATCGAGCCCGAACTCGTACTTGGTGTCGGCGAGGATCAGGCCGCGTTCGGCGGCCAGCGCCTGGCCCCGGGTGAACAGCGCGAGGGCGGCTTCGCTCACCTGCCGCCACTGGGCTTCGCTAAGCAGACCGCGCATGAGGATCTCGCCTTCAGTCAGCGGCTCGTCATGAGCACCGTCGGCGGCCTTGCTGGTGGGTGTGATGATCGGCGTCTCGAGCGCCTGGTTGGCGACGAGGCCGTCGGGCAGCGACTGCCCATACATCTGCCGGCGGCCAGCCCGATACATGGTGAGGATCGAGGTGCTGGTGGTGCCCGCCAGGTACCCGCGCACGACGATCTCCACCGGCAGGATCTCGAGACGCCGGCCGACGACGATGTTCGGGTCGGGGGTGTCCAGCACGTGGTTGGGGCAGATATCGGCAGTCTGATCGAAGGCCCACCGGGCGATGCCATTCAGCACCTGGCCCTTGAACGGAACGCAGCACAGCACCCGGTCGAAGGCCGACAGGCGGTCGGAGGTGACAAGGATACGCCGCCCGTCCGGCAGGTCGTAATTGTCGCGCACCTTGCCGCGGTAGAGGCCGGGCAGGCGCGGGTCGATCGCCTCCCTCAGGACCTGGTGTCTGCTGGCGGCGAGCCTCGTTTCGTCGATCGTGGACATGGTGGTTTCCTGACGGAGTATGGGCCCCGGCACCGACCCAAGCCCACTTTCCAGCGTATCGCATCTGCCGGGTTGATCGGCCACACCTTTTGCCGGGCCGCCATCACCGGCGGCGCCACCCGGGGTGGCAATAGCCGGAGACGGTGTGTGTGCAGGCGGCAGCCGCAGGCCACATACGCTGCTATGATCACGGTGATTCACAACGGCGATGGCCCGATCATGCTCCGCCTCCTTTGCTGCCTACTCGGCATCCTCCTGCTGGGCTCACCAGCACTCGCCCAGCAGCCTGCCCGTGACCTCTTCGGCGCCGTAACCGGCCCTACTACAGGCCCCTCCATCCCGGTCGGCGGCTATGCCAAGGGCTGCATTGCGGGAGCGGTGCAGCTCCCCACGGATGGGCCGGGCTGGCAGGCGATGCGGCTGTCGCGCGATCGTCGATGGGGGACGCCGGAACTCGTCGACTACATCGCGGCGCTCGCCCGATCCTCCGCGCAGGATGGCTGGCGGGGTATCCTTGTGGGCGATATGGGGCAGGCGCGGGGAGGGCCGATGAAAAGCGGACACGCCTCGCACCAGATCGGCCTCGATGTCGATATCTGGCTGCAACCGATGCCCGATCACACGCTCAGCGCCGCGGAGCGCGAGGACCTCTCCGCCGTATCGGTACTGCGGAAGGGCACGCGCAACGTCGACCCCAAGCTGTTCGGCGAAGCGGAGCGGCTGCTCATCTATCGCGCTGCGCAGCTGCCGGGCGTCGCGCGCATCTTCGTCGCCCCCGGCATCAAGAAGTCGCTGTGCGCGACCAAGTGGCGCGACCCGAGCTTCCTCAACAAGGTGCGTCCCTGGTACGGTCATGACGACCATTTCCACGTCCGCCTCGCCTGCCCGGCAGGCGCTGCGAACTGTCTCAATCAGGACCCGGTACCCTCAGGCGATGGCTGCGGCGAGGAGCTCGACTACTGGTTCACCGAAGAGCCCTACAAGGCCACCACACCGTCCCCACCGCTCACGCTGGCCGACTTGCCAAAGGCCTGTCAGATGGTTCTCGACGCGAAGTAGCCGCGTGAACGTCCGCTTCGTGCCAGAAGCGGTCAGTCATCATGTCTAAAGAGGGGCGGCCCAGCCACCAACATGCTCGTAGATCCGATCGCGCAGGCGTCGCACCTCTTCGTTTATCTTCGCAAGCGCCAAGGCCGTTTCACCGCTGCTCTCCAGTAGCGCATCGGCGAGGCACCCACCTCGCGTCTGCAGCGCCTTGCCCTCGCCCGTCAGTGCGACAATGACCTGGCGCTCGTTGGCGGCATTGCGTCGACGATCGACGAGACCTGCTGCTTCTAGTCGCTTGAGCAACGGCGTCAGCGTGCTCGATTCCAGCGCGAGTTTTTCAGCGATGGTGCCGACGGTCTGACTGTCTTCAGCCCATAGGACGTTGAGCACAAGAAACTGCGGATAGGTTAGTCCGAGTTCGTCCAGCAGGGGCTTGTAGAGGCGCTGAATGGCGATGCCTGCTGTGTAGATCGCGTAGCAGGGCTGGTGGGCCAGAGCGACCGGCGGATTGTCGGGTATATCGTTCACAATGAATTTCCAGTCGCACAGGGGAACCGGCGTAAATATATCGCGATAATCGACGTTGTCCAAGCCGGTGAACCAAGGGCAAGGTGGGCACATTTGGAGCTGTGCCCACCCTGGTATTCAGCACTCAATGAGCGGCCACCACACCAATGCTGTGCGCCGCCTTGTCGATCGTGTCCGACACGACCTCTGGCTGGGTCATGAAGACCGCGTGGCTGGCAGAAACCTCTGCAACGGTGGCGCCGATCCGTTTGGCCATATGCCGAAGCATCGCTAGGTCGAAGGCCCGGTCCTCGGTGGCGATTACTGCCCAGCTAGGCCTGGACCGCCAGGCGGCGTTTTCCAGCGGCGTGGCAAACACGGACATATTGATCGGCACCTGCGAGTCCCGCATGAACGCGGCATCCTCGTCGGTGGTATCGTGCGCGAAGCCGGCCTTGAACTTGCCGGGGTTAATGAAGCCATAGCCATCCGGACGGACGTCGATGACAAAGTTGGGTGTTGGGGCAAAGCCTTCGTACTGCTGGCCTGTGGTTTCGCCGGCATCGGGGGACAAGGCGGAGACGTAGACGAGACCGGCAACGTTGGGGTGAACACCCGCCTCGGTGATCACTGTCCCGCCCCACGAGTGGCCCACGAGAATGGTCGGACCGGTCTGTAGGTCGAGCACACGCCGGGTCGCTGCCACGTCGTCGGCCAGCGACGTCAGAGGATTTTGCACGATGGAGACCTTGTAGCCACGCGCGGTCAGGTTGTCGTAGACGCCGCGCCAGCCGGAACCATCGGCGAAGGCACCGTGCACGAGCACGACGTTGCGGACGGACTGCGGCGCAGCAATTTGGCTCTGCGCCTGAGTCATTGGCGGTAGGGAAATTGCCGATGCGGCGGTGGCAGCCAGAAGGGTCTTGGTGATCGGGCTCATAGTTCATCTCCATTTAGTATCGCGATAATCATTATCGCGATATAGATCGTGTCGCATACTGAGTGTGGCCTGTCCAGCATTATTTATCGCGATAGATGTTTTCGTGATTGGATCGCCGGTCGGCCAAGTTCGACGCCGCTCGGCGCGTCAGTCGTCGTCAGGCAGTCGGGATAGTGCCCCCATCGATTACATGCTCGGTCCCGGTGATCGAGGTTGCGGGATTCGAAGCCAGGAACGCAATAAGTCGGCGACTTCGTCCGGCTCGGCAGGTCGCCCCAGCGGGATGCCGCCGAGCGACTTCATGATCATCCTCACCCCGCTGGCGTAGTCAGTGCCGGCTGGCTTGGCCAAGCGTAACGCCAGGCCGTTGGACTTCGGGCTGTCGATCCAGCCTTCGGCGAAACCTCTCGCGAAGCAGCCCGCCGCCCCTGCCGTGAGGAACGGTGTCATACCGTGATCTCCAGCTCTGCGATCTTGTCGTCCGCAAGGACGAAGAGGTACCGCAGGTCAACCGGGCTCCCCGGGAAATCGCCCACGACGTGGCCCGTCACCTGGGTCTTCCCGCTCTCGGTAGCGATGAAGACGGGGTCCACGGTGTAGCTGTATTTCTGGGCGGACCCAGCCTTCCACGTGCGGATGGCGGCAAGGCCGACATGGGTCTTTCCTTCATCCTTGACCACGGCGTCTTCGGTGAAGCAGGCGGCGACCGCATCGGCGCCGCGATCTCGGTCGGCGACGAAGTAGGCTTCGATGCTCTTGGGCAACTTGACAGTCATTTTGGCTCTCCAGGATTTCTTATGCGGCCTTGCTGGCCGTGTGCCCGACCTCTTCAAGGGCCGGCAGTGTCAATCTATGCCTGAGCGATTGACGCGATAACTAGGACAAAGCAGGATGCGGCATTTCGAAAAGAGGGACAATGACGCGATCTGTTCTTGCCGATCTGGATGCGGTTCTGAGCATTGCCCGTTTGGGCTCCTTTCGGGCTGCGGCGCTTGAATTGGGCATGTCCACGACGGCACTGAGCAATGCCATTGCGAAGCTCGAGGAGCGCTTGGGCATTCGCCTGTTCAACCGCACGACGCGCAGCGTTTCGCTCACGGATGCCGGGAGGACCTTTGTCGAGCGGGTTGGCCCAGCAATGACCGACATCCATGACGCCATGCTGGCGGTTCAATCGCTGCAGGAGACGCCTACCGGTACGCTGCGTATCAACGCCTTTGCATCGGCGGCGCGAGAAGTGATGGTTCCCCTCGTCCTGTCGTTCCTGCGGCGCTACCCGCAGGTGCATATCGATCTGGTCACGGAGGGGCGGCTGGTCGACATTGTCGCCGCCGGATTCGACATCGGCCTGAGGCCGGCGGACCTTGTGCCCAGCGACATGATCGCCGTTTCGCTTGGACTGCCGCGCCGTAACGCGGTCGTCGCTTCGCCGGATTTCCTGCGCACGCACGGGCACCCTATCGTTCCGGCCGACCTTTATCGGTTTCGCTGTATCCGGGCGCGTCTTCCGAACAACGCTTTGCTCCGCTGGCGCTTCGAGAAGGAAGGAACCGCCGCCCAAATCGATGTCCAGGGATCCATCACCCTTGACGAGCCGAGCCTGGTCCGGATTGCCGCGCAGAACGGGATTGGTCTTGGATACGTGATGGAGGCGGACGTGCGCGAGGACATCTCTGAGGGTCGGCTCGTGCGCGTCCTGGATGACTGGACTCCGCCGCTGGCGCCACTCTCGCTCTATTACCCGGGCAGGAAGAACCCACCCGCAGCCTTCAGTGCCTTTGTCCAGGCTGCGAGAGAGTTCGCAAACGCGAACGGTTAGCCGCTCCTGGACCAATGTCCGCTTCGGGCCACAAGCGGTCACCGGAGGCGCATCAAGAGCGGACGCCCCGCAGCGCCGGTTTGCGTACGCGTGCTCCCCGGGCTGGGATCGAGGGATACTTCTTCCGGACCCCGCACCTTAGATAGACTACTTTTTCGATAGAGTTTATTGCGAAACTAGGAATTGGCGCTACCCTTCTGCGTGTCATCCGGTCCGCCGGGTGAGCACGCTCACAAGGAGGCAACATTGTCGCGCACCGTTCTCAACCTCACCCGCCGCTCGGCTCTGAAAGGCGTCATGGGGACGCTGCTGGCCGGCATGGTGGCTTTTCCGGCCCTCGCACAGGAAGCGGCGCCAGTCACCGGCGGCACGTTGATCTACCTGGAGCAGCAGGCCCACACGAACCTCTATCCCCCCGCTGGCGGCTTCTATCCGAACGGCGGCGTGCTCAACCAGATCACCGACAAGCTGACCTACCAGAACCCGCAGACGCTCGAGATCGAGCCGTGGCTGGCCGAAAGCTGGCAGGTGAATGACACGGCCACGGAGTACACTTTCAAGCTCCGCCCCGGCATCACCTTCTCCGATGGCACCCCGCTCGACGCCAAGGCGGTGGCCGCCAATTTCGACATCTTCGGGCTGGGCAACAAAGAGCTGAAATACCCGGTCTCCGAGGTCATCAACAACTACGACCACTCCGAGGTGGTCGACGACCTGACGATCAAGTTCCATTTCAAGAAGCCCTCGCCGGGCTTCCTCCAGGGCACCGCGGTGATCGGCTCGGGCATCGTCTCGGTCGCGACGCTGGCTCAGCCGTATGATGCGCTTGGCGACGCCACCAAGATCGTCGGCTCCGGCCCGTTCGTGGTCGAGAGCGAGACCCTGGGCAAGGAGCTGAACCTTAGGGCACGCCCCGACTACAACTGGGGCCCGGCCAAGTTCGAGCACCAGGGCCGCGCCTATCTCGATGCCATCAAGTACATCATCACCCCCGAGGACAGCGTCCGCATCGGCGCCCTGCTGGCCGGCCAGGCCGACGTCATCCGCCAGATCCAGGCCTATGACGAGCCGCAGGTGAACGACGCCGGCTTCGAGATCTTTGCGCCCAACACCCGCGGCGTGAACAACTCGATTGCCTTCCGTCCGGACAACCCGCTGGTCGCCGACCTGAAGGTGCGGCAGGCGCTGACGCTTGCGACCAACCGCCAGGAGATCGTCGATACGCTGTTCTCGGCCAACTACCCGCTGGCGACCTCGGTGATCTCGCAGCACGCCGCCGGCTATGTCGATGAGTCCAGCAAGCTCGTCTTCGACCAGGAGAAGGCCAAGGCGCTGTTCGCCGAAGTCGGCTGGACGCCGGGCGCTGATGGCATTCTCGAGAAGGACGGCAAGAAGTTCGAGTTGACCATCTACGTGTCGCTGCCGCAGCCGCAGAACGAGGGCGTGCTGCAGCTGGTGGCCCAGCAGTGGGCGCAGATCGGCGTGAAGCTCAATGTGCTGGCCGGTGACGCCGGCAGCCGTACGCTCGACCAGCTCGATCCGCTGAAGACCCCGGTCACGGTGGCGATGGTCGGTCGTGCCGATCCCGACGTGATCAAGTCCGGCTTCTATCCCAAGAACCGCGACTGGCTGCTGCAGAAGGGCGGCTCGAGCGACAAGGTACAGAGCTTCGTCGACGACAAGCTGAACGGCCTGCTCGAGGGCCTCGCCTCCGAGACCGACCGCGCCAAGCGCCTCGCCATCGCCGGCGAAATCCAGGGCTACGTGCTCGACCAGGCCTACATCATCCCGTTCTTCGAGGAGCCGCAGGCCTTCGCCACGGCCCCCTACGTGAACGGGCTGGCCTTCGAGGCCGTCGGCCGGCCGAGCTTCTACAACGTGTGGCTCGCTGCCCACTGATCTCCCCCCAAAGTCCCGGGCGGCAACGCCCGGGGCCACCCCCTTGTTTTCGGAGCGCCGCCAATGTCGCGCTACATCCTGAGCCGGATCGGACAGGCCCTCTTCGTCCTCTGGGTCGCCTTTACCGCCGCCTTCCTGCTGCTGCAGGCGCTGCCCGGCGACGCCATCCTGATCAAGTTCCAGAGCCCCGACCTTGGCCTCGGTCCCGAGCAGATCGCCGCTCTGCGCGAGGCGTACGGCGTCGATAGCCCGCTCTGGGCGCAGTACCTGCAGACGCTCGGCAATTTCCTCACCGGCCAGTTCGGCTACTCGGTGGTCGGCTCGATCCCGGTGGCGCAGGAGCTGCTGGCTAACCTCCCGGCCACCGCCCGCCTCGCGAGCCTTGGCTTCACCCTCGCCGTGCTCCTCGCCTTCACCCTCGCGTTCCTCGCGACGCTCGCGCCCTTCAAGTGGCTGCGCGGCGCCATCCAGGCGATCCCGGCGCTGTTCATCTCCGTTCCGGTGTTCTGGCTGGGCATTATGCTGATCCAGATCTTCTCGTTCCGCTTGAAGTGGATCTCGGTGATCAACCCCGGCGAGATCGAAGGGCTGATCCTGCCGGTGATCACTCTCGCCATCCCGATCTCGGCACCGCTGGCGCAGATCCTGATGCGCAATATCGATGAAGCCTCGACGCAGCCCTTCGTCGCCGTGGCCCGCGCCAAGGGCGCTTCGCCCAGTTGGGTGCTGTGGAAGCACGTGGCGAAGAACGCCCTGCTGCCGACACTGACTATCGCCGGCATCCTCTTTGGCGAGCTGCTCGCCGGCGCGGTGATCACCGAAACCGTCTTCGGCCTCAACGGCATCGGCGGGCTCACCGAACGCTCGGTGCGCTTCCAGGATTCCTCGGTGATCCAAGCAGTCGTGGTGTTCTCGGCCGCCGCCTTCGTGATCGTCAATCTCGCCGTCGACCTTCTCTATCCCGTCTTCGATCCACGCCTCAGGAAGGCCAGGGGAGCAACAGCATGAGCAGCATCGGTACCGTCGACGGCTTCGTTGCTACGAGCCGGAACCGCGAACGTTCGAGCCTCGTCGCCCGCCTCAGGCAGGTCCAGCCCGCCCTCGTCATTGCCTGGATCGTCGTTGCCGTCGTCGTGCTCTTCGCGCTGTTCCCGCAGCTCTTCACCAGCTTCAACCCGGTGCAGGGCCTGCCGGCCGAAAAACTGAAGGCCCCGAGTGCGCTGCACATCCTGGGCACCGATGCGCTCGGCCGCGACCTCTTTGCCCGCATCGTCTACGGCGCAGTGCACTCGCTCACCGGCGCGTTCGTCGCCGTGGCGGTGGGGCTGGTTCTTGGCACCGCGCTCGGCGTCGTCGCCGGCTCGACCGGCGGCCTCGTGGAAGAGGCGATCATGCGGCTCGTCGACGTGCTGCTGTCGATCCCCGGCCTGCTGCTGATGCTCTCGATCATCATCCTTCTCGGCTTCGGCACGGTGAACGCTGCGATCGCCGTCGGCATCACCTCGGTCGCGAGCTTTGCCCGCCTGTCGCGCTCCGAAGTCGTGCGCGTTCGCCGCTCCGATTATGTCGAGGCCGCCTTCGGCTCGGGCGGCACTTTCTTTGCCGTGCTCTGGCGCCACGTGCTGCCCAACTCGCTGGTCTCGGTGCTGGCCTTTGCCGCGCTGCAGTTCGGCAGCGCCATCCTCGCCATCTCGACCCTCGGCTTTCTCGGCTATGGCGCGCCGCCGCCGACGCCCGAATGGGGGCTGCTGATCGCGGAGGGCCGCAACTACATCTCGACCGCGTGGTGGCTCACCACCGCGCCCGGCATCGTCGTCGTGCTGGTGGTGCTCTCGGCCAATCGCATCAGCCAGTCGCTAGCTAGGGGGCGCTGAGATGACGACGCCCCTTCTCGCCGTCGAAAACCTCTCCGTCGCCTACGACGAGCGCGACCACGCCACCCGCGTCACCCATGAAGTGAGCTTCACCATCGCTCCCGGCGAAGTGGTGGCGCTGGTCGGCGAATCCGGCTCGGGCAAGACCACCACCGCCCAGGCGGTGATCGGGCTCCTGCCCGAGAACGGCCGCATCGAAACCGGCAGCATCCGGCTCAACGGCGAGGACATCTCGCGCTGGTCCGGCAAGCGCTTCGATGCCATCCGCGGCAAGCAGATCAGCCTCATCCCGCAGGACCCCACCAGCTCGCTCAACCCGGTGAAGACCGTCGGCGCGCAGGTCGGCGAAATCCTCCGCATCCACGGCGAGCGCGACAGCAAGATCATCGCGGCCCGTGTCATCGAGCTCCTCGCCCGCGTCGGCCTTTCCGAGCCCGCGCTTCGGGCTAAGCAATACCCGCATGAGCTCTCGGGCGGCATGAAGCAGCGCGTGCTGATCGCCATCGCCATCGCGCTGGAGCCGCAGCTGATCATCGCCGACGAGCCAACCTCGGCGCTCGACGTCACCGTGCAGCGCCGCATCCTCGATCTAATCGACGAACTGCGCCGCGAGAACGGCACGGCCATGCTGCTCGTGACCCACGACCTGGGCGTCGCTGCCGACCGTGCCGACCGCATCGTCGTACTGCAGGGCGGCCGCATCCACGAGACCGGCGAGACCCAGGCGCTGCTGGCCAACCCACGCAGCCCCTACGCGCAGCGGCTCCTCGCCGATGCCCCTTCGCTCGCCACCGGCAGTTTCCGTACCGCACCGCTGGAGGGCGACGACGCCATCATCGTCGACAGCCTCGTCCACGAGTATCACGCCGATGGCCGGAAGGGTTTTCGCGCTGTCGACGGCGTCTCTTTCACCGTCCGCCGCGGCACCACCCATGCCATCGTCGGCGAGAGCGGCTCGGGCAAGACCACCACCGTTCGCGACGTCGTCGGCTTTGGCCGGCCCACCGCCGGCGCCATCCGTATCGAGGGCACCGATATTGCCTCGCTGAAGGGCGAGGCGCTGCGCAAGTTCCGGCAGACCATCCAGCTGGTCTACCAGAACCCCTTCTCCTCGCTCGATCCGCGCCAGACCGTCTTCTCGATCGTCGAGGAGCCGCTGATCAATTTCGGCGAGCGAGACGCCGCCGCCCGGGCTAGGAAGGTCAACGCCCTGCTCGAGCGCGTCGGCCTGCCCGAACCGCTCCGCGGCCGCCGCCCGCGCGCCCTCTCCGGCGGCCAGCGTCAGCGTGTCGCCATCGCCCGCGCGCTGATCCTCGACCCCAAAGTGCTGGTGCTCGACGAGGCGGTCTCCGCCCTCGACGTCACCGTGCAGGCCCAGATCCTGAAGCTCCTCGACGAGCTGCAGCGCGAGCGCGGCCTCACCTACCTCTTCGTCTCGCACGATCTCGCCGTGGTGCGGCAGATCTCGGACACCGTGTCGGTCCTCCACAATGGCCGGCAGGTCGAAGCCGGCCGGGTGGAGGAGGTCTTCCTTCGCCCGCAAAGCGCCTACACCCGCGAACTCATCGACGCCATTCCCGGAAAGCGGAGCCACGCCAATGCCTGACACCATCCCGAAGCGCCTCGGCTTCTTCACCCGGCTGCTCGATGACACCAGCCCCGGTGAGCGCTACCACAACGCCGCCGACCAGATCATCCACGCCGAGCAGCACGGCTTCGACACCGCCTGGGTGGCGCAGCACCATTTCCATCGCGACGAGGGCGGCCTGCCGTCGCCGCTGGTGTTCCTGTCCTATGTCGCGGCACGCACCTCGCGTATCCGCCTCGGCACCGGCATCATCACCCTGCCACTCGAACAGCCGATCCGCGCCGCCGAGGACGCCGCCGTGCTCGACCTGCTCTCGGGCGGCCGTCTGGAGCTGGGCCTCGGCTCAGGCGGCACGCCGTCCTCGTTCACGGCCTTCGGCTTCGACGTGGCCGACAAGAACGCCATCTACGACAAGCACCTCGCCACCTTCCGCACCGCGCTCTCCGGCTCGCCAATCACCGGCGACACCAAGCTCTATCCCGCCGCGCCGCATCTGCTCGAACGCTTCTGGCAGGCGACGTTTTCGGTCGCCGGTGGTACCCGGGCCGGCAAGGCCGGCGACGGGCTGATGCTGTCGCGGACCCAGCCACGGCCGGCCGACAACCCCAGGGCCAGCCTCGCCGATCTGCAACGTCCGATCGTCGACGCCTATTACGAGCACCTGCCGCGCGAGATTACGCCGCGCATCGTCGCCTCGCGCACCCTGTTCGTCGCCGACAACCGCGACGAAGCTCGGCACTATGCCGAGATCGGGCTCAGGAAGGCCGCTGCAGGACTCGCCAAGAGCGGCCATCGCTTCGAGAGCGACGATCTCGACCACCTGATCGCCGCCACCGACACCCATGTCGGCACCATCGAGGATGTTCTGGCGAGCCTCCATCGCGACACGACGCTGTCGCGCGTCACCGACATCGTCTTCCAGGTGCACTCGGTCGATCCGCCGCACGAACTGGTGCTGCGCTCGATCGAACTGATCGCCGCCCATGTCGCGCCGCAGCTCGGCTGGCAGAAGGCCGACAAGCCGGCCCCGCGCCTCAGCGTCGTCCGCTAATTTAGAAGGAGGAATCCCATGAGCCACACCCAGATCGACATTATCGACCGGCTGGTCGGCATCGTCCCCGGTTCGAGGCTGGACACCGTCCGCCGCAACCGCGTGCAGGCCCGCGACAACGCGCAAGCGAGCTATGACGCGCTGTTTGCGCCCGCGACGCCCGGCACCGTGCTGATCGAGGAGCGCTTCGCCGTCGCCTATTTCGTTGCCGGCCTCCATCGCAATGAGGGGGTCGCCGCCTTCTACCGCGAGGCCCTCGGCCACCATGACCGCGCCGGCCTGCTCGGCGCCATCAGCGCCGAAATCCGCCGCGGCGAAACTTCCGGTCCCTACGGCACCTATCCCGCCGGCCCGCTGACGGCCGAGGACACGCCCGGCCTGCTCTACGCCCCCGATCCGGCCAACCGCGCCGTGCTCGGCCGCCTCGAAGCGGCGCTCGTCCATGCCCACCTGCTGGTCTTCCGCCCCCGCGACGCCAGCTCTGCCGCCCTCCAGGCGCTGCTCAATGCCGGCTGGTCGACCGACGATATCGTCACGCTCAGCCAGCTCGTCGCCTTCCTCTCCTTCCAGATCCGTGTCGTCACCGGGTTGCGGGCGCTCGCCGCCGTCGACACCCAGTCCGTCGCCGCCGAGTGAGCAACATGACCCAAGCCATCACCTACAACGACCCCAACCGCCCCGTCGCCTTCACCCAGGCCAATATCGGCTGGGCCCCTTGGCTCGAGCCGCTGAAGGAAGAGGAACTGACCCAGCGCCACTGGGACGGGCTCACCGAGGCGAGCCGTGCCAAGTCGCCCTATTTCATGCTGCTGGCCCGCGATCCCGACATCCTCGGCGCGCGCACCCGCACCGACAAGGACATCTTCTACAACCCCGATGCCGGCCTGCCTCGCGCCGAGCGCGAACTCGCGGCCGCCGCGACCTCCCGCTACAATGGTTGCATCTTCTGCGCCTCGGTCCACGCCCGCTTCGCTTCGACCTATTCGAAGCGCAGCGAGGACGTGGACAAGCTCCTCGCCGACGGCGTGAACGTCGACCTCGGCCCGCGCTGGAACGAACTGGTCGATGCCTCGGTCAAGCTCACCGCCACTCCCTCCGAGTTCGGCCCCACCGAGATCGCGTCGCTTCGCGAGCAGGGCCTCGACGATTTCGCCATTGCCGACCTGATCCAGGCGGCCGCCTTCTTCAACTGGGCCAACCGGCTGATGTTGTCGATCGGCGAACCCACCCCGGCTGTCGGCTAAGACGATATCTGCATGGAGAGACGGAAGTCCTCGAAGAATGCCTCCAGCGCTCGTGACTCCGAGTGCTGGAGGATCAACAGCATGCGCCTCGGCGGCTACCGCTGAATTACGACAGTGAGTAACGGCCTCACTCGGTAATACTTTGACTCCCATACCCCCGGGGCGTCTTGTGCTTGCATGAGCAATCGAGCCAACCGCACCTCACGCAAGCGCGTCGCCGTAGCCGTGGTCCCAGGGCAGGTCGAACGCCTTGATTATCTGGCTCGCCTCGCAGGGGTGACGCGTCTGGAGATGCTGCGTCACATCCTATTGGTGGAGCTCGGAAAGAGGCCCGGATGGGCAACCCTTCACTAAAGCGACCATTGGCCTTGAATTGGGCCTGGTGGCTCGGCGCCTTGGTCGTGCTCACCGGCGCGATGGCTCTGCCGATAACGCTGGTGTGGCTGCTGGCATAGTTTCAATCGCATCAACGGGGGCGGCTCGCCGCCTCAGGGAGCTCGCCATGGGCGACAGCAATCTTGCCATTAAGCGCAGGGCACGTTCATCGCGTGCTGTCGAGCGCGAGCATGAAGAACAAGTCATCGCTCCATTCAGCCCGCTGCTCGCGACATACCACCGCAAGGCCGCCTTCATCACGCGCCAGGTGACATCCGGACGGCTCGACGGCAATGCCTCACGTGCGCTCGGCAGGGTCATTGACGAGTTGGTCGAGGAAATCGAGGGCACGCGCCGCGACTTTTCTGCGCGAACCGGCAACCTGCCGCCGCTGAGCCGAGTTGAGGATACGCGAAGGTCAATGGACCAGGTCGCCGAGCTGCTGAAGGACCTGCGTCGGAAGATGCCGAACCACAGTTTGGCTGAGGGCCGTCACGTGCGGTGATCCCGGGCGAACCAAAGGTAACGGATGCGCACCAAATACCACGTGCTCCTGAATCCACACTCTGGCGGCGCGATGCGGCAGGGCATTACTGCCGACCGGCTGCTCGCGCTGTTCGCAGAGCGCGGGGACCCGATCAGCCTCGACGCTGACCCGAACCGATCATTCGAGGATCGGCTGCGCCTCGCTCGAAACAGCACGGCGGACATTCTCCTGGCGGCAGGTGGCGACGGAACGGCGACGGGCATGGCAGGCGTTGCCATCGAGACCGGGCGGCCCCTGGCAGTGCTGCCGTTGGGAACGGCCAATCTGCTGGCCCGGGATTTGTCGATTCCCTCAACCCTCGAGGGTTGGTTCGGCGCCCTTGATGCGATGGTGCCGCGCCGCATGGACGTCGGCGAAATCAACGGCCGCATCTTCCTCCACAAGGTTGTCATCGGCGCCGTGCCCGGCATAGCCGCCGCGCGAGAAAAACTGCGTGGCCGAGAGGACTTCGCCGCAAGGCTCGGCTTCCTTGGTCACCTGATCCGTCGGCTGTCGCGCGTACGCCGCTTCGCCGCTGAAATAGCCACAAGGGACGGCGAGCCGCGTATCGAGCGCGTCCAGTCCATCGCGGTTGCCAACAACGACTACGCCGAGGGGCTGGGCCAGCTGTTTCAGCGCCAACGGCTGGATGGCGGCACCCTCAGCATCTACCTGCTGCGGCACCTCACCGTTCGGGATGCGCTGCGGCTCGCCGTGGAGATGGCTCTGGGGACGTGGCGGAACGACGATGTCCTGACGATCGAAAACGTCCGCGCCGTCGTCGTGCGGACGCGATGGCTGCGCATACGCGCCATGGTGGACGGTGAGATCGTCGCCCTCTCCGGCCCGCTGAGGTTCCGCGTCCTGCCGCTGGCGCTAACGATCCTGGCGCCCCCGGAACCTGCCGAAGCGGCACCTCCCCTCGAGGCATCCTGAGCCATGCGGATCTGTCATCTCTCCGACTTGCATTTCGGCCACCACGATACGCGGCTCGCCGAAGGGTTGGCCGACGACCTGACCAGCCAGCACCCCGACCTTGTCGTCGTCAGCGGGGACTTTACCCAGGTGGGTTCCGAAGAGGAATTTCGGGTTGCCAAAGCGTTTCTCGATACCTTGAGCACACCCGTATTTGCCGTCCCCGGCAACCACGATGTCCCGGCGCGCAACCTCGTCCGCCGCTTCCTCGATCCATATGGTCTCTATCGAAAGTACATCGCGAATGACCTCGAACCCTTCACCGAGATAGGAGGCGTGGCGATCGCCGGGATCAAGACCTCGAGGCGCCTCAGGGCCGGGTTGAACTGGGCGCACGGATCGATAAACCGTGACCAGCTGGACGAGCTGGAGCGGCAGTTCGAAGGTGCATCACCCGGCGCGCTTCGGATCGTCGTCGCGCATCACCCGCTGATGCAGCCGGAAACGGTCGCCGAAAAGCCCATGAGGTTGGTCAAGCGCGCCGACCTAGCCCTCGAAACCTTCACCCGGCTCGGCATCCGCCTGGTGCTGTCGGGGCACTTTCATCTGTCTTACGTGCGCAAGCACGAGCACCCTGGATCGATCGCCCAAGGCGCACCCTCGGGACTCCGGCGCGCCGCGCTGGCCCCGATTCTCGTGGCTCAGGCGTCATCCACGATTTCAACCCGCCTTCGCGGCGAGCCCAACGGCTACAACCTCATCGACATCGAGCAGGGCCGCATAACCGTGACAGTGCGCGACTGGAGCACCTCCGGCTGGGTGACGAGAGAAACCGCCTCTGCCTCGTCAGAAGCAATGCCGTCTGAAGGTCAGGTCGGCCCTTCTTGAACCATCCGCGTCCAGGCTGGTTCTGACGACATGGCCGAAACGCAAACCCTGACCGTTGAGGAGCGCCGAGCGAAAAAGGCCGAACGGCGCGTCAAGCAACGCGAGATCACACTCCTGCGGGCTAGCAAGATGCACAACGCTCGCTTGCTCGCCGAAACCGCCGGCATCGTTCGGCAGCCGTCGACACCGCCCGCACTGAATATCGGATGTTCAGGCTGGTTTTACTGGCACCTGCGGGGTCACTTTTATCCAACCCAGCTGCCGACCAGCAACTGGTTCTCGCACTATGCCGACCATTTCAGCACCGTTGAGCTGAACGCGCCGTTTTATTCATGGCCGACGCTGGCGACTGTGCAGTCATGGCGTAGACAGGCCGAAGGCCGGGAAATGACCTACACCGTCAAGGCGTCGGAACTCATAACCCACATCAAGAAGTTCGAGGGCACGGCGACGCTGGTACGCGACTTCGGTCATATCGCTGATCTCTTAGGGCCGCTAATGGGCTGTTTCCTGTTTCAGCTGCCGCCCAGTTACCACTACTCGCCTGCTCGGCTGCAGAACATCCTGGCGCAGCTGGATCCCGCCCGCCGTAACGTTGTCGAGTTTCGCCATCCGAGCTGGTGGAGTGACGAGGTCTATGTGGCGTTCCGCGACGCCGGCGCCATCTTCTGTTCCTGCAGCGGGCCCCGTCTGCCGGATCCCGTGATCAAGACGGCGGACGATATCTACGTCCGCTTTCACGGCGTAGAGCGATGGTACCGGCACGACTACAGCCACGAGGAACTGACCGACTGGGCTCATCGGATTCGCGCGGTCGCAGCCAAGCGCGTGTGGATCTACTTCAACAATGACTTCGACGGCTATGCGATCAAGAACGCGATGATGCTGGCCGAAATCCTGTCGGCGACTTAGCCGCGGACGCCATCAGTCGGTTTATGGCGGAGCCGAGCGACATTATTGCCCCCCAGTTCCGCCATTCCCGCGTTCAGGCTCCGTCCGGGCGGTCCCAGAAGCGGAGGTCGGCGCAGCGCTTCAGGAAGGCCTTGGCGTCGGCGGCGGATTCGAGGATGATGAAGCCGTCGTCGAGATCCTCCGGCAGCCCAACCTTGGCGAACAGCTTGGTGGCCGCGGCGGTGAAGCCCACGAACTTGTAGTGGGCGTAGGCGTCGGAAACGAAATCCCGGGCGGGCGGAAGTTTGAGGAGGCCAAGCGCACCTTCGTCCGCGATCAGCAGGGCAACCGCGTCGAACACCACCGACGGCGCGCCGTCGATCTTGTGGTTGGCGCGGATCGTCGTGCCATCATTCGCCACCACGCCGCCGACGCTGGGCGCAATCAGCTCGACGGTCACGCCCTGCGCCGCCGCAGCGTTGCGCAACTCGCCGAGCAGCACCGCGTCGACGCCGTCCGTCATCAGCACGCCCAGCTTGCGTCCCTTGAACGAGGCCGGTCCGCGCTTGAGAATGCTCAGCGCGTCAGACGGCGCCAGGTCGGTACGAGGGGTGATCGCGGCATCGGCCGGGGCCGGCAACTGGGCCACCCCAAGTCCCTCCGCCACCGCATCCGCCAGCTCGTCGTGGATGTTCTGCAGGTGGCCGAGCATACGCTCCCGGATCCTCGGGACTTCGCATTTCGATAGTTCGAACACCAGTGCGTCGGCGATGTGGCGCTGTTCGATCAGGGTTTGGCTGTCGAAGAACTGCCGGGCTTGGCTGTAGTGGTCGGCAAAGCTCTCCGGACGTTGCCGGAGCTTCGGCCCTTCAGGCTCCTGCACCAGGGTGGCGAACCCGCGCTCTTGCGATTCCCGCGGCCCGCCGATTTCCGGCCCCCACGAGTTGGGCTCATAGTTCGCCCGGCCCCGCGGGTTGTGGAAAGCCATGTGGCCGTCCTGCTGGAAATGGTGGAACGGGCATTTTGGCGCGTTAATCGGCAGGTGGGTGAAGTTCGGACCGCCCAGCCGCTTCAGCTGCGTATCGAGGTAGGAGAAGTTACGCCCCTGCAGCAGCGGATCGTTCGAGAACTCGATACCCGGGACGATGTTTTGCGTCATGAACGCGACCTGTTCGGTCTCGGCAAAGAAGTTCTCGGGCATCCGGTCGAGCACCAGGCGCCCGACTGGCACGGCTGGCACCTGCTCTTCCGGGATGATCTTGGTGGGGTCGAGCACGTCGAAGTCGAAGGCCTCGGCAAACGCCTCGTCGAACGTCTGGAGACAGAGCTCCCACTCCGGGAAATCGCCCGCCTGGATGGCGTTCCACAGGTCGCGGCGGTGAAAGTCCGGGTCGGCGCCGTTGATCTTGACTGCTTCGTTCCACACCACCGACTGCAATCCCAGCTTTGGCTTCCAGTGGAACTTCACAAACGTGGATTTCCCCGCCGCGTTCACCAGCCGGAAGGTGTGGACGCCGAAACCCTCCATGAAGCGGAAGGATCGAGGGATGGCGCGATCCGACATGACCCACATGATCATGTGCATCGCTTCGGGGGTCAGCGAGATGAAGTCCCAGAAGTTGTCGTGGGCGCTTTGCGCCTGGGGGAAATCCTTGTCCGGTTCCTGCTTCACCGAGTGGACCACGTCGGGAAATTTCATCGCATCCTGGATGAAGAACACCGGGATGTTGTTGCCCACGAGATCCCAGTTGCCCTCTTGCGTGTAGAGCTTGACCGCGAAACCGCGAACGTCGCGCGCCAGGTCGAACGATCCCTTATTGCCGGCGACGGTCGAGAAGCGGACGAAGACGGGCGTCTTCTCGCCTTTGCGCTGGAACAGGTCGGCCTTGGTCAGCTCGGGGATCGGCTTGAGCGTCTCGAAATATCCGTGGGCGCCATAGCCGCGGGCATGCACGACGCGCTCGGGAATGCGCTCGTGATCGAAGTGGAAGATCTTCTCGCGGAAGTGGAAGTCCTCGAGCAGGGCCGGCCCACGTGCGCCCTGGCGCAACGTGTTCTGGTCATCGGAGACGGGCGTACCCTGCTGGGTGGTGAGCGTCTCGTAGCCTTCTTCGGCGGTCTGGTGGGTCTCTCCCCCGGAGCCGCGCGCGACCCGCTGATCTCCGTATTTCGCTTGCTCAGATTTGCCGGCCGCTTTCCGTGTCATTTGTAGCTCCCTTGGTGAGATCGCCAAGGAGGAAGCTCGCTACGGAAGGAACGTTCCAAACGTCGCCGAGCAGGAGCGGCACGGTCCGATGCCGGCTGCTCCAGCTCCCTTGCGCGGGCTAGCGCTTCTGGTTGAACCCGCCGCTGGTGTTCTCTTCCGGGTCCTTGTTGAACGGGCGCTGCAGCCCGATCTGCCGGCTTGTCTCGACCGCCCGGTCGACGATCTCGGGGTCGGGTTCCGCAATCGAGGAGTCGAAGCCCTGGTCCAGGGCCTGTTGCCCCATCCAGGCTTCCCGGGCGCGATGCCAGTATTCCTCGTCGCGTCCCTCGGGACGGCCATCATACTCCCAGAGATAATACGCGGTATCGCGGATCGACTGCTCGATCGACGGGTCAACGATCAGGGAAATAGGCTCATGGTCGTGGGCCGCTCGGTCCTGCAGCTGCTGGATGCCAGCAGCTTCGGAGTTCGGCAGTTCCAACTCGAGACGCTCGAGGGCCTCGCCGACGCGCTGCGCGATCATCGGACTGAATTCGTGGTCCGGCCAGGTGTTCTCGTAGTCGCGCAGCTCGTCAACGGTAATCCCGGCTGCCAAGGCGAACTGCTCCGGATCGAGTCCGAGCGAGAGGCGCCGGTTGTGATCACCCTTTGGCTGGCGCTGGGCGGGGTCGATGGGAAAGGTCATTTCTCGTGGCTCCTTCATGGGGCTCCCAAGACAATCTGCGGCGCCCCGAAAAGTTGCCGCCATCGGCGAAACTGCCGCTCGGCCACAGCGAATCCCAGTCGAGGTGGGACCGGCCGAGGCATCGAGACTAGAAATCGAGCGTCCTCAACAGCCGCCGAAACGCCGCGTCCACGTCCGCGATGCGGGCATGGGCAGGCTCCGCGGCGATGGCCTCGCTAAACCGAACGAACTCGGTCTGCACCTCGGCGATCACCTCTAGCCGCCGACCGCGCAGCGTATCTCGCTCTCTCTCGGTGGTAAGGCGGGAGGCTTCCCTGGCCGCCGAACTGGCCGCGTACAGGTTCCATTGCTGCAGTTTGGGAAGAAATGGCGCCACCAGCGCGCTTGCCCGTCGGTGGGCGACCACGTCGGGATTTGGGCTTCGTTCACGGCTGCTGTCGGTCATCCGCCCAAGCTAGACGGCGGGCGGTCGTCGCGCATTTCACTAAGTTAATGAGCTAGCGACGGTGCTTTTCCAGGTGGAGGTAGGTTGGATCGAACTGCCCCAGTTCCTGCAGCAACGGCCAGTCGTTGATCTTCACCACGCCGTCCTGCCACTCGATCGTTCCCGTACGCCTGAGGCGCTGGAGCGTCCGATTGGTGTGAACGATCGAGAGACCGAGGGCGTCGCCGAACTGCGTCTGGGTCAGCGGAAATGGGTACCGGTTGCCCGTGGCGAGCCCTGCCGTCTGCGCCCGGACGAACTGCTCGCAAAACAGATGCGCCATCTGCTCGTCCGCGGTCAGACGGCCCTTCGTGACCATCCACTGTCGATGGATCGAGCCATCGAGCAGCGTCAGCAGCCACAGCACTCGGGTCAGGTGAGGAAACCGCTCGGTGATCTTGAGGAGGGCCGTATGCGGAAAGCTCACGATGCGGCATGCGGTGATCGCCGTGACCGAGTGGTCCATCAGCTGCAACGGGAAAGAGTGGAGGTCGACAAAATCTCCGGCAACGTGGAGCCCCGTGATCTGCCGCCCGCCATCCTCGACGGTGGAATACCGGCCGGTCATCCCCTTCACCACCAGGGTGCTGTTGAAAGGCCGATCCCCCTGGCTAACGATATCCTCGCCAGCGGCGAACGATTGGGCGTCGCCTGCCGATGCCAGGACGATCGCCCGCTCTTCATCCGACAGGTCGTCCCGCACAGAAACCATGGCAAAGAACGGATCGAACTCCTCGAGTGCCGGCTTGGCCATGCTAGCTGCCGTCCTTCTCGCGAAGGTCCTCGAGTTCATAGTCGAGCGTGACGTCGAACTGTGGGCTATCGGCGTCGCGCACATGGATCGAGAGCCGCCGCTCGTCGCCGTCCCGAGGCAGATAGTCACGCGCCATCTCGGTCAGTGCGATGGTGGCCTGCAGCCGGGCGGCGTTTGCATCCGGCAACTCCACGCCGATGTCATCGCGCGTCAACTCGGCGCCGTCTCGGATGTCGAAATAGAACTTCATGTCCCGCCCTGCCGCTGCTGGAGATCTACCGGAGGGCAGATCATTGCGTGCGCGTCGAACGCACACCCTGGCTTGCAACGAGTCTCCCGAACATGTGTTCCATCGCGCCGGCATTGACCCGGTCAGGCTCTATCCCGTTGAGCCGCCGATCCTTCTGCCCGATCTCGAGGCCGGACGGTTAGTGCACCGGCTCAACCATCGTCTCCGCGATGGCCGTTTCCAGCTCATCGAGTCCGAACGGCTTGGACACCGTGGTCACCGCCACATCCGTCTTCGGCAAACTGGCATAGCCCGTCGTGACGATCGTCGGCATCAAGTGCCCCTTTAGACGCATGGCGTCCATCATCTGCAGCCCGGTCATGTGCGGCATGCCCTGGTCGGAGACGACCAGGTCGAACCGGTTACCCTCGATGAGTTCCAGAGCCTCTCGTGCGGATCCGGCGCTGGTGACCTGGTGACCAAGATCTTCGAGCATGGCCACGGTGTTGATCAGCACTAGCGGGTCATCATCCACCGCCAATATGCTGAGCGCGCGCCCGCCATGTGGCGCCTTTGCTTCTGCTTCCACCATCACCTCGCTTTGACCCTCGGCCAGGGGCAGCCAGATCTCCGCCCGGGTTCCCTGTCCCTTTTTGCTCTCCAGGTGCAGGCGACCGCCCGACTGCATGGCGAGGCCGTGGACCATCGCCAGGCCCAGGCCGGTCCCCTGTCCCACTTCCTTCGTCGTGAAGAACGGTTCGGTAGCACGTGAAAGGGTGACCTCATCCATGCCTTCGCCATCATCCTCGACGGCCAGCACCAGATAGTGGCCGGGACGCGGTTCCGACCCCGGAGATGCTTTTCGCACTGCGGTGGAGAGGGTAATGGATCCCCCATTGGGCATCGCGTCCCGCGCGTTGAGCGCCAGGTTGAGGATGGCGTTTTCCAGCTGGGCAGGATCCGAGCGTGCCTTGGGGGCGTTGGCCGGCAGCCGCAGGCCGACGAGTATGGACGGGCCCAGCGAGCGCTCCAGCATGTCGCGCATGCCCAGCACCAGCGCGCCGATGTCGATCGCAACCATCGTCAGCTCCTGGCGCCGCGCAAATGCCAGCATCCGCTGCGTGAGCGCCGTTCCGCGCCTCGCGCCCTTCAAGGCGTTCTCGATAAATGGCAGATGAGGGTTGTCGGCCGGCAGCCGTCTCATCACGGTTTCGAGGCTGCCTTGCACCGCCATCAGCAGGTTATTGAAATCGTGGGCGATCCCGCCCGTCAGCTGCCCGATCGCCTCCATCTTTTGCGCCTGGAAGAGCGCTTCACGGGCCGCTTCCAGCTCCGCTTGCGTGTTGCGCCGCTCAGTGAGGTCGCGCGTTATCTTGGCGAAGCCGACAATCTGGCCGCTCGGATCCATGATCCGGTCAATAACGACGTGGGCCCAGAAGCGCGTTCCGTCCTTTCGGAGCCGCCATCCCTCCTGCTCGATACGGCCTTCTTCACGCGCGCGTCTGAGGTTCTGCGCCGGCAGGCCGTTCTGCCTGTCCTCATCGACGTAAAACACCTCGAAGTTTGTGCCGATGATTTCGTCCGCGGTGTACCCTTTGAATCGTTGGGCGCCGGCATTCCAGTTGGCGACCCGGCCGGTCGGATCGAGCATGTAGATGGCGTAGTCGGTAATGGCCTCTACCAGTAGGCGGTAGCGCCCATCGATCGAAAGTGAATCGGCATAGTTCTCGGATTTCGTCACTTCGGTCCTATCTGACAGCCTCATCCAACGCCGCTGGGGGCAGGAGGTTCCGGCAGGCGAGAGCGGCGGAGCAACGGAACCCTTTGACCCCCTGCTGGTTGGTTTGCGATCAACCACAGGGAGTGAAGCATGGGTATCCTTTGGACAATCCTCATCGGGTTCGTCGCAGGCGTTATCGCCAAGTTCGTCGTGCCCGGATCTGGAGGCCCGTCAGGCTTCGTCTTGACGACGATCCTCGGGATCGTTGGAGCCTTCGTCGCGACCTTTCTTGGCCAGGCGCTGGGCTGGTACTCGGCAGGCGAAGGCGCTGGCCTCATCGGCGCTGTTGTCGGCGCCGTCATCGTACTTTTCGTCTGGGGCGCGGTCGCGCGCCGCCGGGCATAGGAGGACCTCATGGCAAACCGCATGCCTTCAATGCTGGCGCTGCTCGGCCTGCTGGCCGTCGCTGGCTACCAGAATCGCGACAAGATAGGCGAAGCACTCAAGGGGCTGCAGAAGCCCGGCACCGATCCGAATGCGCAAGGCAGCCTGGGCGGCATGCTCGGCGGTCTTGGCGACCTGCTCGGCGGCGGCAATGGATCGGGCAACGTGCTGACAGGTGGCCTCGGTGATCTTCTTGACCGCTTCAAGTCCTCCGGCCAGTCCGAAACGGCCGACTCCTGGGTGAACCCCAATGTCCCCACCCGCGGCCTTGGCCCCGACGAGGTGGCACAGGCCATCGGCGACGAGAACCTGTCCGAACTCACGAAGCGCACCGGCCTCTCCCGTGACGAGCTGCTTCAGCGGCTGGCGACGGCGATACCGGAAACTGTCGACAAGATGACCCCGGACGGTCAGATGCCCACCGAAGACCAGGCCCGCGGCTACTTCCAGATCTGACACGAAACGGGCGGACCGCAAGGCGGTCCGCTCCTACTGGCGGCGCGGCGTTCCCATCACAGTCCTCTTATTCCTCCGACCTCACAGGGTTCCGGAACCTTTTGTTCCGATCGGGATTTTAGTTCTCCACAATGCGGTGGCCTGAGCGACAACGGAGCTGAAAATGGCCCGAACGATCGCCGCATTCTTTGTGCTGTGTGCCGCCTTCCTCATGTCCGCCGCGCTAACCGTGAGTTCCCTGACGTTCACGGCCGGCACGGTAGCGCAGATGGCGAGCCTCACGCCCGTCAGGGCCAACATCCGACCCAGCTACGTGGCTTCGACCGTCGTCACCTCGGCGGACGATCTTAACGTCGCCAAGTCCGTCCCGGCCGTGCCGGTATCCATGACCACCGAACCGCCTCCGGGCAGCGCGCCCGCATTCATCGTCGCCGTCGACTCGCTCCGCGTTCGGTCGGGCCCAGCCAAGGACAGCCCGCAGGTGTTTGGTCTGCAAAGCGGCGCCACGGTGACCGTCTCCGGCACCGAACGCGGCTGGATGCTGATCACCGCCGAAGACGGCCGAACCGGCTGGGTCTACGGAAAGTTCCTGCGCCCTGCTGCTTCCGGTCAGCACCTTGCTGACCCCGGACAGCTGCAAGCGCAGCTTCAGTAACGGGCCTGTTGAGAGGTCCGCATGATGCCCAGCTCCGCCGCAACTTAGGGCATCAGGCTGCGGGCGCCCTCAACCAGGGCGCCCGCCGTTATTTGTATCCCGCGGATGCCGCGAGCAGGGCCGGCAGGCACCCTTCCCAGACGAACGCCCTCTGACGCCTGTAGATCGCCTCTCCGTAGCCTCGTTATTCTTGTCCCCAAAGACGATCAAACCCCCGTTGGTTGAGCAATGGGGGTTTGACCATCAGTGTGGACCCCGCTGTGCGGGGTGTTCGACACAAGCGGCGGCATGTATCGGACAGTAAACTAACTCGAATACTTGTGACCGGTTCCGCATTTTCTTTGAGATGTCATAGCGACTTAGGTCGCCATGCCAAGTGGGCCTGAAGTCTGGGGTCAGGAACCAGGCGCCCTCAGCGAGCTTGTTTCTCCAGGAGCGGCGGCCGCGAGTTCCCTCTCGGTGCCCCACACGGCGGTCGCCGCTCTCCCAAGGATCTGGACACAAGGATCTGACACAAAGAATGCGTCGACCAATTGTTTCTATCGCTCTGTTCTGTGGCGCGGCGCTCCTTGCGGGAGCGCTTACTGTATCCGGCCTCAGCTTTACCGCGGATACGGTTGCCAGGGTTGCCTCGATAGCTCCGGTCAAGACCTCCAACCTGAAGCCCAGCTACGTGGCCTATCTGCCGACGGCGAAGGCCGACGACTTGAACATCGCGAAATCGGTGCCGGTGACGATCAAAGCCCCCAACCCGCCAGGTTCAATGGCTTCGTCGCCGGCATCGACCTTTTCCCATTCCGTCGCCGTGGAGTCGCTCCGCGTCCGTGAAGCGCCGGTCAAGACCAGCCGGCAAGTCTTTCTGCTCGGCGGCGGCACCAGGGTGACGGTCGGCAGGACCGAACGCGGCTGGGTGATGATCACTGCCGAGGATGGCCGCGCGGGCTGGGTCTACGGCAAGTTTCTCAGTCCCCTGGGTCAGATGGCGCAAGTCCACTAGTGGGCTCGCAAGTCGAACCCCTCGGGGCCCGGGGTAGCCGGCCGCCGACGTCGATACCTCTCGGCGTCGTTCGGCATGCGCGCGTACAAGTCGACTATCACACTGAAATCACAGCAGTTTTCGGAACGAGCACGACCCCTGGACGTTGTCTGGACAGGTCCACATGTATGGAGAAATCAAATGGCCGATCGTGAAACCATTGTTACTTCGGGTGGCGGAGCGGTGGGTGTCGTCGCTGGCATCCTGCTCGTCATCGTCATCGCTATCGGACTGTTTCTCTACTTCAACGGCAGCTTCGGCTCGAAGACGGTAGATATCGATGTTCCGGCCGTGACCGTCGACGTCAAACCTGATGGCCAGTGACGCCATCTGAATAACCCGATGCAGATGGTCGGCTGGCAGTCCACTGCCGCCGGCCATTCCCCACCAACCCGGAGCCCGAACCATGCTGAGATCCCTCGCGCTGATCACCCTCTATGCCTTCTCGATCTCGATGCTGGTGGTTGCCTATAGTGTCGGCTTGGGCCCTGAGCTCGGTGGCTAAGTGCTGAACCGACCAGGCCCCGATTGGACCCAGGATGGTCCATCGGCCGGCCACGCGCATCCAGCATACCAGCCCTGCCGGAACCACTCGCCAGCGGCCCAAGTTAGATCGCCTTGACGCTTCTCACGGAGATTGCATGCCGGACATCTGGAACTCGCCGCGACAGCGGATACTGCAGGGCTTGATCCAGATGGGCGATGGGGTGGCGACCTGCGCCATCCACAATGCCTCGCGGACTGGGGCTCTTCTGCACATCTCGCCCAACTCGCAGCCACCCTCGAGCTTCGACCTAGTCGTGCCCAACGGCGGCAATGTCCGGTGCTCCGTGGTTCGCCGCTCCCGGGGCGCGATCACCGTTCGCTTTCATCACGGTTGACCGCCCTTCAGCCGTGCCTCCAGCAGACCCGACGCGTCGGGTTCGGAATTTCGCATTTTCGCGGAACAATCGCTGTCAGCCGAAGTTCTATGTCTGCCGCAGCGTCCGGCATCAATTGGAGGAGTACCATGCCCAATCAGAACAAGGATGCGAACCGCAACAAGCAGTCCGGCCAGGCCGGACGGCAGGGCGGCAAGGGTGGTCAGCAGTCCGGCGGTGCCGATCAGGGCCGCCAGCAGGGCGACCAGAACCGCCAGGGCCAGCGGCAGATGGATGACGACATGAAGCGCGATTCCAGCAACCGCCCCAACCCCGACAAGCACTGAAACGACCGGCTCGGCCGGTGGGAAACCACCGGCCGCACGAGTGCAGACAATGAGTGCGACCCCCTTAGATCTGAACGATCTGCTGCCCGCCTGGCAGCGTAAACTCGCGCACCGCCTGGACCAGCCCGAACTCGAGAGCCTGCGCGGGCGAGATGTGGATCTCGCTGTGGCGTCGCGCGGCGAGCACCTCCTCGGGGATGGTGGAGCGCTGACGCAGGATATTGTCCGTGCGATCATCGTCCGCCAGTGCCGCATCCAGCGTTGATTGCAGCCGGCGCGCGGTCATCTCGGCACCCCCCATCGTCGTCGGGTGGATCATGAACATCGCGTGGCTCGAGCAGTATCGCTCGCCTGCCGCGAGGAACACCGACACCGCGATCGAACTGACGCTCCCGGTATTGTAGACCACCAGGTGCAGCGGCAGCGCCCGGATGTGGTTGAACAGGTAGATGCCATCCGCGACATAGCCGCCGTTGGACGAGAAGGCGAGGTGAACGGTCCCCACCTCGGCATTGGCGGCCGAGTTCAAGGCGGCCGCGATGCGCCCGACCCCGCTCGGCTCGATCAACCCGGTGAAGCCAAAATAGGCGACGGAATCCGACATTTCCCCTCCAGCGAAGTGACCGTTCGAGTTCCGCGCCTCAGGCCAGCCTGTTTCGTGATGTTCTGCTCAATCGACGTGGACGACGAAGTTGTCGGGAAAGCTGAATTCACCGCGCAGCACCCGAGCCGGCCCGGTGTCCTCGAAACCCGTGCCGGACGTCTCGTGCACGGAATAGAGCTTCTCGTCGCGGAAGGCGCTGGCGATGACCTGCGTGATCGACAGCGGTACGCGGCCGACCAGTTGGCTGGCCTCCTCGAGCGCAGCAATCGCGCGGGCCTCGCCCGAGGAATGGGCGAGAACCACGACCTCGCCCTGGTTCAGGGCGCGGTCCCAGCCCGGATCGTCGGGGGCGGCCGCGGGCACCAGACGATAGATGGTCATCGCACTCTCCTGGGATCGGGCAGTTGCAGGTTAACTCCCGGGAGGAAACGCCGGTTCCGCAGCTTTGCCGCGCAACCTGGGCTCCCGACCACTCTCTGCGCGTTTTCGCGCAAACCTCCGGAACTTCGGCGCTTCCTGCTCATTGGTCTTGCATCGGCTTAGGCGAAGCGTCCGTCAGCGAGCCGCATCTGATCCCAAACAGGAGCAGTGCGATGAGCACCCCAGACTATCCCTCGAGTTCAGGACTACCGGGCTCGATGCCCGAACGCGTGCGCGACGATACCGCGGATCTGGCGCAGACCGCGCAGAAGGACCTTGCCGACCTCGGCGAGGAGGTGAAGGAGCAGGCCGCCTTGCTCGGCGAGGAGGCAAAGGCCCAGTTCGATGAAGTCGCCGCAAAGACCAAGGGCATGGCGAGCGAGCAAAAGCAGCTGCTGGCCGGCCAGCTCGATGGCGTTTCCCGGGCCTTCGACAAGGTCGCCGGCGAACTGGAGAGCCAGGACGACAGCAGCGCGCACTACGTCCGCATGATCGCCGATGGCGCCCAGCGGCTCACCTCCACGGTGCGCGACCACGATGTCGACGACATCCTCGCCATGGTGCAGGATTTTGGCCGGAAGCAACCGGCAGCCTTCATCGGCGCAGCCGCCTTGCTAGGCTTTGCGGCGAGCCGCTTTGTCCGCGCCAGCGCCTCGCGGCGCGACGCATCGGACAATCGCCTGTCCCCCGTTCCGCGGCCCTCCTACGGGCCGGCCGCTACGCCGAACGCCGGTGACGGGCAGGTGATGGGAGGTCCAGATGACGGAATATGAGCAACACCGGTCCCTGACGGATCTCTTCGGGTCGCTGGCCAACGACGTTTCGGGTCTGTTCCGCAAGGAGATCGAGCTCGCGAAAAGCGAGGCCGGCGAGAAGCTGGATGTCGCCCTGGACGCGTCCAAGGGCTTTGCCGTCGGAGCAGTCCTGGCCATCGGTGCGGTGGGTGTGTTTCTCGCCGCGCTGGTCACGGGGCTCTCATGGGCTCTGGTCGCCTTCGGCATGTCCGATGACGCCGCCGGCTTCGTTGCCTCGCTGGTGGTGGCGCTCGTCGTGGGCGGCATCGCGTGGTCCTTCATTTCCCGCAGCCTCGACGCCTGGAAGGCTTCGCGGCTCAACCTCAAGCGCACGACCCACTCGCTGGCGCGCGACGCTGAGGTCGTAAAGGAGAGTTTCTGATGAGCAGCTTTGACAAAGACTCGGCCCAGCTGGAACGCGAGGTCGAAGAGCAGCGCCGCCGGGTCGAAGACCGCATCGGCGAGATCCGGCAGCGCCTGACCCCTGGGCAGCTGGTGGACGAGGCATTGGCCTACACCAAGGGCGGCGGCCAGCAGCTGGCCTCCAATCTCGGCGCCACGATCACCAACAACCCGCTGCCGGCAGCGCTGCTGGGCATCAGCCTGATCTGGCTGATGTCGGGGCAGGGACCCAGCCTAGGCAACCGCGACACGCCGAAGGTCCGGCCACAGGATGAGCCCGAGTACCCCTACGCCACCGTATCGGGTGGCATGCGGCGGATCAGCCACCAGGAAGATCAGGCCGGCAAGTGGTACAGCGAGTTCGAGGACATGAGCGGCAGGCGCTACAAGGCGGAGTCCAATGAACTCGGCCATCGCCTAGGCGCCTTCGTCGATGGTGCCGGACGCAAGTTCGGCGGCTTCATCGACGACGCTGGCCATCGCGTGCGAGACTTCCAGGATGAGGCCGGCAATCGCTTCGACGAGGCCGCCGGCTGGGCATCGCACCGCTGGCACGACATGCGGCACGGCGTCGGCGCCGCCATGGGCGAGGTTGGCCACCAGGCCCAGGTGCTCGGTGGCGCGGCTCAGCATCAGATGGATCGGGCCAGTCGGATGGTGGTCGACACGTTCCAGAACCAGCCGCTGATCGCCGGCGCACTCGCCTTCGCCGCCGGTGCGGCGGTCGGCGCAGCGTTGCCGCATACCGCCGAAGAGGATCGCCTCGTCGGCAAGGCCGCCGATGACGCCCGCCGGGCCGCAGCCGAAGCTGCCTCCGGCATCTACGAGGAAGGCAAGGCGCGCGCCGCCGAGCTCTACGAGAAGGGTAAGGAGAGCGCCGCCCAGGTCTACGACGACCTGCTCGAGGAGCCGGCGCCCCGCAGCACCGAGCTGCACTGACGCCAACAGGCTTTGCCGCCACCGGTGGCAAAGCCTTCCCCCTCTGCTACCCCCGGATCAGGATGCGCGCAGGCCCGCGCCGCTCCATCACATTGATCGCGGTCTCTGCCCCGGCGCGGCGGATGGCCACGTCGAGCTGCCCCGCGCCGACCCTGAGCTTGCGCAGCACCAGTTCGTCGAGAAAGCCCGGCAGCACCGCGTGATCGAAGGTGATCTCGGCATTGGCCGGGTCGAACACCAGCCCAAGGCAGGACCGCAGCAGCGAGAACGGCGTTGCGGCGGCCCAGGCTTGCGGCGAGCAGGCGACGGGGTACGAAGTAGGGCTCTGCCCGCTCTTCCGCGGAAAGCCGCAGAACAGCTCCGGCAGCCGGCGCAGGTCGGTCTGCGACGACGCGGCGAACAGCCCCTCGAAGATGCGAGCGGCATGGCGCCGGAAGCCATACCGCGCGAAGCCGGCAGCGATCATCGCATTGTCGTGCGGCCACACCGAGCCGTTATGGTAGCTCATCGGATTGTAGCGCGCCTCGGTCGAGGCCAGCGTCCGAACGCCCCACCCGCTGTAGGACGTAGGCGCCATCAGCGTCGCAACCACCGGAGCCGCCCGTTCGAGATAGGCGATGCCGGTATAGAGCGCGTGCCCGGCATTGGAGCTCTTCACCCGGCACGGGCGCTTCTCGCCATCGAGCGCCAGCACGTAGGTGCCGAGTTCGGCATCGAAGAAGGCCGCATCGAACCGCTCGCGCAGCCCCTCCGCCCGATGCCGCAGGTCGACTGACAACTCGTCCCGGCCCAGCTGCCGCGCCATCTGGCTCGCCGCGAGTTGCGCGCCATAGACATAGGCCTGCACCTCTACAAGCGCGATCGGCCCACCGGCCAGCTTGCCATCCGCGTGGAACACCGAGTCGTGGCTATCCTTCCAGCCCTGGTTGGCCAGCCCGCCCGGCCGCCCGCCGCCATACTCGACGAAACCATCGCCATCGAGATCGCCGTACTGATCGATCCAGCCGAGCGCCGCCTCGATGTGGGGCCAGAGCGACCGAATGGCTTCGAGATCGCCGGTACGCTCGAGATAGGCGCCGGCCAGCACCACGAACAGCGGCGTCGAGTCGACGCTGCCGTAATACCGGCGGAACGGCACCTCGCCGAGTATGGCCATCTCGCCACCACGCGCTTCATGCAGGATCTTGCCCGGCTGCGCCTCGCTGAGCGGGTCCGTTTCGCGGGCCTGCAGCGCCGCCAGGTGCCGCAGCACGCCGAGCGCGATCGCCGGATCGATCCACAGCATCTCCATCGCGGTGATTAGCGCATCGCGGCCGAACACCGTGCTGAACCAGGGAATGCCGGCATAGGGATAGGGCCCGTCGCTCGTCGAGGTAACGAGCATGTAGAGATCGGCGACGGCACGGCTTGTCGTCTCGTCGAACAGGTCGTTCGAACTCTCGATCTCGACGGCGCGCGAGGTGCCCAGCCGCAGCGCCCGGCGCGAGTCGCGCAGCGCCCGCAGGAACCCCATGCGGCCGGTTGGCCGATCGTCCTCGGAGCCGCAGTGCACCTCGATGAACACGGCAAACGTTTCGGCGGCCTCCAGGTCGATCTCGAACACCGCCTGGTTGGCCATGAGCCGCGTCGGCTGCGGATCGAACCGCAGCACCGTCTCGCGCCGTTCGGCATCGAGCCCGGTGTAGGAGAGATGAACCGCTGCGTCCGTGACGGTCGGCGGGTTCAGCGTGCCGCGCTGCGGGCGGTGGCTGCCGCGCACCTCGAACAAGTCGGCGAAGTCGGCGGCAAACCACACCGACAGCGATACCCGATGCGGCGTCTGGTCGAAGTTGCGAACCGCCAGCCGCTCAAAGCAACTCCCCTGCCACAGGAAGCGCGAACGCCGGATATGGATGAGATCGTGCTGTAACCCTACCTTGCCCGGCGCGTCGAAGAAGTCGGGATTGGTCAGGTCGCAGGTGAGCATGGCGTTGTCGGCCCGCATGCTCGAGCTCAGCAGCAACGGGCGCTGTCCGCCGATGGTCAGGTAGAGCTGCGACAGGTATCGCGTATCGTGATGGAAGATGCCCTCCGGCCGCCCCGGCCCCGCCAGCGCGTCGCCATTGTGGTCGAACACGGCAAAGCTGTCGTCGTGCTTGAGCGTGCGGGTGCGGCGTTCCGGCAGCGATACCGAAGCGGGGATGATGCCCGCGCCGCCTTCCGGCGCGCTCTCGGGAGCTGCCTGCTCCATGCCGTGCCTCCTAGTGCGAGGTGACGATCCTGAGGTCCGGGTCGCTACGACGCGGTGCCGGCGCGCCATGCTCCTCGGCGGCCAGCAGTTCCTCGTAGATCTCCAGGTAGCCATCCGCCATGTGCCCGGCGGTGAACCGCCGGTCGAACGCCGCGCGGACGGCCTTGCGGTCCAGCTCCGCCAGTCGCGGTATGGCGGCGAGCGCCTCGGCGGCGGTGTGCACGACGAAACCCGACACACCCTCGTCGATCACCTCGGGAACGGCGCCCTTGCGGAACGCGATCACCGGTGTGCCGCAGGCCATGGCTTCAATCATCACGAGGCCAAACGGCTCGCGCCAGGTGATCGGGAACAGCACGCCCAGCGCCTTCCTCAGGAACTCGGACTTTTGCCGCTCGGTGACTTCGCCGACATATTCGACATTGGGATGGCTCCGAACCAGCGGCTCGATCACTTGGTCCCAATAGGGTTTGTCGACGGTGTCGATCTTGGCTGCGATCTTCAACGGCAGGCCGGCCCGGGTCGCGATCTCGATCGCGGTATCGGGCCCTTTTTCCGGCGAGATGCGCCCAAGGAAGGCCAGGTACCCCTCTTCGCCGTCCCCGAACTGCAGCATGTCGCGCGGCAGGCCATTATAGACCGTGCCCGCCCAGTTGCCCTGGGGCAGCGCCTCGCGCTGGTCGCGCGAGATGGCGGCCAGCGGCGCATCGGAAAAGTGCTTGTAGAACGGCTCGAGATCCCGGTGATCCATCCGCCCATGCTGGGTGGTCAGGGTGCGCCCCTGGAACGCCCGGATCATCGGGTAGTGCATCAGCTCGGTATGAAAGTGCACGATGTCGAACTCGTTCGCCCGCTGCATCACCCGGTCGAGCATGGCGATGTGATAGGGCAGGGGGGTCTCGATACTGGGATCGAGCCGCAAGGCGGCCCGCGAACACGCCACCAGCTCCGCCGAGGTCACCGAGTCGCCGCTCGCGAACAGCGTCACCTCGTGCCCGCGCTGCACCAGTTCCTCGGTGAGATAGGACGCGACGCGCTCGGTGCCCCCGTAGAGCTTCGGCGGAACGCTCTCGAATAGCGGGGCAACCTGGGCGATTTTCATGGCCTGACCTCAGATCGGTGATGCGGGGTTCGCTGAGAGAACGCACCGAACTGCACATGGTTTCGCCGGCCGCCCCTAAACCGGCAGCGGCCTCGCCCCGCGGGAGGGCACCGGCGTGAGCTCAGCGCCTCAGTTCATAGCGCACTGTGAGGGCGGCGCCGTTTCCCTTCGGCGGCTCGAAGCTCACCATGTCGCCATCCCTCATGGCCGCCCGCAGTGCGGCGCAGGCGACCGGCATTCGATGCGACGTCCCCGGATACCCACCGAGCTGGCGATGCAGCTCTCCGGCATTGATCTCGACATGCGGCCGCCCCTGCTCCGCTGCGCGGGCCACCTGCGCTTCGATCGCCTGGTCGAACGCAGCGCGATCGACGGTGGCGGGCGGACCCCCATCATCGTCTTTCGCCCGTAAGCTCAGCACCTCGCCGAAGGCTGCTGCGATGATGCCCGTAGGCACCGCGACCAGTCCGATACCGATCAGCGCGGTGATGCTGGCGAACACCTTGCCGGCCACCGTGATGGGATAGACGTCGCCGTAGCCGACAGTCAGCGTCGAAATCGACCACCACATGGCGCGCAGAATGCTGCCGAATTTCTCGGGCTGGTCGGCTCCCTCCAGTGCATAGAGGCAGGCCGACGACACCAGCATCAGGAACAGCCCGGCGGCGAGGCTGATGCCGAGCTCGTACCGCCGCAGCCGCACCGCCTGCCAGATGTCGGCGGCGGCGCTGGAATAGCGGCCGATCTTGGTCAACCGAAGTATCCGCAACAGCCGCAGCAGTCGCAGGACATAGGCTTCGCTGCCGATGGCTGCGAAGAACAGGGGCGACAGCGCCAGCAGGTCGATGATCGCCGCCGGCGTGAGCGCAAACCGCAGCATGCCCCTGATGCCGCCGCCATAGCGCGGATCCTCGGCGCTGGCCCACACCCGCAGCAGATACTCGCCGAGAAAGATAATGCCGAAGCCGGCTTCGATAACCCGGAACACCTGCGTGTAGGGTCCGGCGATCGTCTCTTCGCTGTCGGCGATGGCAAACAGGATCGAAGCGATGATCAAGACGATCAGGAC
The DNA here is from genome assembly GCF_056402875.1 of Devosia sp. P3_B2. Taxonomy (NCBI): domain Bacteria; kingdom Pseudomonadati; phylum Pseudomonadota; class Alphaproteobacteria; order Hyphomicrobiales; family Devosiaceae; genus Devosia; species Devosia sp. P3_B2. The sequence goes on along the minus strand of NZ_JBFUGO010000003.1, from coordinate 87,161 downwards.
GATGTTCGTCCGCGACAGCCGACCTTCGCCCGATAGGCCACCGGTCAGTGCGCGATAGGCCCGAGACCGCAAGCCGCCGCCCGCTGCTTCGCTCGCCGGTCCAGCCTCCTCCCCGCTCATAGCCGTTCCCCCTTGCCACAGGGGACATTATCGTCGGCAGGCCGCTTGTCCACCCGGCTCCGCAACAACGCCTACCGTGCTGAAATCTCCGCCAGCAAGCCCTTCGTCAAACTCCCCGTCGCCGGATAGAGCGGGATCAAACACGCCTGCAGCGCGTGGTAGATGTCGCCCTTGCCGCCGAACAGCGTGTAGCTCGGCTTCAGGTCCTCCGTTAGCTGCTCGTGCCAGCCGCCATTGGTCTCGTCGATGAACGAGCTGGCGATGACGTCCCAGATGTGGCGGTACCACTCCTCGTGGAAAGCGCTCGGCCGGTGTTCGCAGAGGAACGCCGCGGCGCCGATCGCTTCGGAGGCCGGCCACCACAGCTTATCGCGCATGTCGGGCTTGTCGTTCCAGTCGAGGTTGTAAAAGAACCCACCCTTCGCCTTGTCCCAGCCCAGCGCGATCGACTGCGCGAACAGCGCTTCGGCCGCGTCCGGCATCCAGGCGTGCTGCTTGCCGCCCAGCGCCCAGAGCTGCAGCACGAGGCGCGACCACTCGAGCCAGTGCCCCGGCGTGGTGCCGGGCGGCCGGAACATCTGGTCGCCGAGATAGCTCTTGTCCACCACCCAGTTGCCGTCGAAATGTTCGGCCACGCGGAACCCGTTCTCGCCCGCCTTGCGCCGGATGATCAGGTCGGCGATGCGCTCGGCCTTGTCGAGATAACTGCGTTCACCGGTCGCCTCGAACGCCGCCATCAGCGCCTCGGTGAGGTGCATGTTGGAGTTCTGCCCGTGATACGGCGCGATCACCGACCAGTCGGCGTTGAACTCCTCGGCAATAGCGCCGTGCTGCTCTTCCCAGAACTTGGTCTCGAGGATCTCGGTCACATCCGCCAGCATCCTGTCGGCCAGCGGATGTCCCACCAGCTTGGCGCTCGATGAGGCGAGCAGCACGAAGGCGTGGCCGTAGCCCTGCTTCCGCCCATCGCGCGGCCCGTTGTCGTCTACGGTCCAGAAATAGCCGCCCGCCTTGCTGTCGCGGTGCCGTTCCCACAGGAACTTCATGCCGTGGTCGACGATCAGGTCCGAGCCCGGCCGGCCCAGCAGGCTGCCGATGGCGAAGCAGTGCACCATGCGCGCCGTCGAGTGGATGCCGCGCACCGGATTGTCGGTGTTCAGCGGCTTGCCGGTCGGATCGAGATCGAAGAAGCCGCCCTTGGGGTTGAAGGCGCGGTTCTGGAAGAACCCGAACAGCGCATCCGCCTGCTCCAGCAGCCACCGCCGGTGATACGGACGGTTGCGCCAGGGTTGGGTGGTCGTGGCCGGCATGCTTCAGCTCCCTCTTGGTCGCCCCCGGGGAACTGGCCCGGGCGAATGCGATCCTCGTTGCGCTGCAACGTTGCAGCGGTGCGAGCTTTCTAGCGAGCGTCGCCGGATGCGTCGAGGCGGTTTTACCTGCCGCACCGGCGCGGTGCATGCCACTATCTGTGTCATCGCACGAACGAGGGGGAACCACATGACCGACCTGCCCAGCTACGACCTCACCGGCAAGACCGCGCTCGTCACCGGCGCCGCCCGCGGCCTCGGCCGCGCCATCGCATTGGCCCTCGCCAATGCCGGCGCCGACATCGCGCTGGGCCTGCGCGACATCGCCTCCGGCGCCGGGGTGCAAGCCGAGATCGAAGCGCTGGGCCGCCGCGCCGTGCCGCTGCAGATGGATGTGATGGACCTGCCCCAGGCCTACACCGCAGTCGATGCCGCCATCACCGCGCTCGGCCACCTCGATATCCTCGTCAACAATGTCGGCGGCGGCACCGAGGGGCCGATCGAGGATTTCACCGAGGACGAGTTCGACCTCACCATCAATCTCAACGTCAAGGCGAGCTTCTTCATCGCCCAACGCGTCGCCCGCCACATGATCGCCCGCGGCAGGGGCGGCGCCATCGTCAACATGAGCTCGCAGGCCGGCTTCATCGCGCTCCCCGGCGAGGGCATCTACTGCCTGTCGAAGGCCGCGGTCGCCCACATGACCAAGTGCATGGCCGTTGAGTGGGGCAAGCATCGGATCACCGTCAACGCCGTCGCCCCCACCTTCATCGAAACCGACGGCACCGCCGAAGCCCTCGGCCGCCCCGGCTTCCGCGACGACGTGGTCGAGCGCATCGCCGCGCTGCACCGCGTCGGCCAGCCCAAAGAGGTCTCCGGCGCCGTCGCCTTCCTCGCGTCCCCCGCCGCCAGCCTGATTACTGGCCAGACCCTGTTGATCGATGGCGGCTGGACTGCCCGCTAGCTTTTGACCACCTGGTCAACTGCCGTTCCACAGACCTGATTGCGGCTGACCTTAAATTATACAAATACAAATCAGTAACCACCCGTAACGTCGTCCTCAGGCAACAACGCAGTTTTTGATATTGTTAACTCGCCCCTGCTTAGCTGCAGCGGTCAACAGCGGCTTGTAGGGGCTCAGCCGGTGCGTGTGCTAATTGTCGATGACTCGCGATCGAGCCTGGCCTTCCTCGGCCATGTGATCGGTGCGCTCGATGGCATCGAGATCGCCTCCTGCCTGCTGCCCTCCAAGGCCTTGGCGCTCGCCGCCACCACTCAGTTCGATCTTGTGCTCGTCGATCACGTCATGCCCGAAATGGACGGCGTCGAGCTGACCCGGCGCCTCCGCGCCCAGGAAGCGTACCGGCTGGTGCCCATCGTCATGGTCACCTCCGACAATGCCCCGGCTTTGCGCGTCCGTGCCATCGCCGCCGGCGCCACCGATTTCGTCAACAAGCCGTTCGATTCCACCGAGTTGCAGGCCCGCGTGCGCAATCTCCTCGCGCTGCGCCAGTCGCAGATCGAGCTCGCCGACCGCGCCGCCTGGCTCGCCCGCGAGGTCGAGAGCGCCACCCGCCACCTGGTCGAGCGCGAGGAAGAGATCATCTGGCGCCTCGCGCGCGCTATCGAATACCGCGACGGCGACACCGGCGAGCATGTCTCGCGCGTCGCCCAGGTCTCTTCGCTGATCGCCGCCGCCATCGGGCTCAGCCCCGAGCGCTGCCGGGTCATCTATCTCGCGGCGCCGCTGCACGACATCGGCAAGATCGGCATCGCCGACGCCATCCTTTCGAAGCCCGGCAAGCTCACGCCGGACGAGCTCAAGATCATGCGCACCCATGTCTCGATCGGCGCGCGCATCCTTGAGCATGGCTCCTCCGAAGTCATCCGCACCGCCGAACTGATCGCCCAGAGCCACCACGAGCGCTGGGACGGTGCCGGCTACCCGGATCGCCTTTCCGGCACCGATATCCCGGTCGAAGCCCGCGTCGTCGCCATCGCCGACGTTTTCGACGCCCTCTGTTCCGAGCGTCCCTACAAGCGCGCCTGGCCCATCGAGGAGGCCCGCCGCGAGATCGTCTCGCTCTCCGGCACCCATTTCGACCCGGCCTGTGTGGCCGCCTTCGAACTCCGCTGGCCCGAAATCGTCGCACTGATGTCGGCCGTCCCAGAGAACGTCCGCCTCGCCGGGTGAAACCGGTTTCCTGTTCCGCAAAGTCCTCGTCATCACGCCGCCGCGACACCCACTGGACGAGGCCCCGCACTATGCCGTGCGCTCGTCTGCACCGTGATCTCACGACGGCAGTATCCGCAGTATTGGTCGCCCGAATGGTGCTCGCGGTGACTCCCGGCAAGCATTCGACGACTCGCTCGGAGTCACGCAACGATTCCCGCAGCCGATGCGGCGTGATGTGTAGGATTCATATCAGCAGCAATAATACTTGCGATTACTTCATCTGCATAATTCTACCAAATACTGCTTAGCGGTAATTGAGACTTAACACATACCGCCGATCATCGTTGTCATCAGGGGCAAACAGCAATTCCGTGGACGCGGGGACTGTTTTCGGCCGGTGCGACAGAACACGTCGCTTCGCCGCAGGCTGTCGCTTTGCGCCTACCGCAAGACGTTTCGTATCGCAGAAGCATACTCATCCGGGGCCAGAAGAACCCATGTCGCGACCACCTCCGCACCCGCTCCATTTGAGCGGCGACCTTTCCTTGCGCAACATTTCCGAGCTGCACCAGCGCCTCGCCAAGGCGCTGGCTGAGCACGAGTCGATCGTCATCGACACCAGTGACGTCGAGAGCGTCGACGCCGGCACGCTGCAGCTGCTGGTTGCCGCCGCCAAGACCGCCGCCGCCTCCGGCCGCAGCCTCAGCCTCGCTGCCGCTGCCGCGACGCCGATGGCGAGGGCCCTGGTCCGCGCTGGCTTCTTCACCGAGGCCGGCCGGCCGCTGGTGCCCACCCTGTCCTGGACCATCACCACCCGCGAGGCGGCATGAGCAAGACCATCCTCACCATCGACGATTCCGCCTCCATCCGGCAGATGGTCGCCATGACGCTGAAAAGCGCCGGCCTCACCGTGCTCGAGGCCGGCAACGGGCTCGAGGGCTACAACAAGGCCACCACCGAGACCGTCCACGCCGTCATCACCGATCTCAACATGCCGGTCATGAACGGGCTGGAGTTCCTCAAGAAGTTCCGCCAGCACCCCGCCGGCAAGGGCATCCCGGTGATCCTGCTGACCACCGAGTCCGACGAGGAACTGAAGCGCCAGGCCCGCGAGTCCGGCGCCACCGGCTGGATCGTGAAGCCCTTCAAGCAGGACCAACTGCTGGCCGTCATCAAGAAGGTGACCGGCGCATGAGTTCCGATCCGACCGAAACCTTCCGCCAGGAAGCCCGCGAGCTGCTCGAGCAGCTGGAGCAGGGCCTGCTCGATCTCGAGCAGAACCCCGCCGACGCCCACCTGGTCAACTCCGTCTTCCGGGCGCTCCACACCATCAAGGGCAGTGGCGCGATGTTCGGCTTCACCGACGTCGCGGCATTCGTCCACGAGTTCGAAACCGCCTTCGACCGGGTCCGCAAGGGTCTGTCGCCGATCACGCCTGACCTGGTCGGCGTGGCGCTCGACGCCAAGGACCACGTCCACCACCTGATCGAAACCCCCGATGCCGCGACCGATGCCGGCGAGGCCATTCTCGCGGCGCTGCGCGACATCGTCGAGCCTGACCGCTTCCCCGCGGCGCCCATGGCGAAAAGCGCGACCGTCGCCGCCAATGTCGCCCCCGAACCGACCGGCCGCTGGCGCATCCGCTTCAAGCTCCCTGAGGCCGCACTGCTCCACGGCACCAACCCGTTGCTGCTGCTCGGTGAGATCGCCGACCTCGGCCCCCGCGAAGTGACGGCGCTGATCGACAGCGTGCCGACCCTCGACGCCCTCGACCCCGAAGCCTGCCACCTCGCCTGGCAGGTCGATCTCACCCACCCCGACCCGACCGCCGCGCTCGACGACGTCTTCCTGTTCCTGAAGGACGGGATGGAGCTGTCGATCGAGCCGCTCGCCGCCGCCGAAGTGGTGCCTTCGCCGGTGCTGGCCATCCTCGCCGAGGACGAGCCCGTCGCGGAACCCGACGAGCCGGTTGCCGAGGCGCTCCCGGTTCGCGCCGCCCGCGAGCCAAAGGAACAGAAATCCGAAACCGTCGAACGCGGCTCCACCTCGCTCCGTGTCCCGGCCGAACGGCTCGACGAACTGATGGATCGCGTCGGCGAACTGGTGATCGCCCAGGCCCGCCTGTCCCAGATGGCCGCCCAGAGTTCCGACGGCAACTTGAAGACCATCGCCGAGGAACTGGAGCGCCTCAGCTCCGGTCTGCGCGACACCACCATGGGCATCCGCATGGTGCCGATCGGCTCGCTGTTCTCGCGCTTCCGCCGCCTCGTTCACGACCTCTCCCGCGATCTCGACAAGGAGATCGAGTTCATCACCACCGGTGAGGACACCGAGCTCGACAAGACCATGATCGAGCGGCTCGCTGATCCGCTGGTCCACCTGATCCGCAACTCCGTTGACCACGGGCTCGAAACCGCCGAGCAGCGCATCAAGGCCGGCAAGCCGATCAAGGGCACCGTTCGTCTCTCCGCCGTCTATGCCGGCGCCGAGGTCGCGATCTCGGTCACCGACGACGGCGCCGGCCTCAACGCCGCCCGCATCCGCCAGAAGGCGGAAGAGCAGGGGCTGCTGACGCCGGAATCCCGCATCGCCGACCACGACCTGTTCCAGCTGATCTTCGCGCCGGGCTTCTCGACCGCCAAGGAAGTCACCTCGCTCTCGGGACGCGGCGTTGGCATGGATGTGGTCAAGCGCACCATCGATGGCCTCCGCGGCAAGATCGAGCTTTCCACCAAGCCGGGTGAGGGCACGACCGCCACGCTCCGTCTGCCGCTTACCCTCGCCATCATCGAGGGCATGCTGGTCCGCGTCGGCAATGGCCGCTACTCGATCCCGCTCTCTGCGGTCGAGGAGTGCGTCGAGCTGCCGGTCACCGCCGGCACCCAGTCGCGCGGCCGCAACTTCCTCGATATCCGCGGTAGCCTGGTGCCGTTCCTCCGCCTCCGAGACATGTTCAACACCCCTGGCGAGCCGGAAACCCACCAGAAGGTGGTGATCATCTCCTCGGGAGAGGGCAGGGCAGGTCTCGTGGTCGATCAGATCATCGGCAACAACCAGACCGTCATCAAGCAGCTCAGTAAGCTCCACACCGACCTCGAGACCTTCTCGGGCGCCACCATCCTGGGCGACGGCACCGTGGCGCTGATCCTCGATACCTCACGGCTGGTCTCCTACGGCCAGGCCCATGAGGAGCGCTTCAGAAGCGCCGAGGGGAGGGCCGCCGCATGACCGCGTTCACCCAACCGATGCGTGCGCTGACCCTTCGGCTTGATGACGAGCTCTTCGCCATCGAAGCCCAGAGCGTGCGCGAGATCCTCGATCTGGTGCCGGTCACCGAGGTGCCCAACGCCTCGCCCTTCGCCGCCGGACTCATCAATGTGCGCGGCCGCGTCGTGCCGCTCACCAACCTCAAGGTTGCCTTCGGCATGCGCAGCGCCGCGGCCGACCAGGATACCCGCATCGTCGTCATCGAGACGGAGATCGACGGCGAGCCGAGCGTCGTCGGCATCCTTGCCGACAAGGTCTACGACGTCACCGATATCGAGCCCGCCGCCATTGAGGAGGCCCCGCGCGTCGGCATGCGCTGGCGACCCGATTACGTGCGCGGCATCGGCAAGCGCCGGGGCGATTTCATCATCATCCCCGACATCCACCGCATTTTCGAACTTGAGGGTCGCAGAAGCGGCTCGCCCGCAGCGTCAGAAGAAAGGGCCGCATCATGAGGCTTACCATCAAAGCAAAACTGGCCGCCGTCTTCGGCGCCGTCGTGGTCATGTCCGGCGTCAGTATGGGCATCGCGCTACAGAACCTCGACAAGCTCAACCAGTCGCTGAACACCATCGTCAACGTCCGCTCGGCCAACGTCCTCACCATGCAGGACATGCAGACCCACCTTGAAAGCCTCGGCTCCCGAGTCCGCGCCGCCATCATCACCGATGATTCGGCGGTGATCGATGACTACGTCAACAAAATCGATGCCGAGTTCACCGACATCGACGGCCTCTTCACGACCCTGGATGGCAATGTCAGCGATGAGGAGGTCCGCAGCCTCTTCCCCGACTACGCGGCCAAGCTGGCTGCCTACCGCGCCGAAATGACCAAGGCCCTCGATCTGGCGAGGCTCAACACCGACACCCAGGCCCTCACCATCACCACCACCGATGGCAGCGGCGCCCTCGGCAAGGTCGAGGAGACCATGGGTGCCCTGGTCAACGCGCTCTCGCAGCGGGTCTCGGCCGGCGACCTCTCGGCCTTCCCCGCCTTCAGGGCGGCGTCCGAGGCCTTCATGACCATCACCGATTCCTTCCGCCAGCAGCGCAACGTGCTGCTCGCCTCCTCGCTCCCCGCCAAGCAGGACGAGTGGTACGCCGATTTCACGGCCGGCAAGGCAAGCCTCGCCGAGCTGTTCCCCACCCTGCAGCGCATCGTCCCGGCCACCGAGGCGCCGCTGCTGGCCGCCGCCAGCGATGCCTATGCCGCGCTCGTCGTGGCAATGGACAAGGCCGTCGATATCTCGATCCAGCGTGGCGATTACAACGCGGTGCAGGCCGCCGACGCCGCCGCCGTGCTGCGGCGCGACGTCAACAGCGTCCTCACGGCCATGATCGATCACAACAAGCAGCTGCTGAACGCCGCCGATGATGAGGCGAGGCAGCTCTACGAGAGTTCGATGACGCTGCTCGTCGGCCTGCTCATCGGCTCGATCGTCGTCGCCGTCCTCGCCGCACTGTGGATCATCGTCTCGATCTCGAAGTCGCTCGGCGCCGCCCTTGGTCTCGCCAACGCCGTCGCCTCCGGCGATCTCAGCGCTGTGGCCAAGGTCAAGTCGAACGACGAGATCAAGGACGTCATCGACGCGCTCAACCTGATGACGCAGAAGCTCCGCGAGGTCGTCTCCGAAGTCACCGCCGCCGCCCGCAACGTCGCCTCCGGCTCGCAGGAGCTCTCGGCCACCGCCGAGCAGTTGAGCCAGGGCGCCACCGAGCAGGCGTCCTCGACGGAAGAGGCATCCGCCTCGATGGAAGAGATGGCTTCGACCATCAAGCAGTCGGCCGACAACGCGTCGCAGACCGAAAAGATCGCCCGCCAGTCGGCCGCCGATGCCAATGCCTCCGGCGAAGCCGTCGGCAACGCGGTCACCGCCATGCAGACCATCGCGGAAAAGATCATGGTCGTGCAGGAGATCGCCCGCCAGACCGACCTGCTGGCGCTCAACGCCGCTGTGGAAGCCGCTCGTGCCGGCGAACATGGTCGTGGCTTCGCCGTGGTCGCCTCCGAGGTGCGAAAGCTCGCCGAACGCAGCCAGGCTGCCGCCGCCGAGATCTCCACCCTCTCGACCGATACGGTCAAGGCCGCCCGCTCCGCCGGGGACATGCTGTCGAAGCTCGTCCCCGACATCCGCCGCACCGCCGAACTGGTGGAAGAAATCTCCGCCGGCTCGCGCGAGCAGAATGCCGGCGCCGCGCAGATCAACACCGCCATCCAGCAGCTCGACAAGGTGACCCAGCAGAACACTTCGGCAGCCGAAGAAATGTCGGCCACCTCCGAGGAACTGGCGAGCCAGGCCGAACAGCTGCAGAGCGCCATCAGCTACTTCCGCATCGATCAGGGCCAGCAGCCGGCCCGCGTCGCCGCGCCCGCCAACGATCGCGCCCCGCAGCGCACCCGGCGCGCCGCCCAGCTGCAGGACGAGATCCTGCAGAAGGCTCCGCACCTGACGCGGAAGAAAGCGCCGTCCCGCGCCGCATCCGGTGGCGGCTTCGATCTCGAGCTCGACGACATGGGCGACGACCTCGACAGCGAGTTCACCCGCCGCGGCGCCGCCTGACGTCCACGACACCACAACCGGGGCAGCCTCCGCCGCCCCGGTTCTATCCGCAGAACGCCGAGTACTGACTGCATTATTTTGGGCAGGGACCGCAGAACGCGCGTCCGTGGGCTAAGGGGGCCACGCCATGAGAATTACCATCAAGGCCAAGCTGATCGCAGCTTTCGCCGCCGTTATCGTCCTCAGCGCCGTCAGCATGGGTATCGCGCTGATGAACCTGGGCCAGCTCAACGCCTCGTTCAGCGCCGCCATGGAAGGCAACGTCAAGCGCATCCAGCTCGCCTCGGGGCTTGAGGTCTCGACCCTCACCGTGGCCCGCGACGAGAAGAACTTGATCCTCGCCCAGGACCTTGCCCGCCTCAACGAGCTGATCGCCTCGATGGACACCCGCATCGCCGCGGTGAAGACCGACGCCGCCGCGCTGCATGAGCTGTCGAGCGAAAAGGGCAAGCCGCTGGTCGAGACCTTCACCGCCGCCTACGACGCCTATCTCGTGCAGCACGCCGAGGTCCGCCGCCTGGCCCTGCTGAACCAGGACGCCGAGGCATTTGCGCTCGCCGCCGGCAAGGCCGCCGAAGTGCGCGCCCAGTCGGTCGACGCGCTCGACTCGATCGTTGCCCTCAACAACTCCCAGCTCGACGAGGCCATCAGCGGCGCCGAGAACCTCTACGGCTCCTCCTCGCTGCTGCTGACCGCGCTGCTCGTCGGCTCCACCCTGATCGCCATCACCGCTGCCGCCGTGATCATCCTCGGCATCAGCCGCGGCCTCGGCAAGATCAAGCAAGTGGTGGGCGCCGTCGCCATCGGCGATCTCAACCAGGACATCGAGATCAGGTCCAATGACGAGATCAAGGATCTGGTTGATACCGTCAACGTGATGACCGGCAACCTCCGGGTCACCGCTGCCATCGCCGACCGCATCGCCGATGGCGATCTCACCGTCGAGCCCAAGCCGCTCTCCGATCGCGACACGCTCGGCCTCGCGCTGCAGCGCATGGTCGAAAAGCTCCGCGACGTCATCGCCGAAGCCATCACCTCGGCCAACAACGTCTCGGCCGGTTCGCAGGAGCTCTCGGCCACCGCCGAGCAGCTGAGCCAGGGCGCCACCGAGCAGGCCTCGTCCACCGAAGAGGCATCCGCCTCGATGGAAGAAATGGCCGCCACCATCAAGCAGTCCGCAGACAACGCGCTCCAGACCGAAAAGATCGCCCGCCAGTCGGCCGCCGATGCGATCGCCTCCGGCGAGGCGGTCAACAATGCCGTCACCGCCATGCAGACCATCGCCCAGAAGATCATGGTGGTGCAGGAGATCGCCCGCCAGACAGACCTGCTGGCGCTCAACGCCGCCGTCGAAGCCGCCCGGGCCGGCGAACACGGTCGCGGCTTCGCCGTGGTCGCGTCCGAGGTCAGAAAGCTCGCCGAACGCAGCCAGGCTGCCGCCGCCGAGATCTCCACCCTGTCCGACACCACGGTGAAGACCGCTCAGTCGGCCGGCGAAATGCTGACCCGCCTGGTGCCCGACATCCAGCGCACCGCCGAACTGGTGGAAGAGATCACTGCCGGCGCCCGCGAGCAGAACGCCGGCGCCGCCCAGATCAACACCGCCATCCAGCAGCTCGACAAGGTCACCCAGCAGAACACCTCGGCGGCCGAAGAAATGTCGGCCACCTCCGAGGAACTCGCGAGCCAGGCCGAGCAGCTGCAGAACGCCATCAGCTACTTCCGCATCGAGACCGGCCGCGACGCCGCCGTCGAGGCGCCGAAGAAGCCGGCGGCCAAGCGCACCACCGCGCTCCGCAGCGAGATCATGGCCAAGTCTCCGCACATGGCCCCGCGCTTGCGCCCGGCCGCCCGTGCTGGCGGCAATGGCGGCTTCGATCTCGATATCGATGACGCCGGCGACGAGCTCGACGGCGAGTTCACCCGTCGCGGCGCGGCCTGAGGAGAGCGGCGATGGCCGAACGAGCGCAATACGTGACCCTCGGGGTCAACGGCGAGCTGTTCGCCGCCCCGGTCGAAAAGGTGCAGGAGATCCTCGAGATGCGGCCGGTGGCGCGCCTGCCGCAGGCCCCGCCGAACCTGCTCGGCATGACCGATGTGCGCGGCCAGGGCATCCCGGTGCTCGACCTGCGCCTTACCCTCGGCCTGCCCGAAGCCGACGACACCGAGAACACCCGCATCGTCGTGCTCAACGTCGATGCGGGCGCCGGCACCATGACTGTCGGCCTCCGCACCGACCGGGTCTTCGAGGTCACCGTGCTCGACGCCGACCAGCTCGATCCGCCCCCGTCCATCTCCGGCAATTGGCGCGACCACTCGGTGGCCGGCATCGGCCGCCGCAACGGCAGCTTCGTTACGGTATTGGACCTCGACCGCCTGCTCGGCAGCGTGGCGGAAGCGGCGTGAGAACCATGGTGCAGGCCGACCCCCACCCCTGTCCCCTCCCCCTAAGAATGGGGAGGGAGACGATCACTGCCGGCTTCGATGCAGGGGTCTCCCTCCCCCCGTTCAGGGGGAGGGGACAGGGGTGGGGGTCGGCTTGCACCGGCCTGTCGATGAGCACAGGAGAGGCCCCCCATGCCTAGCCTCGCCCAAAAACCCGCCCCCATCGACGACGGCGACGACCACCTCTCCGCCCTCGATTTCTCCCGCATCGCCAAGCTCATCGAGGGCGAGGCGGGCATCAAGCTGCCGCCCGGCAAGCGGCTGATGGTCGAAGGTCGGCTGCGCAAGCGCATGCGCGCCCTCGGCCAGGCCGATTTCGCCGCCTATTGCGACATGCTGTTCAAGCAGGGCGGGCTCGAGCGCGAACTCACCCACCTGATCAACGCCGTCACCACCAACAAGACCGACTTCTTCCGCGAGGCCGAGCATTTCGATTTCCTCGTCGCTGAGATGGTGCCCTCGCTGCTCAAGGCGCGCGAGCGCAACCCGCTGCTCAAGGTCTGGAGCGCCGCCAGTTCCACCGGCGCCGAGGCCTACACCCTCGCCATGGTGCTCGACGAACTCGCGGCGGAGCGCAGCGACTTCCGCTTCGCCATACTCGGCACCGACATCTCCACTGCCGTGCTGGCCCAGGGCCGCCGCGCCGTCTATTCCGCCGAAATGATCGCCCCGGTGCCACCCGAGCTGCAGGCGCGCTACGTCATGCATGCCCGCCGCCCCGGCGCCCGCCGCGAGGTCCGCATCGTCCCCGAGCTGCGGCGCCTGGTCCGCTTCGCCCATCTCAACCTGATGGACCAGACCTATCCGTTCGATCGCGACGTCGACGTCATCTTCCTCCGCAACGTGCTGATCTACTTCGAGAAGGCCGATCAGGATGCCGTCGTTGCCCGCCTCGTCGGCCATCTGCGGCCGGGTGGCTACATCGTCCTCGGCCATTCCGAGTCGATGATCGGCACCTCGCTCGCCGTCCGCCAGGTCGCTCCCGCCGTGTTCCAGAAGCTCTGAGTCAAATGCCGCTGTCCGCCGAACCCGACCGCAAGATCCGCGTGCTCATCGTCGACGATTCCGCCGCCGTGCGCACCACGCTCTCGGACATCATCGCCTCCGACCCCGATCTCGAGGTCATGGCCACCGCCGCCGATCCCTATATCGCCGTCGAGCGCATCCGCGCCGAAGTGCCCGACGTGATCTTCCTCGATATCGAGCTGCCGCGCATGGATGGCATCACGTTCCTCAGGAAGCTCATGTCGCAGCGCCCCATCCCGGTGGTGATCTGCTCCTCCCACGCCGGCGAGGGCAGCGACACCCTGATCGAGGCGCTTGAAGCCGGCGCCGTCGATGTGGTGCAGAAGCCGCGCATCGATACCGCGCAGTTCCTCCACGAGTCCCGCACACGCATCTGCGAGGCCGCGAAATCCGCTGCCCATGCCCGGCTGAAGGGGCGCGTCCGCCCCCCGGCGCCAAAACTCCAGGTCGAGGCCAAGCTCACCGCCGACGTGGTGATCCCGCAGCGCTCAGCCGCCCGCGCCGCCTCCGCCGCCACCTCGATGCCCACCACCGATCCGGTAATCTGCATCGGCGCCTCCACCGGTGGCACCGAGGCGCTGCGCGACGTGCTCGTTGCGCTCCCTGCCGGCACCCCCGGCATCGTCATCGTCCAGCACATGCCCGAGCGCTTCACCGCCGCCTTTGCCCGCCGCCTCGATGGCCTCTGCCAGATGGAAGTGAAGGAAGCCGAGGATGGCGATGTGGTCGAGGCCGGCCGCGTGCTGATCGCGCCGGGCAACCGCCACATGGCGCTGCATCGGACCGGCTCGCGCTACACCGTCAACATCATCGATGGCCCGCATGTGTCGCGCCACCGCCCCTCGGTCGACGTGCTGTTCCGCTCCGCCGCCTACGCCGCCGGCCGCAACGCGCTGGGCATTATCCTCACCGGCATGGGTGATGACGGCGCCAAGGGCCTGCTCGAAATGAAGGATGCCGGCGCCGCCACCCTCGCCCAGGACGAGGAAAGCTCCGTCGTCTTCGGCATGCCCAAGGAAGCCATCGCGCTCGGCGCCGCCGGCAAAATCGTCGCCCTCAAGCGCGTCGCCACCGAAATCACCACCTACGCCGCCCGTGCCCCGCAAAAGGACACCGCATGACCTCGTCCTCAGCCACCGATCTCTCCATGATCCTCTCCCGCGCGGCGGGAGAGGGCGACCACCCGGAGGGTGGTGGAGGGGGCGACCAGTCCCTCGGACATAACCTCCACGACACGGGCGACCTCCCGCACCGCATTCTCGCCATCGCTTCAGACCTCGCCGCCCCGCGCGATGCCATCGACGGCGCCTTCCTTTCCGTCGGCAGCCGCCTCTCCGAGTGTGCCGAGATCCTCTCCCGCCTCACCGAGACCTTCGAGGCGCTCCCCATCGACCTCGAGGGCCCCGACCTCAGCCAGGCCACCGATCGTCTCGGCATCGTCGGCCGCCGCGCCGGCGAAATCTCCATCACGCTCGGCGCCGAACAGGCCGACCTCAACCGGCTGGTCGAGGCTCTCCGCGGCGCCGCGCACCCGATCGCCGAGTTGCGCCGCACCGTGAAGATGATGGGCATCGTCGCCATCAACGCCCGTGTGGTCGCCGCGAGCGTCGTCAACGAGCTCGAAGACTTCGGCGTCTTCACCACCGATATCGCGCAGCTCTCCGAGTCCGCCGCCACCACCATCCAGCGCTTCTCGCGCACCTACGAGGCGCTCACCATCGTCGTCGGCGAAGCCGCGGCCGCCCGCGCCACCTTCGAGCAGGGCCATCGCGACACCCTTTCGGCCCTCGCGACCGAACTTGAGGTCGATCTCGCCGAAGTCACCGAACAGCGGCTCACCTCGGTCCGCTCGAGCGCCATCACCGGCCAGATGTCCCGCGCCATCGCGGACAAGGTCGCCACCACCGTCATGGCCCTGCAAGTCGGCGACGCCACCCGCCAACGCGTCGAACACGTAGAAGCCGCCTTGCGCGATCTCTCCGCCTTGATCCTCCCCCGCGCCGCGGGGGAGGGGGACCAAGCGCAGCTTGGTGGAGGGGGCGACCCCACGCTCGATACGTCCCTCGCCGCCCCTATCACCGAACTCCAGCGCCAGCAGCTCGCCGCCGCCCGCGAAACCCTCACCGTCGAAATGGCCTCCGGCGCCGACGCCCTCACCCAGCTCGCCGCCGATGTCGAAGCTGTGCTCGAGCACGCCCGCCAGGTCTACGGCTCGGCGGAGAACCGCTCCGCCCTCTCCGAGCTCCATGGCGCTGTCCGCCGCGCCGTCACCGTGCTGCGCGATTGCGAAGGTGAGCGCGAGAAGCTCGATCGCGTCGCCGGCGCCGTCTCCGAAACGGTCAAGGTGCTGCTCGATCACGTCGAGGCCGTGCAGGACATCGAGTACAAGATGCGCCTCGTCTCCCTCAATGCCGCCGTCAAATGTGCCCAGCTCGGCCCCCGCGGCCGTGCCCTCGATGTCATCGCACAGCAGCTCCGGACGCTCACCGGCGAAACCGTCGCCTCCGCCCACGAAGCGGTCGAGCGCCTCAACGAAGCGGCTCAGTTCTCTGCCGCCTTCACCAATGCCACGGGCGCCGGCGCCGGCCGCGTCGGCGATCTCGAACGCGAAGCCACCGCCGCCCTCACCCAGCTCGAAACCGTCGGCATGCGGATGAAAAAGGCCCTGGTCGAGCTCTACGCCGACGGTCCCCGCGTCGCCGAACGCCTCGGCGGCGCCGTCGACAGCCTCGCCAACCACAGCGCCATCTCCGAAGCCCTAAGCGACGTCGAACTGAACATCGCGGCTGTGATCCTCCTCCGCGCGGCGGGGGAGGGAAACCATGCGGAGCATGGTGGAGGGGGCGACCACACCCTCGATACCTTCCTGTCCACCCTCCGCAAGCGCTACACCATGGATGCCGAGCGCCGCCTCCACGACGCCTTCACCGGCATCGAGGTGGAAGACGCACCAGCAGAGGGCACCGGCGACGCCCTGGACGACCTCTTCTTCTAACCGCTCCCCAAGTGGCAGCTCTTGCGTCTCCCTCCCCGTCGCGGGGACGGGATGAAGGGTGAGCTGCGGAGCCAGCGACGCCAGGCGCGACCCCCGTCCCCCTTCCGCGCCCCTCTATGTCAAACTGAAATGCGGCGGCCCCAACGGCCCGCTAGTCTGTCTTCGTTTCGGGACTAAGGCAGCGGGCCGTTTAACGGTGGTACGTAGCTCGCGTCCGCTGCCCCCCGATCCTCTTGAACTGTCGTTCCGCCCGACTAAATCCATCGGCATCCGATCGATGTGCAACACGAACGACACAACGGGGAGATGCCCATGCACCAGGAATACAGCCGCGCCCGCGCGGACACGGAATTGATCACTCTGTTTGACTGGCAGTCCGACGTGGAGCGTCTGGAGCGTCACGTCGCCGCCGCCGAAGCCGACGGCATGCCCGATCCATGGGCCCTGGCCGAGGCGGAATGTTCGCTCGATCTCATCGACAACGAGTTGGCGACGCTGGGCCTGTTCGACCCGCGGCGTCCCGACATAGCCGAAACCATCCGCCGCAACACCGAGTGGCGCGAGCGCATCGCGCGGATCGTCGCCGAGCTGCGTCAGCTTGAGGCCCAGGCCGATGCCTCCACCGACAACGCCTTGACCTACCGCACCGGCGCGGCCCGCGACTGACGCGCACCGAAGCCCGGCCTTCGGCAAACGGCTTTCCGCCGGGCGGGGGCTGGCTTCGCGCCAGGCTCCGAGCCCCGCCAGCCACGATCCCAAACAGCTTGCGCTTGCAAGAGACCGTCGCCGGTCCCTTGCCGACGCAGCGCGTCCGGGTTAGGTGTTAATGCGTATATACGAGAGCAGAATCCGCTTCCTCTATAGGTCAGGCTACGGGGCATCCGATGAGCGACCAGGAAGACCGCGAACTTGCGGAATTGCTTGCCATGCTGCGCGACAGCGACGAGCAGCTCGACAGTCATCGTCTCAGCACCTTCTCCGACGCCACCCTGTTGCGGCTGCTCGTGCCGCTGGGCGATGCGCAACTGATCACCAACGTTCCAAGCTTCGTCGCCGTGCGCGAGGAACTGCGTCGCCGCGGCCTTCTGCCCAAAGAGCACTAGCTCCCGCGCTGCCGCCGCATCACACCGAAAATGCTGTTCAGGATGCTGTCATCTGGGGCGTATCTGCCGCCAAACTCACGGCAGCTCTCCTGACCTAGACTCGCGCGCTAACTTCCGGTAACGTTCCCAGCAGATGCCGGAAACGGCACGGGAGGTTGCATGGGCAGACGGCCCACCATCATCGATGTGGCCAAGCTCGCCGGGGTGTCCAAAAGCACCGCCGCCCGCGCCCTCACCGATTCCCAGGACGTCAACGAGGCGACGCGCGACAAGGTCCGCAAGGCCGCTGTCGCTGCCGGGTACGAGCGCAACCACCTGGCGGTCGGCATGCGCTCCGGCCGCTCCGGCCTCTTCGGCCTCGTCATCCCCGATATCACCAACCCATTCTGGGCCGAAGTGGCGCGCGGTGCGCAGGATGTTGTCGAGCAGAACGGCGCCTCGCTGCTGGTGTTCTCCTCCGACTGGGATCACGCTCGCGAAGCCAACCACCTGCGCGCCCTGCGCCAGGCCCGGGTCGAAGGCGCCATCGTCAACCCGGTCTCCGACAATGTCGACGATTTTGGCCGGTTCGGCCTGCCCTTCGTGTTGATCGGCTCGAGCGCCGAGCGCTTCCCCGATACCCCCTCGATCGGCTCCGACATCGCCCAGGCGGTGCGCCTCGGTCTCGATCACCTCAATGCCCTTGGCCACAGCGCCCCTGCGCTGATCCTTGGCCCAAAGTCCCGCCTGGCTCGCGCCCGTTTCCTCCGTTCCGTGCACGAGCACTGCCTCGAGCGCGACGTGGATCCGGCTGTCCTCCTCACCGAGGACAGCGACTACACCTTCGAGGGCGGCTATGCCGCCATGCAGCGCCTGATGGCGCGCCGCCCGATCGGCCATCTCGCGGTGTTCTGCGCCAACGACCTGATCGCACTCGGCGCCATGCTTGCCGCCCGCGAAGCCGGCCGCGAGTGCCCGCGCGACGTCTCCATTCTCGGCTTCGACGGTGTGCCCGCCGGCGCCTTCACCTGGCCCGGCCTCACCACCATCGAGAAGCCGGCGCGCGAGATGGGTCGCCGCGCCGCCCAGGCCCTGTTCGATGAAATCGCCGGCCGTCCGCAGGATGGCCGCACCTATCTGCCGTGCCGCCTGATAGAGCGAGGCTCACTCGCCGACCTGTCGGCCCACACGCCCCTGCGCGTCGCAGGAGCGGGGAGGAACTAGTCCATGTCGAGCGTAGAGCAAAACGCGACGTCCATTGCGCCGAGGAGTGGGAACGTTCCCAGATCGGGGAGTTTCGCCACCGGCTTCCGCCGCTGGTGGCCCTACTACGTCATGCTCGCCCCCGGCCTGATCTTCTTTCTCGTCTGGCACTATTTCCCCATCTGGGAAGCCAAGATGGCGTTCGAGCAGGTCCGTATCATCCCTCCCAATGTCTGGGTGGGACTGAAGCACTTCCAGACGCTGTTCGCCTCGCCGGTGTTCTACCAGGTGCTGGCCAACACGCTGATCATCTCGACCCTGAAGATCATCTTCGTCTTCCCCGTGCCGATCGTCGTCGCGCTGCTGCTCAACGAGGTACGCAGCGGCAAGCTGCGTAAGTTCGTGCAGTCGGCGATCTATCTGCCGCACTTCCTGAGCTGGGTGGTGATCGCCGGCGTGTTTATCGCCATCCTGTCGCCGTCGGACGGCGCCGTGAACCAGATCACCGGCTTCTTCGGGGCCAAGCCGGTGGCCTTCATGACGGATGGCAACTCGAGCCGGTGGGTGCTGGTCTTCTCTGAGATCTGGCGCTCGGCCGGCTGGGACAGCCTGCTCTACCTCGCCGCCATTATCGGCATCGACCAGTCGCTCTACGAGGCAGCCGAACTCGATGGCGCCAACCGCTGGCAGAAGGTCTGGCACGTCACCATCCCCGGCATCGTGCCGACCATCGCGACGCTCTTCATCCTCAACATGGGCATGTTCCTCAGCGCCGACCTCAACCAGGTCATCAACTTCCTCAACGACGTGAACCGCGGCCAGATCGATATCCTCGATACCTACGTCTACCGCATCGGCCTCCGCACCGGGGAGTACTCGCTGGCCACCGCTGCGGGCCTGTTCAAGGCCGTGTTCGGCATGATCCTGATCCTCAGCGCGCACTTCGTTTCGAAGCGCCTCACCGGCAAGGGAGTCTGGTGATGGCAGCGCCCCGTGGTACCGCGATCCGCCGCACGCCGCTCGAGCGCATCGAGTACGCCATCATCGTCACGACGCTCCTCGCGATGGTCGTGCTGATGCTGCAGCCAATCCTCAACCTGCTCGCCGTCTCCTTCTCCGATCCGAGCCAGGTCGCGGGCAAGAGCGGTCTCGACATCTGGCCCTCGGGCTTCTCGCTCGATGTGTGGCTGCTGCTGCTTCAGCACCCGAACGTGCAGCGCGGCATCCTCAACTCGATCTTCATCACCGGCACCGCGACGTTCATCGGCGTGGTCGGCACCGCGCTCATGGCCTGGGGCCTGTCGCGGCCGAACCTGCCGGGCCGCCGGATCATCTTCCTGCTCGTCCTCGTCACCATCGTCTTCGAGCCGGGCATCATCCCAGACTACTTCCTGATGAAGCGGATGGGTCTGCTCGACAGCTACTGGAGCGTCATCCTCTACAAGGCGGTGAACGCCTGGTACCTGATCATCCTCGTCCGCTTCTTCGAGGAGATCCCCGAAGAGCTGCTTGAGGCCGCCGAGCTCGACGGCGCCAACGCCTTCCAGATCTTCTTCCAGGTGGTGCTGCCGCTGGCCAAGCCCGCGCTGGCGACGATCGCCCTGTTCTACCTCGTCTTCCACTGGAACGAGTTCTTCCGGGCGATGATCTACCTGAACGACCAGACCAAGTACCCGCTGCAGGTCGTGCTGCGTCAGTTCGTGGTCGAGGGCGACAAGCTGGCCATCGTCGGTGCCGACAACGCCGCCAACAATATCGGCGTGGCGCAGATCAACCTGAAGGCGCTGAAGGCCGGGATGATCATCATCACGATCCTCCCCATCCTCGCCATCTATCCGCTGATCCTGAAGTTCTTCACCAAGGGCACCATGAGCGGAGCGCTCAAGGGATGAGAAACGCCTACGCACCTATTCGCCGCAGGGCGTCCTCTCTCAAACCAGATGGCTCGCGCGGTCGGATGACCGCCGGTCGGAGAGTTCCACTCGATGTCATCCCCGCGAAGGCGGGGACCCAGTTTGCCCCCCGCGCCGACCGCGAGATGGATCCCCGCCTTCGCGGGGATGACGGCGGTGGTTGGGCCGACACCCGACGCAAACAACAAGCATAAACGGAGGAGAATCCATGCTTAAGACCCTGCTTTTGACCACGACTGCGCTGGCGCTAAGCCTGTCGCTGGCGGTGCCGGCCCTGGCTGACCCGACAGTGATCCGCCTGGTGTCCAAGGACCTGCTCTCGACCAACCCACCCGACGTCGCGCACATCGAGCGCATCGAAGCGGCGCTGAAGGCCCAGGGCACCGATCTCGACATCCAGATCGTCGACCTGCCGTCGTCCGGCTATGCCGACGCCCTCGGCGTCATGCTGCTCTCGGGCGATATCCCCGATCTGATCTATTTCCAGGGCGGCGACGCCAAGATGGCCGACCAGGGCATCCTTGAAGACCTCACCCCCTGGATCGAAAAGTCGCCCAACCTCAAGGCCGCGCTCTGGCCGCACAATGTCGAGCGCCTGAAGAATTACCCGTATCTGCTGTACGTTTACCCGCCCCGCGCCCCGCAGCCGGTGATCCGCAAGGACTGGCTGGAAAAGCTCGGCATCGCCGCACCGACCACGGTCGATGAGTACGAGGTCTTCTTCAAGGCCATCCACGACGCCGATCTCGATGGCGACGGCACCCCGGGCAACACCTTCGGTGTCACCACTGCCGACAACACAAACGAGCTCGACTCGATCTTCAACCAGGCCTTCGGCATCACCGGCACCTGGATGAAGGACGCGGCCGGCGAGTGGGTGAGCTCGCGCATCACCGATGCCGAGAAGGCCAAGCTCACCTGGTACGCCAAGCTCGGCGCCGAGGGCCTCTACGACAAGGAATACGTCACCTCGAAGTTCGACGTGAAGGAAGACAAGTTCTACACCGGCAAGGCCGGCGTGATCTTCGGCTCCTCAGCGGAAGTCATCGACATCTACGGCGGCAAGATGCGCCAGGCGCATCCGGAAGCCCCGATCGAACTGGCACTGCTGCCGATCCCGAAGGGCCCCGGCGGCCAAGGTCTTTCGGCGACCGATGTGTCGAAGGAAAGCCGCGGCTTCGCCATCTCCACCACGTCGCAGCACAAGGAAGAAGTCGCAAAACTCCTCGACTTCATGGCGTCGACCGAAGGCCAGATGATGGACCGGATGGGCTTCGAGGGCGAGGAATACACCAAGTCCGGCGACACCTACACGATCACCGACAAGATGAGCACCTGGTACGCCCGCTTCTTCGCGGCCGCCAACTTCGTGCCGCCGGTGGAGTGGAAGTCTGCCGCCGCCCAGGAGTCGCTGAAGAACATCACGACCTGGTTCAAGCCGGACAACGCTTTCGTCTGGCCCGCCGACTACGCCGCTGACCTCGATGCGACCGAGAACGTCTATCGCGCCTGGGTCTACAAGTTCATCTCCGGCGAAGCCTCGATGGACCAGTGGGACGCCTTCGTCGCCGAATGGAAGGCCGCCGGCGGCGACCGTCTCAACGAGTATGCCCGGACCAAGCTGAACGGCTAAGGCTCGGCCATCGCTACCGCCCGCGGCGTCCTCCCACGACCGCGGGCGGAGCGGTGAACCAAGTAGACAAGCGGAAGTAGACCACCATGCCCAGTTCCCTCCGCGGCCGCGTCCGCGCCATGCTCCACGGCATCGCCCTCGGCGACGCGCTCGGCGCCCCGGTCGAAAAGCTGTCGGCCGCCGATATCCGCGCCCGCTATGGCCGCGTCACCTCGCTCGAAGCGCGCTGGCACAAGATGGACCTGCCGCCCGAGCAGCGGAACCATCGCATCCGCGGCAACGGCATCGTCACCGACGACACGCTGATGACGCTGGCGCTGATGGACATCTACGCCGCAGAAAAGCGCCATCTCGACGCCTGGGACATGGCCGACGGCATGGTCCGCCAGATCGCCTGGACGCCGCGCTGGATCCCCGAGATGCAGCGCGAGGCCAACCTGATCGACCGCCTGTTCTACCCCGAGAAGTGGATATTCCAGCGCCACCAGCTGGCCAATTGTGACCCCCGCCAGGGCGGCATCGGCAACATGGTAAATTGCGGCGCAGCGATGTACGTGGCCCCCATCGGCGTGGTGAACGCCTGCGATCCGCGCGCCGCCTATGACGAGGCCATCGCCTTCGCCGCGGGCCATCAGGAAAGCTACGGCCTCGAAGCAGCCGGCGTCTTCGCCGCGGCGGTTGCCGCCGCATTCGTCCCCGGCACCAATATCGACACGATCGTCGAAACCGTCCTCGGCCTCGCCAAGGACGGCACCCGCAACGCCATCGCCGAGATCGCCGATATCGCGACGAAGCTGAAGGGCAGTGACCACGCCGAGGTCGTCGCCGCATTCCATTCTGCGATCGCCCCGTTCTCGCCGATGGGTGACGACGTCAACCATTCCGTTGCCAAAGTCGGCCGTCTCTCCACTGCCTACCAGCCCTCCCGCCTCGGCGCCATCGAAGAGCTGCCGCTGGCGCTGGGCTTCGCCCTCGTTAACAACGGCGCCTTTCGCACCAGCATCGAGGACGGCATCAATTCCGGCCGCGACACCGACTCCATCGGCGTCATGGCCGGCGCCATCCTCGGCGCGTTGCACGGCGAGAGCATCATCGACGCCGCCGACCGTGCCACGCTCGATAGCGCCAACCGCTTCGACCTCACCGCCGCGGCCGATCGCTTCGCCGCCACCACCACCGATATCCTCCTCGCCGACCGGCGGGCCCGCGAGGCTGCCGAACGCGGCCGCGATAGCCTCTTTGCCGAAGTGACTGCCGGCGACGTCGTTTTCATCTGACCATCGGAATCCCAATGCTCTCGACCACCCAAATCTTCGACCGCATCTATGCCGGCTTCATCGGCAAGGCCATCGGCGTCCGCCTCGGCGCGCCGGTAGAGCCGACCATCTGGAGCTACGAGCGCATCCGGAACACCTATGGCGAGGTCACCCAGTACCTCCGCGATTTCAAGAATTTTGCCGCCGACGACGACACCAACGGCCCGGTCTATTTCATCCGCGCCCTGCGCGATTACGGGCTCAAGGCCACCGCCGCCGATGTCGGTCGCACCTGGCTCAACTACGCCGCCGAGGAGCACGGCATGTACTGGTGGGGCGGCTTCGGCAACTCCACCGAGCACACCGCCTACAAGAACCTCAAGTCCGGGATGGAAGCACCGGAGTCCGGTTCCATCGCCACCAACGGCACCACTGTCGCCGAGCAGATTGGCGGCCAGATCTTCATCGACAGCTGGGGCTGGGTGAACCCCGGCAATCCCAGACGCGCCGCCGAAATGTCAGCCATGGCCGCCTCGGTCGCCCATGACGGCGATGGCCTCAACGGCGCCCGCTTCTGCGCCGCCGCCATCGCCCAAGCCTTCGTCGCGAAATCCATCGACGAGATCGTTGAAACCGGCCTCTCGACCATCGACGCCAACTCGACCTACGCCCGCGTCGCCCGCGCCGTGATCGACTTCCACAAGGCCAACCCGTCCGATTGGCGCCTCTGCCGCGACATGCTCACCGCCGATTGGGGCTATGACCGCTACCCCGGCGTCTGCCACATCATCCCCAATGCCGGCGTCACGGTGATGGCCATCCTCTACGGCGAGGGCGAGCTGACCCGCACCGCCGAGATCGCGACCATGGCCGGCTGGGACACCGATTGCAACGCCGGCAACGCCTGCGCCATCGTCGGCACCTTCCAGGGCGTGCAGCCGAACTGGGACAAATACCGCAAGCCGATCAACGACTTCGTCATCGCGTCGGGCGTCATCGGCACGCTCAACGTCGTCGATATCCCGAGCTTCGCCCGCGAACTCACCGTCCTCGCCCTCCGCCTCGACGGCAAGGAACCGCCCGCACAGTGGGTCGAGGATTTCGAGCGCCGCGGCGTCCGCTTCGATTTCGACGCCCCCGGCGCCACCCACGCCTTCCGCACCGAGCCCTTCAACCAGATCGAGGTCAAAGCCTCGACCACCAAGGCCGGCCCGAACTCGCGCGGCAGCCTCGAAGTGCTACTCGACCGTCTCGAACGCGGGCAGGGCGGTCGTGTGTTCTGGAAGCCCTTCTACCGCCGCGCCGATTTCGACGACGAGCGCTATCGCCCGATGTTTACGCCCCTTGCCGACGCCGGCCAGACGGTAAAGTTCAAGCTGCAGCTCGACCCGTGGAACGGCGACGGCAACCTGCGCGTCGCGCCCTATGTTCGCCGCGCCATCTCCGGCGAGATCGTCGAAACCGGCGCCTGGCACGTCCCCAGCTCCGAGGGCTGGCAGGACTACGAGTTCACCATCCCCGAGGGCGACGAAGCCATCGACGAGATCGGCGTACTGGTCGAGTATTTCGGCCGCCTCAAGTTCCTCGGCCGGCTGTTCCTCTCGGAGTTCTCGGTCTCGGGCAAGGGCAAGCTCGCCATCGACCCCAAGACCGAAAAGCAGGAATGGGGCGGCATCACCCGCTTCACCTGGAACCGCGGCCACTGGAGCCTGCAGGACGGCACCATCCACGCCCACACCGCCGAAGATGCCGACGCCTGGACCGGCAACGGCTACCTCCGCGACGTGACCGTCACCGCCGACCTCACCCCGCTCGCCGGTAAGTCCCACCTCGTCGCCGCCCGCGTCCAGGGCACGTCCCGGTTCTATGCGGCCGGCTTCGAGAACGGCGAGGCCGTGATCCTCAAGCAGGACCACGGCACCACCGTCCTGGCTCATGCGCCCTTCGCGGTGAAGCCGGGTGAGGCCCACAAGCTGGCGCTGACCGTGAAGGGCGATGCCCTCAGCCTCAGCGTAGACGGCAAGGAGCTCGTGACTGCCAAGGACAGCGCATTCCGCTACGGCCAGGCCGGTCTCCGCATGGCATCGGCTGGTCGCATGACTGTCAGCCGACTCGAAGTGGTCGAAATCTGATGACCCGGAGCGTGTGGCCCCCCACCCTCATTCCCTCCCCACAAGGGGGAGGGAGGTCCATCGAGTCCGCCGCACCCTCAGTCGTCTCCCTCCCCCTTGTGGGGAGGGATCAAGGGTGGGGGTGCCCCACGCACCGGACCCAGCAATGACCGACCCCATCCCCTTCAACCCTACCGCCGCCGGCCCCCTCGACGGCATCCGCGTCATCGATCTCTCGCGCCTCGTCGCCGGCAACATGCTGTCCCTGCAACTCGCCGACTTCGGCGCCGACGTCATCAAGATCGAGCCGCCGCAAGGCGATCCGCTGCGCGAGTGGCGTGATGACGGGCACTCGCTCTACTGGAAGACCTACGGTCGCAACAAACGCTCGGTCGCCCTCAACCTGCGCGAAGCGCCGCATATGGCGGCGCTCAAGGCGCTCCTCCTCACCGCCGACGTCTTCATCGAGAACTTCCGCCCCGGCACGCTCGAGGAGATGGGCCTGAGCCCCGAAACCCTCCTCGCCGCCAACCCCAACCTCATCATCGTCCGCATCTCCGGCTTCGGCCAGACCGGGCCCTATGCCCAGTTTCCCGGCTTCGGCACCATCGTCGAAGGCATGTCCGGCTTCGCTTACCGCACCGGCTTTCCCGATCGCGAACCGATCCTCCCGCCGCTCGCCCTCGCCGACATGATCGCTGGCGTCTACGGCGCCAACGCCACCGTCACCGCGCTGTTCGCTCGATTCCGTGGGCGTGCCAAGGGCCAGGTCATCGACCTCAGCCTGCTCGAGCCGATGTACTCCGTCCTCGGCCCCGAGGCCGCGATCTATCAGGTCACAGGCAAGGTCAAGGAGCGCTCCGGCTCCGCCTCCAACACCGCCTCGCCGCGCAACGTCTACAAGTGCTCCGATGGCCAGTACGTCGCGCTCTCCGGCTCCACCCCCCAGGTCGCCCGCCGCATCTTCGAGGTCATCGGCAAACCCGAGATGAACACCGACCCGCGCTTCGCCACCAATTCCGATCGCGTGAAGCACCGCGACCTCGTCGACGCAGCCGTCGGCGAATGGTTTAGCCACCACACCCACGACGAAGCCCTCAGCATCATGCGCGAGGCGGGCGCCACCGTCGGCCCGATCTACTCCATCGCCGACATCGCCGCCGACGCCCATTTCCATGACCGCGGCATCATCATCGATGTCGAAGACAAGGATTTCGGCTCGCTGCCGATGCACAACATCCTACCGCGTCTTTCCGAAACCCCGGGCACCTTCCGCCGTCCCGCACCCGATCTCGGTCAACACACCGCCGAAGTCCTCCGCGAAGCTGGTATCGATCCAACCACCGTCGGAGCCTGACCATGCCCCTCCGTTCGCTGCTCTACGTCCCTGCCCACTCCGAACGCTTCATCGCCAAGGCGCATGAGCGCGGCGCCGACGCCATCGTGCTCGATCTCGAGGACGCGGTGCCCGAAGTCGATAAGGAGGCCGCCCGCGCCCACCTGGCGACGACGGTCCCCTCGGTCGGGCGCAACGGCGCCACCGTCTTCGTCCGCATCAACTCCGGCACCCGCCAGCGCGACGACGCCCTCGCCGCCTGCCGCGCCGGTGCTGCCGGCGTGATGGTGGCCAAGGCCGGTTCGTCCGCCGCGCTCGATGCCCTCGCCGGTACGCTCCGTGCCGAAGAAGCGAAGCTTGGCCGCACTGCGATGTCATTCCTTGCGCTGATCGAAGGCGCTGCCCCACTGCTCGACGCCCGCCCCATCGCCGCCAATCACCGCGTCATCGGCCTGCTGCTTGGCAGCGAAGACCTCGCCACCGAACTCGGCGCCACTCCGACCCCCGATGTGCTGCGCCACCCCAAGCTGCTGCTGCACTACGCCGCCAAGGCCGAGGGCAAGCTCAGCTTCGGCCTGCTGCAGTCAAGCGCCGACTACACCGATCTCGCCGCCCTCGCCGCCGCCGCCGCGGAAGCCAAGGCCCACGGCTTCGACGGCGCCACCTGCGTCCACCCATCCGCCGTCGCCGTGCTGAACGCCGGCTTCTCCCCCAGCGAGGCCGAGCGCGACTGGGCCCACCATGTCGTTGCCGCCGCGGCCGAGCAACCCGGCGCCTTCCAGCTCGACGGCAAGATGGTCGACGCTCCGATCGTTGCCCGTGCCCGGAAAATCCTGGAGAGTTAGGCGGCGATACCCGTAAACTCGAGGAACTCCTCGAGCGGCAGCGGCTGCGACAGCAGGAAGCCCTGCAACTCATGGCAGCCCCGCGCCACCAGATAGTCGCGCTGCTGCTCGGTGGCGACGCCCTCGGCGGTCACCTTCATGTTCAGTGACCGCGCCAGGTCGATGATGGTGCGCACGATCACCTCGGCATCGCCCGATTTCCCCAGCTGCCCCACGAACGAGCGGTCGATCTTCAGCTTGTCGACATTATAGCGGCGGAGGTAGTTCAGCGACGAATAGCCGGTGCCGAAATCATCGAGCGCCAGCCGGATTCCGGCCTCCCGCAGCCGCGTCAGCCCCGCCACGGTCGCCTCGGAATTGTCCAGCAGCACTCCTTCGGTGATCTCCAGCTGCAGCCGCCGCGGATCGATGCGCCGGGCCGCCAGCGACTCGATCACCCGGTCGACAAAGCGCCGGCTTCTGAGCTCCAGCGGCGACACATTGACCGCCACCCACGGGATCGGCGTCTGAGCCAGCATCCGGCAGGCTTCCTCGAACACCCATTCGCCCAGCTTCTCGATCAGTCCGCGTTCCTCCGCCACGCCGATGAACGTATCCGGGCCCAGTCGGCCGCGTTCCGGGTGCTGCCAGCGCACCAGCGCCTCCGCACCGACGATCGTCCGGCTGTCGGCAGCCATGATCGGCTGATACTCGAGCTGCAGTTCGCCCCCCTCGGTCAGGGCTCGCCGCAGGTCCTGTTCGATCCGCCGCTTCTCTTCGACGCTCTCCGCCATCTGCTCGGCAAACACTTGCCAGCGGGCTCGCCCACGCGACTTGGCCTCATAGAGCGCAATGTCGGCCTCGCGCAGCATGCCCAGTGCATCCGACCCTTTCCGCCACTGCGCGATACCGAAGCTGGCGGTGATGAATGCCGGATCGTCGAACAGCACGAAGGGCTGGCCGAACTGCAGCAGGATCGCTGCGCAGATCGATTCCGCCGCCCCCGCCGCCGGACCGGACAATAGGATGGCGAACTCGTCGCCGCCGAGCCGGGCCAACACGCCCGCCGGCCCCACCAGCTGGAACAGCCGGTTCGCCAGCTGCCGCAGCAGGTCGTCGCCGGCCACATGCCCGAGCGTGTCGTTGATGTGCTTGAAGCGGTCGATATCGATCAGCACCAGCGTCGCCGGCGTGCCCAGCGCCGCGCGAGCGGTCAACGATTCCAGGTCGCGCTCGAATTGCGCCCGGTTCGCTAGCCCCGTGAGCGAGTCGTGATAGGCGAGGAAATGGATATGCGCCTCGGTGCGGCGACGCTCGGTGATGTCGCGCGCGCTGCATACCAGCCCGATGATCGAGCCGTTAGGCCCGCGCAGCGGCAGCTTCGAGGTGGAGAGCCAGATCTGCGAGCCATCCGGCCGCACCACATATTCCTCGTGGTCGATCAGCGACCTGCCGTCGCGTATGACGCTCAGGTCATCCTCGTAATAGCGCCGCGCCAGCGGCATCGGATGCAGCTCGAGGTCGGATTTGCCGATCAGCATGTTCGGGTCGCCATGCCCGAGGTCAGCCGCTACCGCGCGGTTGGCGATGACGAACCGGCAGTCCTTGTCCTTGATGTAGAGATAGTCCGGCACCTGGTCGATCATGGTGCGCAACCACGTGCGCTCCACTCGGGCCCGCGCCTGCTCGCCGGCCAGTTCCGCCGCAAACTCCTGCAGCCGCTCGTTGGCCGCCACCAATGCGGCAAGCGACTCCGGCGGCTCGGCGCGAGCGAAGTGGTGGACGGGAGACCGCTTCACGACCATTGGGGCCCTCGGAACGTGGGGCAGTTCGGGCGGCTGCCATGCTAGGCAGTCATTGGATAAGCAACTCCTAAATGACCAGTAAGTAGGAACGGCTGATTTGGTTGATTGTCAATGTCGTCAGCGCCCCGCCGCAGCAGCAGCGCGGTACTCGCTGGGCGAGATGCCATTGAGCCGCCGAAACGCCTTGGCAAAGTAGTTGCCATTGGCAAATCCGGTTGCCGCGGCAATTGCGCCGACTGGCTGGTCGGTGGCGATCAGCAGCCGCGTCGCCCGCTCCATCCGCGCCGAGAACACGAAATCCGCCGGGCTTTTCCCCGCTTCGTTGCCAAAGCGCCGCACGAAATGCGCCCGGCTAAGCCCAGCCACCCGCGCCAGCCGGTCCACCCCCAGCGGCTCGCCCAGATGAGCCGCGATGAAGCTCTGCGCCCGCGCAATCGGCGGCGCGACCGTCGTTGTCGCGGGCGTCGCGCCGAACAGCCCGTCATGCAGCGCCATCATCGCTGCATAGGCGGCGGCCGAAATGTCGCCGCTGAGCAGCTCCGGCGCTCCCATCAGCCTCAGGCACGCATCCGCCATCCGGTCCACCGTAGCCGCCGACGGCGTCACCACCGGGCCCTTGAGGTCGATGATGGTCCGCATCAGCCGCAGCGCCTCGCGTCCGTTGGCGCCGATCCAGAAATACTCCCAGGTCTGCCCCCGATCGAGCCAGTAGCGGTTCGCATGTGGAAAGCTCAGGACCATCGTCGAGCCCGGCAGCAGGACGTGCCGCGCCCCCGCATAATCGAGCTCGCCGCGCCCCGCGATGGTGTGCTGGATGATCACGAACGGCGCATCCCCGCGCTTCAGTCCCTCCCAGTTGTAGACCTCGTTGGCGCGCTTTTCGAACCCGGCGCCCGTAGCCATCACATGAAAGCCCAGCGGGCCGCGCGGCGGCGCGATCGCCTGCACCTTGTGCCCGTAGGCAATGAGATCGGACAGCATGAAATTACCCGCTAGCGCATGACTTTCCTCTACACCTGCCGACCCCTCTGCCGCTAGATGGAGCCCAACAGAAAAGGGAGGAACGGCATGTCGTTCAAAGTCGCGGTCATCGGCGCGGGGTCGGTCGGGTTCACCAAGACCCTCATTTCTGACCTGTTGAAAGTGCCCGAATTCGCCGATGTCGAGTTCGCGCTGACCGATCTCAATGCCCACAACCTCGACATGATCCACCAGATCATCTCGTCGATCGTTGCGGTCAACAACCTGCCGGCCAAGGTGACCGCCACCACCAACCGCCGCGAGGCCATCACCGGCGCCCGCTACATCATGAGCTGCGTCCGCGTCGGCGGGCTCGAGGCCTTCGCCACTGACGTCAACATTCCGCTGAAATACGGCGTCGACCAGTGCGTCGGCGACACCATCTGCGCCGGCGGCATCCTCTATGGCCAGCGCAACATCCCGGTGATCCTCGATTTCTGCAAGGACATCCGCGAGGTCGCCGAGCCCGGCGCGCTGTTCCTGAACTATGCCAACCCGATGGCCATGAACACCTGGGCCGCCGATCTCTATGGCGGCGTCGACGTCGTCGGCCTCTGCCACGGCGTCCAGCACGGCGCCCATCAGATCGCCCAGGTGCTGGGCGTGCGCGACGATGAGCTCGACTATGTCTGCTCGGGCATCAACCACCAGACCTGGTACATCGACATCCGCGCCAAGGGCCGGAAGATCGAGGCCGACGAGCTGATCGCCGGCTTCGAAAATCACCCGGTCTATTCCAAGCAGGAAAAGGTCCGCATCGACGTCCTGAAGCGTTTTGGCGTGTACTCGACCGAGTCCAACGGCCACCTCTCGGAATACCTGCCCTGGTACCGCAAGCGGCCCGAGGAAATCTCGCGCTGGATCGACATGAGTGACTGGATCCATGGCGAGACTGGCGGCTATCTCCGCCACTCCACCGAGCGCCGGAACTGGTTCGAAACCGATTTCCCGAAGTTCAAGGCCGAAGCCACCAAGCCGCTGTCGGAGCACAAGCGTACCAGCGAGCACGCCAGCTACATCATCGAGGCGCGCGAGACCGGCCGCACCTATCGGGGTCACTTCAACGTCCGCAACAACGGCATCATCAAGAACCTGCCGGCCGACGCCATCATCGAAAGCCCCGGCTTCGTCGATCGCTTCGGCATCAACATGGTCGAGGGCATCGAACTGCCGATCGCCTGCGCCGCCACCTGCTCGGTGTCGATCTCGGTGCAGCGCATGAGCGTCGAGGCAGCAATGACCGGCAATATCGACATGCTCAAGCTCGCCGTGCTGCACGACCCGCTGGTCGGCGCCATCTGCACCCCGGACGAAGTCTGGCAGATGGTCGACGAAATGGTGGTCGCCCAGGCCCAGTGGCTGCCGCAATATGCCGACGCAGTGCCGGCCGCCAAGGAACGCCTCGCCAAGGGCACCGTGAAGACCAAGGACTGGGCCGGCGCCGCCCGCAAGGTCGTCCGCTCGGTCGAAGAACTGCGCGAAATGAAGGGCGCCCATCACTGAGGGCTGCCAGCGCTGAAGCCGGTGTGAACGTCTCCCTCCCCCTTGCGGGGAGGGGACAGGGGTGGGGTCCCCAGCCACCAGCCTGTGCGGTCCCACAAGTTAACTCCCGTTAACCCGACTCCCTGCATGGTGGCGGCATGTCCGATGTCGCCACCGCGCTCCTCCAGCTGACCGGCCGTACCGAACCCACCGCCGATCCGGCGCTGGCGGCGGTGAAACTGGCCCGCGCCACGATCGACGCCCTGATCCTCCGCCTCGGCCAGACCATCGACGCCAAGGTCACAGCCCAGCTCGCCGGCGGCCTCACCCAACTCACCGCCGGCACCGAAACCTTCGTGCTGAAGCTCGAGACGCCGCTGCCGGTCAACACGGCCGTGGCACTCAGGATTGCCGCTACCCCGAACGGCCAACCCGCTGTGACCGTCGCGGTCCAGCCCCAGCCACCCGCCGCCCAACCGGCGCCACCCGCGCCACCGCCAACCCAGTCGCTACCCGCCGCACCGACGCCGCTCCCGCCGAGCACATCGAGTCCCGTATCTCCGTCAGCGACCATCCCGCTGCCAGTGCCCGGCCAGGCGCCGATAGCACCCAGTCCCACGGCGACCCTTCCGCCGCAGCCGGCCGCAACCCCGCCGTCACCCCCGACCACCCCGCCGCAGGCGACAACACCGCAAGCGTCGACGTCTCAGGTCGCACTACCCTCGGCGCCAGCGCCTCAAGTCACGCAGGCAGTGTCGCAAGTCGGCACGCTTCCATCGGCCCAACCGGTCGCCGCTCAACCGGCCCCTCTCGCCCTGCCATCACCTCCCACAGCGACCCCGGCCACCACCACAGCGACACCGCCACCGCCCCCAATGCTCGCCGCACCAGCGCCATCTCCGCCGACAGGCAGCGTAAGCCCCACGCCTGCTCCAGTCGCGACGTCCGCGATCCCAACGCCTCCGCCGGTAACTCCTGGGGCAACCGTGCAACCAGCGCCATCCCTCCTGGCCGCCCAGACCGCGCCGACCACCCCCGCAGCACCCGCACCACTTCTCACCGGTCCCACGCTCGCCGCCTCGCCGCCGCAGCCGATCGGGACCAATCTCGCTGCGCCGCCATCCGTCCCTCCGCCGGCATCGGCTCCCGCTCCAGCTCCCGCGGCGCAAACCGCCCTGGCGCCCGTGCCACCCGCCGCCCCACAGGCCCTGCCGCAGTCGCCCGCACCGTCCGTCGCAACCCAACCGGTCCCACGCCCACCCCCGCCCGCCACCTCACCTTCGCTCACCCAGATTCTCGCCGATCCGGTTCAAGCCGCCGCCCGCCAGGACACCGTCCTGCCGCTCCTCGCCCGCCTCGCGCCTCTCTCCGCTCCCGCCGCCTCTGCGCTGCCGCGCCCGGCCCTCGAGGCCATCGCCCGCATCCTCGCCGGTCGCCTCGATCTCAACCGCGCTCCGCCCGACGGTAGATCCATCCGCGATGCCGTCCTCCGCGCCGGCGTTATCACCGAGCCGGGTGCCCGCATCACGACCGACGCCAAGTCCGCGCTGCTCCAGCTGCGTTCGGCGCTGGCCGCCTTTCTCGGCAGCGAGACCGAAGCCGTCGCCCCGGTCACCCGCCGCCCGCCGCCTCCGCTGAAAGGCGGGCCCGTCCGAGCGCCGTCGCCCCAGCCGGCGGTTCCAGCCTCGGAGGAACCTCTCGAAACCGCCCGCCAACTGCTTGGCCACACTGACGCGTCGCTCTCCCGCCTGAAGCTCCTGCAGCTCGCCTCCAACCCGCCCGACGCCGCCCGCCTCAACACGCCGGCCCCCGCCGCCGAGTTCCGCGTCGAAGTCCCCATGCAGCTCGGCGCCGAGACCGGCATCCTTCAGCTGCTGGTCGAGCGCGACGGCAAGCACAAGCGCACCCCGGCCGAACGTGGCTGGCGCATGCGCTTCGTTCTCAACTTCACCGTCACCGGCGAAGTCGGGGCCGAGCTCGCGCTGCTCGGCCGTACTGCCAGCATCGCGCTCTGGGCCGCCGAACCGGCCACCGCCGACGCCCTCGAGGCCATGCTTCCCGAGCTCGCTCCGGCGCTGGCCCGTCACGGCCTCGATGTCGGCGCCGTCCGCGTCCGCCGCGGCGTCCCGCAACCCGCCGCCCGCGCCCCGGGCCAATTGCTGGATAGCGCCCGATGAGCGAAGCCGAAAAGCCCATCAGCCTCGCCGTTGCCCTCGAATACGAACGCGGCACCCGCGATGCGCCCCGCGTCATCGCCAAGGGCCGCGGCGAACTCGCCCGGCGCATCGTCGAAACGGCCGAGGAGCACGGCGTCGTCATCGACTCCAACGGCCCCCTGGCCGAAGCCCTGGCCGGCGTCGAGCTCGACGAGCAGATCCCCATCGAGCTCTACGAGGCAGTGGCCGAAATCATCGGCTTCATCCTCCGCGCCAGCCACGCGCGCCTCTAGCTTGCATTCCGCCCCCCGTCCGGGCGAAGTGACGCGCCAACTTTCCGGAGCCCGCGTCATGCCCAACATTGCCGACCTCGATACGCCCACCGTCCTGATCGATATCGATCGCGTCGAGGCCAATCTGCAGCGGGCCCAGGCGCATGCCGACAAGCAGGGCTACGCGCTCCGTCCCCACATCAAGACGCACAAGCTGCCCCGTTTCGCCAAGCGCCAGGTCGAGCTCGGCGCTGTTGGCATCACCGTGCAGAAGCTCGGCGAGGCCGAGGTGATGGCCGATGCCGGCCTTATCGACATCTTCCTCCCCTACAATATCCTCGGTCCCAAAAAGCTGGCGCGGCTGAAGGCGCTGAACGAGCGCATCACCCTCTCGGTCACTGCCGACAGCCCCGATACGCTCGCCGGCTATGCGGCGACCTTCACCGACGGCAAGCCGCTCACCGTGCTGATCGAGTGCGACTCCGGCGGCGGTCGCTGCGGCGTCCAGACGCCGGCCCAGGCGCTGGCGCTCGCCCGCCAGATCGCCCTCGCTCCCGGCTTGCGCTTCGGCGGCCTGATGACCTATCCGCCGCTACATGGTGTCGACAAATCCAATGCCTGGCTCAGCGAAGCCGTCGCGCTGTTCCAGCAGGCCGGCATCGCCGTGCCGCGCGTCTCTTCCGGCAACAGCCCCGACATGTGGGCGCCGGCCGCGGCTCCGGTCACCGAGCGCCGCCCCGGCACCTACATCTATTACGATCGCTTCCAGGTGCGGGAGAAGGTCGCCGGTCTCGACGACTGCGCGCTCACCGTCCTCGCCACCGTCGTCAGCCGCCCCACCGCCACCCGCATTGTCATCGATGCCGGCTCCAAGTCGCTGACCTCGGACCTCCTCAACATGGAGGGCTACGGCCTCGTCATGGGCACCGACCTGACGGTGAAAGGCCTCTCCGAGGAGCACGGCGTCATCGAGCTGCCCATCGCCTCCGATTGGCCGCGCGTCGGCGAGCGCCTGCGCATCGTCCCCAACCACGCCTGCGTCATCTCCAACCTGTTCGACACCGTCACCCTGATCTCCGGCGACGAGGTCAAGGAAGTGGTGCCCGTTGCGGCGCGCGGACGAGTCGACTAGGTATCCTTCCGGCACAGGCAGTGGGCGATAGCATAGATGGGCGACCTCTTGGTCCGGCTGTATGACCTGCCGGAAATCGCATCCGAAGCAAAGGTGATCGCCGCCGGCGTTACCCTGCGCCGGGCGCTTCCCCCTGAGCGGCACTTGGTCACCGAGTGGGTGGGCCGGCATTTCAGCCCCTATTGGGTGTCCGAGGTGGAAATGGCGATGAGCCAGCACCCCGTCACCTGCTGGCTCGCTGTCCGCGACAACCAGTTGCTCGGCTTCGCCTGCCACGACGCGACCGCCAAGGGCTTCTTCGGCCCCACCGGCGTCGACGAGGCGGCGCGTGGGCAGGGGATCGGCGAAGCCCTGCTGATCGTCACCCTGCGCGGCATGCGCGAAGCGGGCTATGCCTACGCCGTCATCGGCGCCCCCGGCCCGGTCGAGTTCTACCAGAAGCGGCTCGACGCGCTGCTGATCCCCGACTCGAAACCTGGCCTTTACAAGGGGATGCTGCGTCCGGCTCAGTCGAGCTGAATGCAGCAGGCGAACTAACCTAGTCTTTACTCGGCCGCGCTAGGCTCACAGCCTCGATTTCCCTGGAATCTCTGGGTCTCCAGCGCCTTGTCCAAGACCGGGAACACTCCCGCGCCACCGCCGGACGCCGCACCACCAGAAGGTGATGCAGCCGCGCTGCTGAAGCTCGGGCGCCAGTTGTCGCTGGCCCGCGGCAAGCTCCATGCCCAGGACCTGCGCCTCCGCGCCATCCTCGAGAACCTGGCACACGGCATCTCGCTCTACGATCGCCACGGCCGGCTGGTGCTCTGCAATCGCCAGTTCCTCGACATCTATCGCCTGCCGCCCGCCCTGGGGAAACGTGGCACCAGCTTCCGCCAGATTCTCGAAGCCCGTGTCGCCGGCAACACCCATGTCGGCGACGACGCCGACGACTATGTCGCTGATCGCCTGAGCGCCGTGCACGAGCAACGCACCCTCGGCGGCATCCACCGGCTGAACTCCGGCCAGGTCATCTCGATGACCCACCAGCCAATGGACGATGGCGGCTGGATCTCGACCCATAAGGACGTGACCGAGCTGCACAACATGCAGGCCGAGCTCACCCACCTCGCCTACCACGATGCTCTGACGGGCCTGCCCAATCGCACCCTGTTCTACCGCCGCATCGGCAATTCCTTCGAAAACCTCGCCGGCACCGGCTTCGCCGTGCTCTGCCTCGATCTCGATGGCTTCAAGCCGATCAACGACACGCTCGGCCACGCCGCCGGCGATGCCCTGCTGCGCCAGTTCGCGGCCCGGCTTGGCAGTTGCCTCGGCCCCATGGACTCCGCGGCCCGCATGGGCGGCGACGAGTTCGCCGTGCTGCACCGCGGCGGCACCGCCGAGAGCGCCCAGGACCTCGCGCAGCGCCTCTGCGAAGCGACGCTCGCGCCCTACGACCTCGACGGCCAGGTGCTCACCATCGCGGTCGGCATCGGCATCGCCATCGCCGGCGAGGACGGGATCGACACCGATCAGCTGCTGCACAATGCCGACGTGGCGCTTTACGCCGCCAAGCGCGACGGCCGGGGCAGCGTCCGCTTCTTCGAGCCTGAACTCAATCGCGTCACCGTCGATCGCCGCCGCCTTGAGGTGGACCTCAAGCGGGCACTGGAATTTGGCGAGTTCGAGCTGCACTTTCAGCCAATTCTCAACCTCCGGACGCACAAATTCTCGGGCTTCGAGGCCCTGCTGCGCTGGCAGCATCCCGACCGCGGCCTCGTCCCGCCTTGCGATTTCATCCCCGTCGCCGAAGACACGGGCCTGATCGTCCCGATCGGCGATTGGGTCATCCGCGAGGCCCTGGCCGAGGCGGCGCGCTGGCCCGACGGCCTCAAGATCGCCGTCAACGTCTCGTCCGTCCAACTGGTGCGCGGCAGCCTGATCACCACGCTCGTTCAAGCCCTTGCCGCCTCCGGCATCGCCCATGAGCGGGTCGAGATCGAGATCACCGAGTCCGTTTTCCTCGAGAATTCCGAGCAGAGCCTCGACACCCTCCGCCAGCTCCGCGCCCTCGGCGTCCGCATCGCGCTCGACGATTTCGGCACCGGCTTCTCGGCGCTCGGCTACCTGCTGGCCTTCCCCTTCGACAAGATCAAGATCGACGGCACCTTCGTCCGCGCGCTCGAAAGCACCGAGGGCGCCAAGACCATCGTCAGCGCGGTTGCCGATATCGGCGCGCGCCTCGAGATGGAGACCACCGCCGAGGGTATCGAGACTCCCGAGCAGCTGCGCGGTGTTCACGCCGCCGGCTACACCGAGGCCCAGGGCTACCTGATCTCGCACCCGATGACGCGCGAGGCGGTGCGGCGGCTGGTCCTCGGCACCTCCGACGCGATGCCCGAAGCGCCCCTGGCGCAGAAGGCCGCCGGCTAGTCATTCCAGCGTCATCGCTTCGTCACAGCAGCGTCTTTTGCCGGGTGCACCCATCCTGAATACTTTCAGGAGCGTCGCAATGACCGATCGTTTGAAGACGCGCGCGCGCCCGACGCGCCGCCAGTCATTCACCACCAAATATTCCGACCTGATGGCCGAAGGTTATTCGCGCCGCTCTGTGCTGAAGGGCCTGCTCGCCGGCACCGCCGTGGCCGCATCCGGCGCCAGCTTCGGCGTCGGCGCCGCCTTCGCCCAGGCCAACTCCGTCTCCAGCCTCACCTTCCCCGAACTGACCCGCGTCACCGACAAGAACGACCACTGGCCGGAGGGCTACTCGCGCCAAGTCCTGCTGCGCTGGGGCGACAAGCTGTTCGCTGACAGCCCCGAGTTCGATCTCGCGACGCTCGATGGCGCCGCCGCCGAAAGGCAGTTCGGCTACAACAACGATTTCACCGCCTTCCTGCCGCTGCCGCAGGGCAGCCAGTCGAACGATCACGGCCTGCTCGTCGTCAACCACGAGTACGCCGCGCCTTACCTGATGTTCCCCGGCACGACCGATGAGGACTACAAGGAAAAGCTGACCGACGACCAGATCCGCGCCGTCGCTGGCTCCACCGGCATCTCCGTGGTCGAGATCAAGAAGACTGGCAATGAGTGGCAGGTGGTCACTGACGGCCAGTACAATCGCCGCGTCCACATGGGCACCGAGATGCGCCTCTCCGGCCCCGCCGCCGGCGACGACAGGCTGAAGACCTCGATCGACCCCACCGGCACCATCGTCTTCGGCTCCATCTCCAACTGCTCGGGCGGCATCACCCCGTGGGGCACGATGCTCTCGGGCGAGGAAGGCGGCATGGACGTCTTCGCCGGCGACTACACCACGCTCCCCGACCAGGAACTGGTCGAGCGCCAGGGCTGGGACGAGGATGAGAATGACGGCTACGCCCTGAGCCGTGTCGACGCCCGCCTGAAGTTCGAGAACGAGCCGAACGAGTGGCTGAAGTTCGACTGGGTGGTCGAGATCGACCCGTTCGATCCCGCGGCCAAGCCGGTTAAGCGCACCGCCCTCGGCCGCTTCACCCACGAAGGCGCCCAGGTCGCCTTGGCCCCGGATGGTCGCGTCGTCCTCTACATGGGCGACGATGACGACTTCGAATACCTCTACAAGTTCGTCACCTCCAAGCCCTGGAACCCCACCGACCGGGCCGCCAACAAGGACCTGCTCGACGAGGGCACGCTCTACACCGCCCGCTTCGATGCCGATGGCAAGATGACCTGGCTGCCGTTGGTACAGGGGCAGGGGCCGCTCACCCCCGAGAACGGTTTCCACACCCAGTCTGACGTGGTGCTGCGCACCCGCATGGCCGCCGACCTGCTCGGCGCCACCCCGATGGACGCGCCCGAAGGCTTCGTGCCGCATCCGAAGACCGGCCGCGTTTACATCGCCATGACCGAGAACGAGGATCGCCTGCCGGCCGGCGAAGGAGACGAGGGCGAACAGGTCAACGTCGCCAACACCCGCGCCCCGAACCCGGACGGCCACATCCTCGAGCTCACCCCGCCAGGCGTTCCCGATGCCCCCGACCACGCCGCGACCGATTACACCTGGGATGCCTTCATCCTCTGCGGCGACCCCAAGGATCCGGCCTCGCACGCCCTCTGCCACCCCGAGACCTCGGACAACGGCTGGTTCACCGATCCGGACAACCTCTCGGTCGATCCCGCCGGCCGCCTCTGGGTCACCACCGACGGCCCGCCCGATGCCGGCTTCAACGATGCGCTCTATGTCGCCGACACCGAGGGCCCGGGCAAGGCACTGCCGAAATTGTTCTACTCGCCCCCCGTCGGCTCCGAAGTCTGCTCGCCCGCCTTCACCCCCGACGGCAAGACTATGTTCCTCTCCATCCAGCACCCCGGCGAACTCCGCCTCGAAGACGGCGAGGACTCCACCTCCATCGCCGACGCCGGCACCAACTGGCCCGACTTCATTGCTGGCCAGGGCCCTCGTCCCTCGCTGGTAGTGATCACCAAGGACGACGGAGGCGTGGTCGGCAGCTGAGGAGTCCGGGAGAGCAGCTTTCTCATCGGAGCCACTCTCCTCCCCACCAACGTCATCCCCGCGAAGGCGGGGCCCGGCGCGATCTCTCAACCTCCACGGGTGTTGCAGCATCCACTAGGTTCCCGCCTGCGCGGGAATGGCGCCGATGTGAAGCTCAAACAAAAAAGGCGGGGATCGCTCCCCGCCTCGTTCACTCCTGAAACCCCAAGTTTCAGAGCTTGTCGGTGATCGCCGTGGTGAAGGCGCCCGACGGCTTGTTCTTGATGATCTTCTGGTCGAGCAGGGCTTTCTCGGTGCGGTCATAGGCGGCCGCGTCGAGCTTGAAGTCCTTGGCGTCGACGAGCTTGGCCACTTCGCCCATCATGTACTTCTGATGGTCGAGGATCTGGGCACCGGACTCGTCGTTGTCGAGCACGATCTGCGCGGCTTCATCAGGGTTGGCGATCGCATACTCCCAGCCCTTCTGCGAAGCGCGGACGAAGCGGACCATCTTGTCGGCGAAAGCCGGGTCGGCGAGCTTGTCTTCCATCGCATACAGGCCGTCCTCGAGCAGGTCATTGCCGAGGTCGGTGTAGTTGAAGATCACCAGCTTATCCTTGGTGAAGCCGGCGTCGATCGCCTGGCCCAGTTCGTTGTAGGTCATCACCGAGATGCAGTCGGCCTGCTTCTGCACCAACGGCTGCACGTCGAACGACTGCTTCAGCACGTTCACCCCATCGGCGCCGCCTTCGGTCGGGATGCCCAGCTTGTTCATCCAGGCATAGAACGGATACTCGTTGCCGAAGAACCAGACGCCAAGCGTGTGACCCTTGAAGTCGGCTTCGGTCTGCACCGGGCCATCCTTCGGGCAGATCATCAGCAAGCCGGATTTCTTGAACGGCTGCGCGATGTTGACGAGGCCGACGCCCTGCTCGCGAGCCGCCAGCGCACCGCCCATCCAGTCGACGATGACGTCGGCGCCGCCACCGGCGATCACCTGCTCGGGGGCGATATCCGGCCCGCCCGGCTTGATCGTGATGTCGATGCCTTCGTCAGTGTAGAAGCCCTTGTCCTTGGCGACGAAATAGCCTGCGAACTGCGCCTGCGTAACCCACTTGAGCTGCAAGGTGACCGGATCGGCCGCCCAGCTCGCGGTAGCACCGAGCGCCAGCGCGCCCGCTACCAGACCAACGAGAAGCTTTTTCATTTTTGACGTTTCCCTTTTCCCCTGATTACGCCCGACCACCGCGGACGGACGGATGCCAGAAGGTGACTGTCCTCTCGATGAGCGCCACCAGCCAGTAGAAAACAGAGCCCGCTAGCGCCGCCACGGCGATCTCTGCCCAGACCATCTCGACATTGAGCTTGCCGATCTCCGACGAGATGCGAAAGCCCATGCCAACGATGGGTGTTCCGAAGAATTCAGCCACGATTGCGCCGATCAGCGCCAGAGTCGAGTTGATCTTCAATGCGTTGAAAATGAACGGCGCCGCTGCCGGCAGCCTGAGCTTGAACAGCGTCGACCAGTAACCCGAGGCATAGGTGCGCATCAGGTCGCGCTCCATGTGCCCCGCCGCGTTCAGCCCGGCCACGGTGTTCACCAGCATCGGGAAGAACGTCATGATGACGACGACGGCAGCCTTGCTCGGCCAGTCGAAGCCGAACCACATCACCATGATCGGCGCGATGCCGATCAGCGGCAACGCCGAGATGAAATTGCCCAGCGGCAATAACCCGCGCTTCAGGAACGGCGAGCGGTCGACCGCGATGGCAACGAGGAACCCTGCGCCGCACCCGAGGACGTAGCCGGCTAGCACCGCCTTGAGGAAGGTCTGCTGGAAATCCGCCGCGATCCTCGGGATATTGCCAATCAGCGTCTCCCAGATCCCCGATGGCGACGGCAGCAGCACCTTGGGCACATTGCCGCCCCGGGTGATTGCTTCCCACGCGACGAGGATCGCCACACCGAAGATCGCCGGGATCAACACCCCAACCAGTTCGGCCGCCTCGCCCCGCACGATGGCCCGCGACAATCGCTCCGCAAACAGCCAGGCAAATAGCCAGGCAGCAACCAGCGCGAACCAGTAGCCCGGCTCGGCCTGCTGCAGCGTTTCGAGCGCCAGCATCAGCCCCACCGCGCCGAGCGCCGCGAGGACGCCGTCGACCCAGTAGCTCAACGAAATACGGAAACGGATGAGGCTGAAGATGCCGAGCACCAGGAACACCCCGACCGCGGGAAACTCCCACACCGGCAGCGGCGCCCCTTCAGTCGACGCGAAATCGAAGATCAGCGCCAGCAGCGCGAAACCAGACGCGAAGGCAGCTAGAACCCGTTGCAGCGCCGTCATGCCCGCGCTCCGAGTTGCTTGTTGGTGACCCGCTCGGCCAGCCCCACCAGCGCAATCAGCGCCCCGGCCAGCAACGCCGCAGCTAGCAGCGCCGACCAGATCTGGATCGTCTGCCCGTAGTACGAGCCCGCCAGCAGCCGCGCACCAATCCCGTTGCTGGTGCCGGCCGGCAACTCGCCGACGATGGCGCCGACGAGGCTCGCCGCCACCCCCACCTTCATCGAGGTAAACAGATAGGGCAGGGCAATCGGCCAGCGCAGCTTGGTGAACACATGGAAGCGCGACGCATTGTAGGTGCGCATCAGGTCGAGCTGGATCTGCTCGGGGCTGCGGAAGCCCTTCACCATCCCCACCACCACCGGGAAGAAACTGAGATAGGTCGAGATCAGCGCCTTGGGGATCAGCCCGGAAATGCCGACCGCATTCAGCACGACGATCACCATCGGCGCGATCGCGAGGATGGGGATGGTCTGGCTGGCGATGATCCACGGCATCAGCGAGCGGTCCATCGCCTGGTTGTGGACGATGAACGCCGCAAGCCCGATGCCGAACACCGTCCCCATGGCAAAGCCCAGGAGCGTCGCCGAGAGCGTGATCCAGCCATGGTAGACGAGGCTGCGCTTCGACGTGATGGCCTGCTCGACCGTGGTCTTCCAGAACTCCCCAACGATCTGATGCGGCGCCGGCAGCAGTGGCTTCTCGGCGTTCAGCACGTCATTGAGCTGCTGGCTGAAGCTGACATTGGTCACGTCGGTGCGCTGGTAGAAGTCCGACATCCCCTGCCAGTTCATCAGCACCGCGGCGACGTACCAGACGACGATCAGCGCGGCGACGACAATCAGGATCGGGAACAGGCTGCCGTCGCGCCACGAGGTCTTCATCGCCTAGACCTCGTACGAGTGGCCGG
The DNA here is from genome assembly GCF_056402875.1 of Devosia sp. P3_B2. Lineage (NCBI taxonomy): Bacteria > Pseudomonadati > Pseudomonadota > Alphaproteobacteria > Hyphomicrobiales > Devosiaceae > Devosia > Devosia sp. P3_B2. The sequence continues at coordinate 44,332 of NZ_JBFUGO010000003.1, read as the reverse complement.
CCCTCAGGCCGTCACGGACGCGGTGGGCGATGGCGAGGAACTCCGGCGTTTCGCGGATTTCCAGCGGCCGCTCGGCAGGGAGCGTCGACTCGATGATGTCGGTGACCCGGCCCGGCCGCGGGCTCATCACCACGATCTTGGTCGAGAGATACACCGCCTCGGGGATCGAGTGAGTGACGAACGCGATAGTCTTCTGCGTCGCCGCCCAGAGTTTCAAGAGCTCCGAGTTGAGGTGGTCGCGGACGATCTCGTCCAGCGCCCCGAACGGCTCGTCCATCAGCAGTAGGTCGGCATCGAACGCCAGCGCCCGCGCGATCGAGGCGCGCTGCTGCATGCCGCCGGAGAGCTGCCACGGAAACTTCTTCTCGAAACCCTCGAGGTTCACCAGTTCCATGGTCTTGCTGATGCGCGCCTTTCGGTCGGCCTCGCCATAGCCCATGATTTCGAGCGGGAGCGCCACGTTCTTCTCGATGGTCCGCCACGGAAACAGTGCCGGCGCCTGGAACACATAGCCATACGAGCGGTTGACCCGCGCATCGGCGGGCGAAGTACCATTTACCGTGATCGTCCCCGACGTCGGCTGCTCCAGATCGGCGATGACGCGCAGGAACGTCGTCTTGCCGCAGCCCGATGGGCCGATAAACGAGACGAACTCGCCCCGCTTGATGTCGAGATTGACGTCCGACAGCGCCACCACGTCGCCGTCCGCTGTCTTGAAAGTCAGGCCGAGACCCTTGGCCTCGACCACGCTCTGCGATTTGCCCCCGTCCGTCGTCAAACCCTCAAACCCCCGTCGCCGGAATGCCGGTGCGCTCTACCTTGCGCGGCGCCGTGATGTCCTTCCACGTCGAAAGAGCCCGGTTCACCGGGTTCTTCGCCTCGCGCGCCACGAACTGGCCGTGTCCCTGCTCGGTGCTGATCGTGTCTTCGGTCACCGCCACCTGCCCACGCGTCAGCGTGAAGCGCGGCAGCCCCTCGACCTCGATGCCCTCGAACACGTTGTAGTCGATCGCCGACTGCTGCTTGGCCGCCGTGATCGTCTTCTTGCGCTTGGGGTCCCACACCACGAGGTCGGCATCCGCCCCGACCAGGATGGCGCCCTTTTTGGGGTACATGTTGAGGATCTTGGCGATGTTGGTCGAGGTCACCGCGACGAACTCGTTCATCGTCAGCCGCCCGGTCTTGACGCCCTTGGTCCACAGTACCGGCATCCGGTCCTCGAGCCCGCCCGTGCCGTTCGGGATCTTGGCGAAGTTGCCGATCCCGTTGCGCTTCTGCGCCGTGGTGAAGGCGCAGTGGTCGGTCGCCACCACCTGCAGCGAACCCGACTGCAGCCCGGCCCACAGCGAATCCTGGTGCTGCTTGTTGCGGAACGGCGGACTCATCACCCGGCGCGCCGCATAGTCCCAGTCGCGGTTGAAGTACTCGGTCTCGTCGAGCACCAGGTGCTGGATCAGCGGCTCGCCATAGACGCGCTTGCCCGCCTGCCGCGCCCGGCGGATCGCCTCATGCGCCTGCTCGCAGGACGTATGGACGATGTAGACAGGCACCCCCGCCATGTCGGCGATCATGATCGCCCGGTTGGTCGCCTCGCCTTCCACCTCCGGCGGGCGCGAATAGGCATGCGCCTCCGGCCCGTTGTTGCCCGCGGCGAGGAGCTTCGCCGTCATCTGCGCCACCACGTCGCCATTCTCGGCATGAACGAGGGGCAGCGCGCCCAAATCCGCGCAACGCTGGAACGACGAAAACATCTCGTCATCGTCCACCATCAGCGCGCCCTTATAGGCCATGAAATGCTTGAACGAGGTGATGCCGCGATCGACCACATCGGCCATCTCGTTGAACACCTGCTCGCCCCACCAGGTGATCGCCATATGGAACGAGTAGTCGCAGCTGGCCTTGGAGGTTTTGTTGTCCCACATCTGCAGCGCCTCGAGCAGCGACTGGTTGGGCGAAGGCAGGCAGAAATCTACCACCATCGTCGTGCCGCCGCTGAGCGCCGCGCGTGTGCCGGACTCGAAGTCATCGGACGAGTACGTCCCCATGAACGGCATCTCGAGATGCGTATGCGGATCGATCCCGCCCGGCATCACATAGCAGCCCGAGGCATCGAGGATCTCGCCGCCCGTGAGGTTCTGGCCGATCTCGGTGATCTTGCCGCCCTCGACGCGGACGTCGGCGGCATAGGTGAGATCGGCGGTAACGACAGTGCCGTTCTTGATGATTTTGCTGGTCATTCGAGTTTCCCTGTCATTCGCGTGGGGCCTCGGTCACCTCTCCCTGGGGGGAGAGGTCGGACTTCGTGAAGCGAAGTCCGGGTGAGGGGGCCTTCTCCAGCCTGTCGGCGATAATCTGCAGCACGCCATCTAGATTGGTCAGTACGTCGTTGTTCCAGAAGCGGATCACGCGGTAGCCGTGCTCGGCAAGCACCGCGGTACGCCGGATATCATCAAGCTGAGCAGCAGCGTGCTGGCCACCGTCGAGTTCAACAATCAGGTCGCGCTCTCTACAAGCAAAGTCTGCGATGAACGAGCCGATGGGCAACTGACGGACGAACTTGTGACCATGAAGTTGGCGGTCCCTCAACCGCGACCAGAGCCTGCGTTCCGCGTCGGTTGAATTCTCCCTGAGGGAGCGGGCACGTGCGACGAACTTGCTCTTGAGCGTCCCCATAAGGCCCCCTCACCCGGCGCTGCGCGCCGACCTCTCCCCCGAGGGAGAGGTAATCCGTGCCCGAAGCTCCCCCAGCGCGCTCACCCCACAATCTCCGCCGTCTCCAACACCGCCCGCAGCAGCACGTCGGTGCCCGCCGCCGCCCACTCCTTGCTGATGTTCTCGGCCTCATTGTGCGAAAGCCCATCCACGCACGGGCACATGATCATCGCCGATGGCGCCACGCGGTTGATCCAGCACGCATCATGCCCCGCCCCCGAGACGATATCGCGGTGCGAATAGCCAAGCTCCTTGGCCGCCGCCCGAACATTCCCCACCAGCGTCTTGTCGAACGTCACCGGATCAAAGTGCCCGACCTGCTCGACCTCGAAGCCGATATCGAGCCCCTCGGCGATGTTCTCGATGCCACCACGGATGCGCTCGTCCATCTCGTCGAGCACCGCCTTGTCCGGCGAGCGAATGTCGATGGTGAACACCGCCTTGCCGGCGATGATGTTGCGCGAATTGGGATAGACCTGGATGTGCCCCACTGCGCCCACGGCGCTCGGCTGGTAGTCCATCGCCACCTCGTGGACGAGCTCTATCACCCGAGCCATGCCGAGGCTGGCGTTGCGCCGCTTCGGCATCGGCGTGGAGCCGGTATGGGCCTCCTTGCCGGTGAGCGTCACCTGCAGCCACTTCAGCCCCTGGCCGTGCGTCACGACGCCGATATCGATGTTCTCGTCCTCGAGGATCGGGCCCTGCTCGATGTGCAACTCGTAGTAGGCGTGGATCTTCCGCGCCCCGACCACTTCGTCGCCCTTCCAGCCGATCCGCTCCAGCTCCTCGCCGAACGTCTTCCCGTCCTTGTCCTTGTGTGTGTAGACGTCCGCCTGCTCGAGCACCCCGGCGAACACGCCCGAGGCCATCATCGCCGGCGCAAACCGCGCCCCTTCCTCGTTGGTCCAGTTGACCACCACGATCGGGCGCTTGGTGCGGATGTCGAGATCGTTGAGCGTCCGGATCACCTCGAGCCCACCCAGCACCCCGAGCACCCCGTCATAGCGCCCTCCGGTCGGCTGCGTGTCGAGATGGCTGCCTACATACACCGGGTCGAGCCCCGGCTCCGCGCCCTCGCGCCGCGCGAACATGGTGCCCATCTGGTCGAGCCCCATCTCCATCCCGGCGGCCTCGCACCATCGCTTGAACAGCGCGCGGCCCTTGGCGTCGTCGTCGGTGACGGTCTGCCGGTTGTTGCCCCCGGCAACCCCCGGCCCGATCTCGGCCAGCTCGTGAATGGAGCTCCAAAGGCGCTCGGGGTCGATACGAAGGTTTTCGCCGGGAGCTGCCATTGGTGGTCCTATTTCTGGCTGGGGAAGCTGAATTCCGCGCCGGATTTGATGCCGGCCGGCCAGCGTGTCGTGACGGTTTTGAGCCGCGTGTAGAAGTGCACGCCTTCGGGCCCGTAGATCGAGTGGTCGCCGAAAATGCTCCGCTTCCAGCCGCCGAACGAGTGGTAGGCCACCGGCACCGGGATCGGCACGTTGATGCCCACCATGCCCACTTCGATCTTGTCGGCGAAATCGCGTGCGGCGTCGCCGTCGCGGGTGAAGATCGCCGTACCGTTGGCATATTCGTGCCCGTGGATCAGGTCGACCGCATCCTGGTAAGTCCCGGCACGAACCACCGAGAGCACCGGCCCGAAGATCTCCTCGCGGTAGATCTTCATGTCCGGCTTTACATGGTCGAACAGCGTGCCGCCGACGAAGAAGCCGTCCTCGTAGCCCTGCAGCTTGAAGCCGCGGCCATCCACCACCAGCTCGGCGCCGGCTTCGACGCCCGCGTCGATATAGCCGACGATCTTATCGCGCTGCACCTTCGAGACGATCGGGCCCATCTGCGAGTCGCGGTCCGTCGCCGGGCCGATCTTCAGCGCCTCGACGCGCGGCTTCAGCTTTGCCACCAGTGCGTCAGCGGTCTTGTCGCCCACCGGCACCGCCACCGAGATCGCCATGCAGCGCTCGCCAGCCGAACCGTAGCCGGCGCCCATCAGCGCGTCGGCGGCCTGGTCCATGTCGGCGTCGGGCAGGATGATCATGTGGTTCTTGGCGCCGCCCAGCGCCTGGATGCGCTTGCCCGCCTGCGTGCCGCGTCGGTAGACGTACTCGGCAATCGGGGTCGAGCCGACGAAGCTCACCGCCTTGATGTCGGGATGGTCGAGAATGGCGTCGACCGCTTCCTTGTCGCCATGGATGACGTTCATCACGCCCTCCGGCAGCCCGGCATCCATCAGCAGCTGCCAGGCGAACATCGGCGCCGACGGGTCGCGCTCCGACGGCTTAAGGATGAAGGTATTGCCGCAGGCAATCGCCAGCGGATACATCCACATCGGCACCATGGCCGGGAAGTTGAACGGCGTGATGCCGGCGACCACGCCCAGCGGCTGCCTGTCCGAATAGGTGTCGATGTTCGGCCCGACATTGCGGCTGAACTCGCCCTTCAGCAGCTGCGGGATACCGCAGGCGAAGTCAACGCAGTCGATGCCGCGGGCCAGTTCACCCAGAGCGTCGTCATGCACCTTACCGTGCTCGCGAGAGATGTGCTCGGCCAGCTCGTCGGCGTGCTTTTCGAGCAGCTCCTTGAACTTGAACATCACCCGCGCCCGCTTCATCGGCGTGGTGTTGGCCCAGGCGGGCAGGGCCTTCTTGGCCGCTGCAACGGCGGCGTTGATCTCGTCGAGCGTCGACAACGGCAGCGTGGCGATCGCCTCGCCGGTGGCCGGGTTGAACACCGGCTGGGTGCGCGTGCTGGTGCTGGTGACCAGCTTCCCGCCAATGGCATTCTGTATCGTCTGCATCACAGACCTCCGCTCGTTGAGTGTAGAACGTTCGTTCTATCGGTGCCGATATAGAACATTCGTTCCATTCTACTCAAGCGTCTTGAGGATACCGGCGAGCGTTCCGATCAGCTCGTCGATCTGCGCCTTCGAGATGATCAGTGGCGGCGACAGGGCGATGATGTCGCCGGTGGTGCGGATCAGGATGCCCGTCTCGAACGCTTTGACGAAAGCCGAGAAGGCGCGCTTGGTCGGCGAACCGGCGATCGGCTCGAGTTCGATCGCGCCGATCAGCCCCAGGTTGCGGATGTCGATGACATGCGGCAGCCCCTTCAGCGAGTGCAGCGCATCTTCCCAGTACGGCGCGATTTCCGCCCCACGGGTCAGCAGCCCCTCGTCCTTGTAGGTCTCGAGCGTCGCAAGACCCGCCGCCGAGGCAATCGGGTTCCCCGAATAGGTGTAGCCGTGCATGAACTCGATGACGTGCTCGGGCCCCTGCATGAACGCGTCGTGGATTTCCGAGCTGACCAGCACCGCGCCCATCGGGATCACCCCGTTGGTCAGGCCCTTCGCCGTAACCAGAATATCCGGCGTCACGCCGAAATAGTCCGCCGCGAACGGCGTGCCGAGGCGACCGAAACCGGTGATCACTTCATCGAAGATCAACAGGATGCCGTGCTTCTTGGTGATCTCGCGCAGCTTCTGCAGATAGCCCTTGGGCGGGATCAGCACGCCGGTCGACCCGGCCACCGGCTCGACGATGACAGCCGCGATGGTCGAAGCATCATGCAGCGTCACGATACGCTCGAGTTCCGACGCTAAGTCCTCGCCGCCGCCTTCGCGCTCGCCGCGGGTGAACTGGTTCTTCCCCGGCGTATGGGTGTGCGGCATATGGTCGACGCCGGTGAGAAGCGTGCCGAACATCTTCCTATTGGTGACGATGCCGCCCACCGAAATGCCGCCGAAATTGACGCCGTGATAGCCGCGCTCGCGCCCGATCAGCCGGAACCGCGAACCGTCACCCTTGGTCCGGTGATAGGCCAGCGCCACCTTCAGCGCCGTCTCGACCGATTCCGAACCCGAGTTGGTATAGAGCACATGGTTGAGCCCCTCCGGCGCGATCGACACCAGTGCGTTGGCCAGCTCGAACGCCTTGGGATGCCCCATCTGGAAGGCCGGCGCATAGTCGAGTTCGGCCGCCTGCTCCTGGATCGCCTCGACGATCTTGCGGCGGCAATGGCCGGCGTTCACGCACCACAGGCCTGCCGTGCCGTCGAGCACCTGGCGTCCGTCGGAAGTCGTATAGTGCATGTCCTTGGCGCCGACGAACATGCGGGGCGCCTTCTTGAACTGCCGGTTGGCCGTGAACGGCATCCAGAACGCGCTCAGATCGTTTGGCGTGACATTGCGACGGTCGGACACCTTGGACTCCCCCGGAGGCTATTTGTTGAGTTTGTGGGTCAAGTATATTTGGAGCTTGACCTTTGGATGTGTTATCCAGAAATTTGACCAGTTGGAAAAAACGTTATCACTCCCATGCCGCCGATCAAGGTGAAAATGCTGGAGACGGAAGGCGGCAAAGGGGGCGCAAAGGCACCCTCGTCGAAGCGTCCCAGGGCGCAGACGCGCATCCAGCGCGAGAAGCAGGAAGTCATCCTCGAAGCGGCGCTCGACGTGTTCAGCCGCGAGGGTTTCCGCGGCGCCACCATCGACCAGATCGCCGAGGCGGCGGGGATGAGTAAGCCCAACCTGCTCTACTATTTCCCTCGCAAGGAAGAGATCTACCAGCGCCTGCTCGCCGAGATGCTGGACGTCTGGCTGGCCCCCTTGCGCGAGATCGATTCGGTCGGCGACCCGGTCCCCGAGCTCCGCTCCTACCTCCGCCGCAAGCTCGAGATGAGCCGCGACTACCCGCGCCAAAGCCGGCTCTTCGCCAACGAGATGCTGCAGGGCGCCCCCCGCGTGCTCGAAATGCTGGAGACCGACCTCAAGGCGCTGGTCGACGAGAAGGCCAAGGTCATGGAAGGGTGGATGGCCGCGGGCAAGATCGTCCGCACCGATGCCTACCACCTGATCTTCTCGATCTGGGCCACCACCCAGCATTACGCCGATTTTGACGTGCAGGTCCGTGCCGTCCTCGGCAAGGACCGCGGCGGCGAAGGCCGCTTCGAAGACGCCGCGCGCTTCCTCGAAAACCTCTTCCTGCACGGCCTCTTGCCGAAGTAGCCGCTCAGCGCTCCCGCAGCAGCGCCAGCGCCACCAGCCCCAGTACCGTGACCATCGCCCCGGCAGCGACGCTGAGGCTCGCCCAGCCATGTCCGGCCAGTCCCTCGAACACGATGACGAAGGCCGGCACCAGGTAGCCATAGGCAATCACCTTGGCGGCCGGCAGGCGCGCCGAGGCGTACTGGATCAGGAAAAAGCACACTGCCGTCGGGCCGATGGCGAGATAGAGCACCGCCCACCACACCAGTGGCGGCAGGTGGACCCAGTCGGTCGCGAGGATCTCAGGCAGCCCGTAGCCGGTGATCCACACCGCCGTCGCCACCATGGTCCAGAAGCTTAGCACTAGCGCGGACTCGCCTCGGTTGAAGCGGCGCAGCAGCGGTGTGTAGATCGCGTAGGCGACGCAGCCGACGAAGTAGATCAGCTCACCCTGGCCGACATCGAAGCGCAGCAACGCGTCGATGTCGCCGCGAAAGATCACCCAGATGGCGCCCAGCCCGGCGAGCACCAGGCTGATCAGCACCGCGAAGCCCGACCGCTGCCCGACGATGAAATACGCCGTCACCGCGGTCATCAGCGGCACCAGCGTATAGACCGCGCTTGTCGCCACCGGCTTGGTCATCGTCAGCGCGATGAACATGGTGACGAAGTAGACGGCAGTCAGGAAGCCGTTGATCCCGAAGCGCCAGGGCGCCGCCGGGAACGCGAACTTCTGTCGCGCCACCCCAAACGCAAACGCCCCCATAAGCGCTGCAGCCAATACGAACCGCAGCGCGTTCAGCGGCACTGCGTGGATGTAGGGCACGGTCAGCGCGCCGAACGTGAACGAGCCGGCGATCAGCCCCGCAAATAGCAGCATGGCGAGATGCGACAGCAGGCGCTGGCGCTTCTCGCTGCTGGCGTCGATGGTCGTGCCGGCAACGCTCACGGACGGCTAGAGCGAATAGGCGACGACGAGCAGGAAGGCCCCGGTCAGGCCGGTGTTCATGATGAACGACTGGACATGCGGCTTCTGCTCCTCGCCCGTGAATTCCCAGAACGGATGGAACAGCACCGTGGCGAGGACCAGGAATACGATCAGTGCCAGCCCGCCGAGCACACCGGCAAACGGCACGAACGGCGACAGCACCGTCAGCGCTCCACCTACGATCTGCAAGGCGACACCGAACTTCGCGGCCGTGTCCGGCTGCGTGATCTTGCGTCCGGCGAGGAACGTCGCAAGGCCCGGAATGGCCTGGATGTTGCGGACGCCGAAGACGATGAAGGCGCCGCCCAGCAAGAGATGGGCGAGAATGAGTAACGTCGAGAACATGCAAAAAAACTCCCTCGGATGCGCCGCTAGAGCGCTTTCAGGAAAAGGTGCAGGCTTTTCCGCCTCGAAAGCGCGACCAATCAAGAACCTGGTGCACTTCCTCGCTTCACCGAAACGGTGAATGCTCCAGTTACAGGACAACGACGCGCGGGGCAGGCCGGAATCGACACCGGCCCACCGAATAATTGTGCCGTCAGGCCGCCTGGCTCACCGGCGCGATGGCGTGCACCATCCGAGATCCGACCGCTACCCGGTTCCAGACGTTGATCGTGCCGATGGCGATGGTGATATTGCCGATCTGCTCGTCAGTGAAGTGGAGGCGCAGCGGTTCGAACGCTTCGTCCGGTGCACGCGTTTCGGCAAGCCGGGTCAGCGCATCGGTCCAGCCCAGCACCGCCCGTTCGGCATCGCTGTAGACCGGCGACTCGCGCCACACGTTCACTAGCGCGATCCACTGTTCGGATAGGCCATCGTGCCGGGCCTCCCTGGTGTGCATGTCGACGCAATAGGCGCAGCCATTGATGTGCGAGGCCAGCAGCTTGATCAGGTGGATGTAGCGGGCCTCGAGCCCGCTTTCGCGGACCACGAAGCGATCGAGTGCTGCCACTGCGCGGTAGGCGTCCGGCGCAGCCTTGGAGATGTCGAGTCGAGCTCGCATGGGATCAGTCCTTTGCTTGGTGGGAAATGGTCAGCCGGCGGCTGGGCGCCGCTCATGCAGTTCGAGAAAGGCGCAACTGCGCTTGTCGATGGCGTCGCCGAGCGGGGTGCCGGGGTTGCTGTTCAGTTCGGCGATGCTGACCTTGCGTAACTCGTCGCGATAGGCGCGCTCCGCCTTCAGCATCGCGGCGCTGACCGCGCACGGCTTGGCGTAGAATTTTGAGGGCAGGGGATCCGGCCCGCGCTGCCGGATTTCGGCACAACGGAACGCCGGCCCCGCACCTTCAACGGCGAGCACCACATCGAGCAGGTTGATCTTGTCGGCCGGTCGCCCCAGCCGGTAGCCGCCACGCGGCCCGGGCACGGACGTAAGCAGGCCGGCGCCCGCCAGCGCCTGCAGGTGCTTCAGCAAATAGCTGGTCGACACGCCGTGGTACTCGGCCAGCGCCGCGGCCGGCAGTGCGCCGTCAGGCTGCAACCCCGCCAGCATCAGCATGCAGTGGATCGCCTGTTCCACACCATCGCCAAGCTTCATCGTCAGACTCCAATCGTGGATAAGACATATCCACGATCAGTGTCGGTGTCGAGTCCGCTGTTCCGGCACGAGTCCGGACAGTCAGGCGGCGTCGGCCATGGGGGTGTCTGCGAAGACGAAAGCGTGGCCGGGCAAGGCCTTGGCGCGATAGAGCGCCGCATCGGCCGCGCCGACCAGCCGGCCGTTGTCATTGCCATAGGCGCTGCCCATGGCGATGCCGATGCTTGCACCGACCTGGATCTGCGACAGCCCGAGCTTCACCGGCTCGCTCAGGGCGAGGCCGATATCGGAGGCAAGTTCCGCGAGTTCCGCGCGTGATGTCGGCGGCCCGCGCAGGATGGCAAACTCGTCGCCACCAATGCGCGCCACCATATCGCCGTCGCGCGCGATGCCTGTCAGCCGCTGCGCCACGATGCGCAGCAGGTCGTCGCCGGCATTGTGGCCAAAGCTGTCATTGACCTGCTTGAAGCCATCGAGGTCGAGATAGAGCAGGGCCGGGTTGCTCGCCGAGCGCGCCAGCTGCTGGTCGAACCCGAGTCGGTTGTAGAGCCCGGTCAGCGCGTCGCGCGACGCCAGCTCCTGGGCAGCCTGCCGGCGTTTCTCCAGGTCTCGCGAGATCCGGTAAAGCCGGTTCAGCACAAACACCACGCCCGCCAGGAACAGTCCGCAGGCAAACAGCCGGATCGGCGCCAGCTTGTAGAACATCTCTGTCCCGAACCGTCGCGGCTGCCACGAAAGCCGGGCATCGGAGCCCGGAACCGTCGTCGAGATCTCGCCCGGGCGAGCGCCACCGCTGACGAAATGCGCGCCGGTGAGACCGAAATCCTCGGCGAGCCGCTCGGCCGTCGCCACATCCGGCAGCGCCCCGTCCGCCAGCACCACTCGCAGCGCCACCTGCGCCCGTTCGGTTTCGGCGGATACCGAGGCTTGATCGATCGACGCCACCGCGAACCACACCGCGCCGATCACAGTCAGCGCGAGGACCACGGTTGAAATAATGCCGACGATCAGCAGCCGCCGCGGGTTCGGCAAAGCCAGGTCCGCCTGGGGCACTCCGCCATCCGATGACCGGACCGGCCGAACCAGGTCTCGAACCCTCTGCCCCATGCGCCTCTCCTACGTTTGGCGCACGCTAGAGGGCTGCCCGTTCACCAATCCTTAGCGATGAAGGCGGTCATCGGCGCATGGTTAGCGAACGGTTAATCCCCTCGCAGCCTCAGCAACGAGGATGCCACACCCACCGGCCGTCATCCCGGCGAAAGCCGGGACCCGCTGCTCGGACAGTTGGTATTCCGCAAAACTTATCCCCGCACTCCGCCCGTCTCCTATCCTCCCCCCACCTCTCCGATGCGAGGCGCTACGCGGCGCCGCGGGGAGGGTTCGGGCTAGGGGCGGGGCGCCGCTTCTAGGGTTTGGTGGAAGCGTCCGCTTTGCGCACCATCGGGCCAAAAGACCGTTCGCAATGGGCGGGGCGAGAGTCCCAACCCTTGTACAGTTTGCCGGACGACCGGCACAGGGACGAAGTCCCGCCCATGCCGCTTCGCAAGAAACGGCAAGACTGACAGGAACCCCCGGGGCCCACGGCCGTCGGGCGCTTCGGCACGTCCGCGGGAACTGCTTTACTCGGCCGGCTCCACCGACTTGCGCATGGGATTGTTCGGGTGGGTCGTCCAGTTGGCGTAGGTCGGCTCCACCACCTTCTTGGTCCGCGCGTCGAGCATCCCCGGCTCGAGCTGGATCATGGTGATGCAGTCTTCCACCGGGCAGACATTGACGCACAGGTTACAGCCCACGCACTCGTCGTCCATCACCTCGAAGTGGCGCTTGCCGTCCTTCTCCTTGGTGATCGCCTGGTGCGAGGTGTCTTCGCAGGCGATGTGGCAGCGGCCGCAGCTGATGCACTTCTCCTGGTCGATCCGCGCCTTGGTGACGTAGTTGAGGTTCAGGTACTGCCAGTCGGTGACGTTGCGTGTTGCGCGCCCGGTGAAGTCCTCGAGCGTCCGGTGGCCCTTCTCGTCCATCCAGTTCGATAGCCCCGAGATCATCTCCTCGACGATCTTGAAGCCATAGACCATCGCCGCCGTACAAACCTGCACGTTGCCGGCACCCAGCGCCATGAACTCCGCTGCGTCGCGCCAGGTGGTCACTCCGCCAATGCCCGAGATCGGCAGCCCATACGTCTCGGGATCGCGGGCGATATCGGCCACCATGTGCAGCGCGATGGGCTTGGCCGCCGGGCCGCAATAGCCGCCATGCGTGCCCTTGCCGTCGATCGTCGGCATCGGCGCGAAATTGTCGAGATCGACGCCGGTGATCGAGTTGATGGTGTTGATCAGCGACACCGCATCGGTGCCGCCGCTCTTCGCTGCACGCGCCGGACGGCGCACATCGGTGACGTTCGGCGTCAGCTTGGTGATCACAGGCATGCGAGTGTGTGCCTTGCACCAGCGCACGATCATCTCGATGTACTCGGGCACCTGGCCCACCGCGGCACCCATGCCGCGCTCGCTCATGCCGTGCGGGCAGCCGAAATTAAGCTCGACGCCGTCGGCCTCGGTCTCCTCGACCACGGCGAGGATGGACTTCCAGCTTTCCTCGGCCAGCGGCACCATCAGCGAGACGACAACGGCCCGGTCCGGCCAGTTCTTCTTGACCTGCTTGATCTCCTGCAGGTTCTTCTGCAGGTCGCGATCGGTGATCAGCTCGATATTGTTGAAGCCGAGCAGTCGCCGGTCGGCGCCCCAGATCGCGCCGTAGCGCGGTCCGTTGACGTTGACCACCGGCGGGCCTTCCTCGCCCAGCGTCTTCCACACCACGCCGCCCCAGCCCGCTTTGAACGCGCGCTCGACATTGTACGCCTTGTCGGTCGGCGGCGCCGAAGCCAGCCAGAACGGGTTGGGCGATTTGATCCCGACGAAATTGTTGCGGATGTCAGCCATGGCTTAACTCCCTCAGTTTCCAGCGAGATAGCGGTTGATGCTCTCGGCCGCGTCGCGCCCCTGCGCCACTGCGGTGACGGTCAGATCGTCGCCGGCCGCGATGCAGTCGCCGCCGGCCCACACGCCCGGCCGGGACGTGCGGCCTTCGGCGTCGGTCTCGATCCGCCCAGCACTGAGCGTCAGCCCTGCCGCTGTTTCATCTTCGAGCGTCTGGCCGATCGCCTTGAACACCTGGTCGGCCGGTAGGGTCAGCGTGTGACCCATGCCAACGAGGCGGCCGTCCTTCAACTCGGTGTACTCAAACTCGATCCCGGTCACCTTGCCATTCTCGCTCAGCACCCGCTTGGGCTGCAGCCAGTGCCGGATAGTGACGCCCTTCGAGGCCGCGAGATCCTGCTCGAAGCTCGAAGCGTTCATATGTTCCTGTCCGCGCCGGTAGCAGATGGTCACCTCTTCGGCGCCCAGCAGCTTCGATTGCACGGCGGCGTCGATCGCCGTCATGCCGCCGCCGATCACCACCACGCGCCGTCCCACCGGGAGCGACGACAGGTCAGTGCTTTGGCGCAGCTCAGCGATGAAATCGACCGCATCGGCCAGCCCATCGGGTCCATCAGTCTCGCCCTCGGCCCGCAGCGCGTTGACGCCGCCCAGGCCGACGCCGAGGAACACCGCGTCATGGGTTTTCAGCAGCCCATCCAGCGACAGTTCGCGCCCCAGCGCCTGGCCTAGTTCGATATCGATGCCCCCGATGGCGGTGACATACTCCACCTCCGCCTGCGCGAACCCATCCGGCGTCTTGTAGGAAGCGATACCGTATTCATTGAGCCCGCCCGCCTTGGGGCGCGCGTCGTAGACCGTTACGTCGTGCCCATGCACCGCGAGCCGGTGTGCCGCCGCCAAACCCGACGGACCAGCGCCAACTACGGCGACCTTCTTGCCGGTCGCCTCGGCGCGCTCGAAGAACTGCGCGTTCTCCGCCATCGCGATATCGGTGGCGTAACGCTGCAGCTGGCCGATCTTCACCGGCTTGCCCTCGGCCTCCATGCGGACGCAGGCGTCCTCGCAGAGTTGCTCGGTCGGGCAAACCCGGGCGCACATGCCGCCCAGGATGTTCTGCTCGAAGATAGTCTCGGCCGCGCCCAGCGGATTGTCCGTCGAGATCTCCCGGATGAACATCGGGATATCGATCTCGGTGGGGCAGGCGTTCATGCACGGCGCATCGAAACAGAAGTAGCACCTGTCGGCTTCGACGAAAGCCTCGTGCCGGTCGAGCGCCGGATGCAGGTCGGAAAAGTTGCGTGTGTACTGGCCGGGTTCAAGACGTCCCGGTGCGATGCCTTGCTTGAGCATTCCCCCGCTCATCGGCAGCTCCCTCTCCTTTAGAGCCATTCCAGACTAGGACGCTAACGCAGCTCCGAAATTTTATCAATTGGTCAAAATTGAGAAATCGCATGCACTGGGAGGGACTCTGCGGTCGGCGCTTTCGGCTCGTTTCAGGATCATTCCAGCGCAGCGGGGAGCCCCTGAACCGGCCATTCCGGACCCGATCGCGCCACAATTGCCGCTCCGCCAACCCTTCCCGTCCCTGATGTACGTGCCCAGAGTCGAAAAATCGTCGCACCCACTATGCCTTCCGGAGTCTTGGCGACGAGCCGACAAGTTTCTGGAATCTCGCGCTAAAATAGAACGGCCAGCGGTAGTGCTACTGATGCATTTCAGCAACGGTTGCACTTGGAAGCGCTCCGTTCAGATTCGGTTCATATTGTCGCCACACCGGCAAAGCCTTGTCCGACCATCGTAAACAAGCGTGAGTAGTCCAAGGTTGAATAGGAAAATCGTTCTGGTCGCCGCAGCAGCCCTCGTGACGGGCCTCATGACCTCAGTCACAGGTGCCATGGCAGATCAGTGCGGTGGGGCGTCCTGGTATGGACCAGGTTTCCACGGCAAGAAGACGGCCTCGGGCGAGCGGTTCAACGAGAATGCCATGACCGCGGCCCACAAGACTCTCCCCCTCGGCACGGTCGTGAAGGTCACGAACCAGCGCACGGGCAAGTCGATCAAGGTCACGATCAACGACCGCGGTCCCTATGCAAAGGGCCGCATCATCGACCTCAGCAAGGCCGCGGCCGCCCAGCTCGGCACCAAGAACGCCGGTGTCGGCAAGGTGTGCGTCGCCAAGCTCTAGCCAATTCGCGCTCAGGAGAAGGTGAAGACTTCTCCGCTTCGAGTGTGCGGTCCGGATGGGCCGGCTAGATACAAAATCAGGGGTCGCCCGGGTGAGACGGGCGGCCCCTTGTCTTTTGCGGCTTACAGATCGTTCGCCGCATTGAGTTCGTCGGTCGTCAGTCCGTCACCTTCCGGGTCGAGCGGATGCGGCCCCCCGGCTCCGATCACCGCCTCGATATCGACAGCGAGCTTGGTGAGGTCGAGTTCCGCCACCGTCTGCACCGGCTGGCGCGCCAGCGCATGCTTCAGCGCTTCCTCGATCAGCTGTGTGCGCTGGGCCTCGTCAACCACCGTTGCCATCGATCTTGATCCCTCCTTCGTCGACGCGGATCTCGAGCGCCGGCTTCTGCGATTCCTGGTAGGCGATGTAGATGCCGAAGCCGACGGCGATCGCCGCCAGCACTGCGATAACGGTGTAGAGCGAACTTCTGGTCATGCCGGTCCCCGTGACGCTGTTGCTAAGGGCAACGCGCCAGTCCCGGCTGTGGTTCAATCGGCGATGGATTTGAGCGCCGCGACGAACCCCGCGATCCCCTCGTCCAACCCCTCCGAATTGTCAATGATCGTCGGCACGATGCCCTCGGGCACCGGTGCGCCCTCGCGCTGCAGCCGTGCCGCCACCTCCTCTGCAGTCTCTCGCCCGCGTCCGGCGAGCCGGGCTGCTCGCACCTCGGGCCGCGCCGTCACCAGCAGCACGTGGCAGGCCGGGTACTTCTCGATCGCCCGCTCGATCACCTTGCGCGAGGTGTTCACCACGACGATCCGCCCCGCCACCATCGACGCGTCGATCGCCGCCGGCACCCCGTAGCAAAGCCCGTGCGCCTCCCAGTCGAGCGCATAGGCGCCGCGCAGCTTCTGCCGGCCGAATTCGTTGACGTCGATGCTGTCGTGATCCTCGAGTTCCACCATCGCTGTCCGGGTCACCACCCGGCGCGGAAAGCTGAAGCGGACATCGTCGGCCAGCGCGGACTTGGCCGCGCCGATCAGCGTGTCCTTGCCCGCGCCCGACGGTCCGACCACAAGGACGAGGGCGCCGTGGCTCATCAGCTCACCCGCTTGCCCTGGCGCCACACCGAGCGCACCACTGGCACCGGATCGGTCCGCCGCACCCGCACTAGGTCGGCGCGCTTGCCGATGGCGATCTCGCCGCGGTCGCTGAGATGCGCTGCCGCCGCGGGCCGTGCCGTCACCATGCCCACCGATTCCGGCAGGGTGATATTGTCGGCCACTTCCGGCAGCAGGAACGCCGCGTACATCAGCGAGAACGGCACGTAGTCCGAGCTCAGCACGTCGAGCACGCCGGCCCGCGCCAGTTCAGCCGCCGAGATATTGCCGTTGTGCGATTTGCCGCGCACCACGTTGGGCGCACCCATCAGCACGGCCATGCCGGCCTCGTGGCAGGCGCGCGCCGCCTCCATGGTGGTGGGAAACTCGGCAATCGCCATCCCGTCGCGCACCGCCTCGTCGACGTGTTCGACTGTCGCATCGTCATGGCTGGCGAAAGCCAGCCCGATCTCGCGACCGCGCTTCAGGATCGCTGCGCGGTTCTTGTCGGCATACTTGTCGCGCTCGGCCTGCCGGTCGGCGATGTACTGCGCCATCTCGTCGTCCGAGAAGCGCATCTTCTTCTGGTAATAAGCGATGTAGTGCTCGAGCGTCGTGTACTGCCGAGCGCCCGGAGTGTGGTCCATCAGCGAGGCCAGCCCGACGATCGGGTTGCTGCAATTGTCCTCGAAGTGCTGCGCCACGTCGGGCGTTGCGAGCTCGCAGCGGAGGTGAATGTGATGGTCTGCCCTGAGCCGATCGCTCGCATCGGCCTCGGCCACCGCCTCGACCATGGCGCGCACGTCCGCGGTGATGTCGCCAACTTCGGGGTCCGAGCCGATGCGCACCGCGTCGAACACCGTGGTGATGCCGGCGCCCGCCACCTGTGCATCATGGCTCTGCAGCGCCGCGATGGCGTTCCAGGTCACCCCCGGCCGCGGCCGGTAGTGGTTCTCGAAATGATCGGTATGGAGCTCAACCAGCCCGGGGATGACATAGTCGCCGCCAATGTCCTCGGCGTTCCGCGCCGGGCCCGGCTCGATCGCCGCGATCACTCCGTCGCGGACCAGCACCGAACCCTCGATCACCTCGTCGCCGAGTACGATCCTGGCATTACCGAGCGCGAACTCGCTCATCGACGGCCTCCCCACTGAGCATGAAATCGTCGAGGCGCATGAACGGCGCCCCCGCCTCTGGCTCGTGGAAAAGCACGAGCCTGTCCAGCACCGTCTCCGCCTCCGCCAACGCCCCGAAATGCGCAGCAGCGGCGCGCGTATAGGCCTCGCGCTCGGTCTCCGGCAGCCGGTCGGTGAGCGTCATGTGCAGGCGGAACTGCTCGAACACGTAGGGGTAGCCGAACCGATCCATCAGTTCGATCTGCCGCTCGCTCAGGTTTCCTCCCTTCAGCCGCCGCTCGCGCTCAGCCGCCGACGGCAGCGCGCGGAATGGCTCGAACGCCTCCACTACCTCGCCGGCGAAGTCGGTCAACTCGGCAGTCTGGTTCGCCGGGATCAGCGCCAGGAATCCGTCGATCAGCGCCAGCTTCAGCCGCCCGATCGCCACCGGCTCGCTTTCCTCGGCAAACGCCGCGAGCGCATCCACGAGTTCCGCTCGCGACTTTCCTTCGCGCAGCAGCATCGGCGCCTTGATCGTCGCATGGAAGCCGTAGCGCCGCGCCGAAACGCTCCGGTCGAACAGCGCATCGCGCGTCGTGCCGGCCAGCGGCCCATCAAGCGTCGCGCCGGTGAGCGGATCGCGCCCCAGCCACTCGGCGGCTTTCAGCCACAGCGGCTCATCCGCTCCGGGCGCATAATAGATGGCAAAGCGTTCGGGCATCGGGTCGCGGCTCGGCGAGGGACAGGCAAGGAACGGGGGTGACTAGCCCCGTTCGATGTCAGTTTTTTGTCAGTCCCGCAAGGCGTCCACAGCGCGCGGCAGCGTGGATCAGATGACCCGCGCCACGCAAGCTGCGGCCTGGTCGGCCCCGCCGTCGAGCACGTTGTCGGCAACCAGCGTGTCGCCGCCTGGCAGCGGGCTCAGCAGCGCAAAGAAGCCGCGCTTGCCCTCGCTCTTCAGCTGCCACTTGATCCGGGTACCCGGCGGCAGGTCTTCCGCGCTGTGGTTGACCACCACGATCGCCCGCGGCGTTCCCGAAACGGCACAGCTCAATTCCACATTGAAGCCGAAGTGCCGCGTCTGCAGTGTCGGCTCCTCGACATAGTCGGACGAGCTGCCATCATCCCCACCACTGTCCTTCGGACCTGCTGGGCCCGTACCCGAGGGATCGGGCGGGGGGAGTCCATGCTCGTCGGCCGGACCGGTTCCATCGATGGGAGGCAGGCCACCACCCGGGTCGAGTGGGAGGACTTCCCCGGCATAAGCTGCCATACCAAAGAGCGGCAGCATCAGTATCGCGAGCAAGACGCCCGCGATAGGACGAATTCGGTTCATTGTTGTTTCCTGCGCAGGCCCATCGATCGCGTCCACGATCGATGCCCGACTATGTCGTTGGTTTGTTACCACGGCAACTATGGTCCGCCGGTTGAACTCACCGTGAGGGGACCATTTAGCCGCGGTTCATCACAACGATGCGCGAGAGTTGCCTGCCGGACACAGGCCAAAGCCTGCATCCGGTGTCTCGCTGGCCCTGCAGCAGCAGGCCTGCCTAGGAGAGCAACTTGATGCCGCAGGCCTCGCCTGCCGTCGCCTCGATGCCCGGCAGGAGGGCCGTGTGCCCGGCGTCGAGCCGCTTGTCGAGTTGCAGCGAACCCTTGTCCGCGCCCACGCGCCAACGCAGCTTGAGGCCCTGAGGCGCATCCGTCTCGCCGACATTGCTCAGCACCAATCCCTGGGCCTTGACGATGCACGCCAGCCTGATCACGAGGGCGCCGCCCGCCTTGCCGTCCACACCGAACGCTCCGGGACCACCGCTGCCGACGCCGTCATCGAGGATGACGATCGGCGGGTTGTCGTCGACCACGAGGATGCCGCCGGGCGCCTTCGGCGTGGCAGGGCCGGGGCCGATCGGCCCAATAGCCTCGACGATGTGGCTCGTCAGTTCGATGTCGGAAAAGTGGTTCGTCGCCGGTTCAGGCTTCCCGCCGCCCTTCGACGGGGTGTCATCGCCGAGGTGCACTTCGTCCTTGTGCGGCGGGTCGATGTCGATGGGGATATAGATATTGCCCGCCAGGGCCGCCGAAGTAGCCGTAATCAGCAGGCCCGCGAGGATAATGGTTTTGGCGTTCATTCTTTCTGCCTCGAAGATGTTGGTGCTCGCGAACGTTGTCGCGATTTGGTGGTGGCAATGATCGTAGTTTCCGCCTGAATGGCGGCTGAATGGATATTTTGTCGCCAAATGAACGAACTGTGTACTGCGAGGTGCCTTCGGTGGTGCGGCTTGCGCTCACCTCTCGTCGCCGACAATATGCCGCCAAATCAGCACCTTGGAACGCCATGGATCGCGACCTTCTCGAACGGCTGTTCCACCGCGCCGTCGATGCCGCCCAGCCGCAGCACGCCATCGCCGCCAACCTGCCGCCGCCGCCCAAGGGGCGGACCATCGTCATCGGCGCCGGCAAAGCCTCGGCGCAGATGGCGCGGGCGTTCGAACTGGCCTGGCCCGGCCCGATCCATGCCGGCCTGGTGGTGACCCGCTACGGCTACGGCACGCCCTGCGAGCGCATCGAAATCGTCGAGGCCGCCCACCCGGTACCCGATGTCGCCGGCTATCTCGCCGCCCGCCGGCTGATGGAGAAGGTCTCCGGCCTCAGTCATGACGATCTGGTGGTGGCGCTGATCTCCGGCGGCGGCTCGGCGCTGCTGCCGCAGCCGGCGCCCGGCCTCAGCTTCGAGGACGAGCAGGCGGTCAACGAAATGCTGCTCGCCTCCGGCGCCCCGATCTCGGTGATGAACGTCATCCGCAACGAGCTTAGCGCCATCAAGGGCGGCCGCCTCGCGGCACTCGCATCGCCGGCGCGTGTCGCAACACTCATCGTCTCCGATATTCCCGGTGACGATCCCTCGCTCGTCGCCTCCGGCCCCACCGTCCCGCTGGCCGCCGGCCGCGCAGAAGCCCGTCACCTCGCCTCGCTCTATCGGCTGAAACTGCCGCCGGCCGCCGAGGAACTGCTGGCCTCCGACCTCAACCCGGCACCCGCCGTCGGCGATGCCCGCTTCCAGCACAACACCGTCCGCATCATCGCCTCCGCCGCCCTGTCGCTCGAAGCGGCCGCCGCCGAAGCGCGGCAGGCGGGGCTCGAGCCGCATATCCTCTCCGATGCCATCGAGGGCGAGGCGCGCGACGTCGCCGGGGTCCATGCTGCCCTGGCCCGCGAGATTCGGACGCGCAACCGCCCGTTCACCCGGCCGACGCTGCTGCTGTCCGGCGGCGAGACCACCGTCACCATCCGCGGCGATGGCCGCGGCGGCCGCAACGCCGAGTTCCTCCTTGCCTTCGCGCTGACCATCGACGGCGTAGACGGCATCACCGCCCTCGCCGCCGATACCGACGGCATCGATGGGGCAGGGGACAATGCCGGCGCCATCTGCGACGGCCACACCGCCGGCCGCATGCGCGCCGCCGGCATCGATCCGCGCCGGGCGCTTGCCGACAACGACGCCTACAACGCCTTCCGCTCCATCGGCGGCCTGCTCGTCACCGGCCCCACTGGCACCAACGTCAACGACTTCCGCGCCATCATCATCCGCTAAGGAGTGCGCCGTGACCCACGCCGTTCTCGTTCACCTGGAACTATCCAGCGATCAGTTCGGCACCGAGGCAGAGCGTGAGGCGCTGTTCGCGCTGGAGGACGAAATCATCGCCGCGTTGGGCAATCTCGGCGAGTTCGACGGCAACGAGTTCGGCGGCGGCGAATGCGTCTTCTACATCTACGGTGACAATGCCGATCGCATGCTCGATGCGATCCTGCCGGTCCTGAAGGCCTCCCCGGCCTCGCGCGGCGGCTACGTCGTCAAGCGCTACGGCGATGCCGGTGATCGCGGCGCCGGCCAGGTCAACATCCAGCTCTAGCCCGGGGAGAGGCTATTCCTCGACTCCGGGGAGAGGCTATTCCTCGACCCACGAGTCGAACTCGCCATCCTTGGTCAGCCGCGCCACCATGTAGCCGCCGCGACCGCGCGGKCGCACCTCGTAGTCATAATCCTTGCCGTCCATGGCGCGCTGCACGTTTGCGGCGCTCTCGGCGCTTTCCGCCGAAGCGAACACCTGCGGCACGCTATTGCCTTCGCTGACGAATGCCCGGGACATCGGCACCTCCTTGCGGCATCGGCTTCATTCTACTCCAAACGCCTGGGAACCGCGTTCGCCTTCGACAACCGGACAATTTTTGTGAGTTAGCAACTTCACATCGGCCACCGCTTCCTCTTAAGTGCGCGCCGGTTTCAGGGAGCATTTCGGCAATGGCCAAAAAGAAGATCGCCGTCATCGGTGTCGGCAAGATCGCGCAGGATCAGCACCTGTCGGTGATCGACAAGAGCCCGGATTTCGAGCTCGCGGCCTGCGTCTCGACCCGTGGCCTCGGCCATCGCGACGTGCCGGTGTTCAAGACCCCGGCCGAACTCTACAAGGCAATGCCCGAGGTCAAGCTCGTCGCCATCTGCACGCCGCCGGGCGTCCGCCACGGCATGGTCCGCGAGGCGATCGATGCCGGCATGGATGTGCTGCTCGAAAAGCCGCCGACCCCCACCATCACCGAGTTCGAGGACCTCGTCACCTATGGCGAGAAGAAGGGCAAGGTGCTCTTCCAGACCTGGCACTCCCGCTACAACGCCGCCGTCGATGCGGCGAAGCTCATCCTCAAGGATGAAGGCGTCGCCTCGGTCCGCATCGATTGGCGCGAGAGCGTCCGCAAGTGGCACCCGGGCCAGGAATGGGTGTGGGAGCCCGGCGGCTTCGGCGTCTGCGATCCCGGCATCAACGCCATGTCGATCTTCACCAAGATCATGCCGTTCCCGGTCTTCGTCGAAAGTGCGAAGCTCAAGTTCCCATCCAACCGCCAGACCCCGGTCGATGCCGAGATCGTCTTCAAGTCGGCCGAAAAGCACCAGCCCAAGCTCAGCGCCGGCTTCAACTGGCTCGAGGAATCCGGCGAGATCTGGACCGTCGCCATCGAGACCCGCAAGGGCACGCAGCTGAAGCTCGAACGAGGCGGCACCGTGCTCAAGGTCAACGGCAAGGAAACCGTCGCCAACCCCTCCGAGGAGTACGAGGCGATCTACGAGCGCTTCGCCAAGCTCCTGAAGAAGGGCAAGTCCGAGATGGACGGCTCGCCCCTGCGCCTGCTCGGCGACGCCTTCCTGCTCGGCGCCCGTGAGAACGTCGAGGAGTTCCACTGGTAATGACTCGGCTGGCCTAGACGTAGGTCGACTGGCAGGGTTAGCTGGCGCCGCCTAAGCTACCATACCAGTTGGGGAGGAGACCCGCCATGTACGAGACCTTCAACGGCTCGGCGCACCCGATGGCGCCCAGGGAAATCGCCATCACCGCCGTCCCGGAGGACGAGCGGGTCTGGGTGCCGCAGGCCGAAGGCGTGTGGTTTCGGCCGCTGTTCCTCAACACCTTGCAGGGCCAGTGGTGCAACCTGCTGCGCGTCCGCCGCGCCGGCATCCTCAGCCGCCACCTCCACCCGCAGCCCGTGCATGGCTACGTCATCAAGGGCCGCTGGCACTATCTCGAGCATGACTGGGTCGCCGAAACCGGCTCCTACGTGTTCGAGCCCCCCGGCGAGATCCACACCCTGACCGTCCCCGACGACACCCCGGAGATGATCACCTTCTTCAACATCTCCGGCTGCATGGTCTACCTCGATAAGGACAACAAGCAGGTCGGCTTCGAGGACGTCTTCACGAAGATCGACATGTGCAAGAAGCACTACGACAAGGTGGGTCTGGGCGCCGACTACGTGGACCAGTTCGTGCGATGAGCCACTGGGCCAGCGAGTTCTACGCCAACAAAACCGTGGTCATCACCGGCGGCACCTCCGGCATCGGCCAGGGCATCGGCCGCGCCTTCGCCGATGCCGGCGCCATCGTCCACGTCACCGGCGCCACCCAGGCTGAGGTCAAGTCCGGTGCCGCCGCCGAACCGCGCTTCCGCTATACCCAGCTTGACGTCCGCAATACCGAACAGGTCGCCGAATACGCCGCCACCTTCGGCAGCGTGGCCGCCCTCATCAACTGCGCCGGCGTCAACCTCCGCGCCGCCGAGCACACCGTCGAAGGCTTCGAAACCGTCATCGACATCAACCTCAACGGCTCGATGCGCACCGCCTATGCCCTCCGCGAAAAGCTCGCGGGCGGCGCCATCCTCAATATCGGCTCGATGTTCTCGTTCTTCGGCGCGCCGCACGCCCCGGCCTACGCCGCTTCGAAGCACGCCGTCGCCGGTCTCACCAAGTCGCTGGCCACCGCTTTCGCCAAGGAGGCGATCCGCGTCAACGCCCTCGCCCCCGGCTGGATCGAAACGGCGATGACCGTCGTTCCCCGGGCCAACGAGGCCCGCAATGCCGAACTGATGGGCCGTACCCCGCTCGGCCGCTGGGGCACTCCGGCGGATTTGGCGCCCGCCGCCCTGTTCCTCTGCTCACCGCTCGCCGGCTATATCACCGGCGCGATCCTGCCGATCGACGGCGGCTACTTGGTCGCCTGATCGGCTGATGCCTCCACCGGCACCTTCGGCGCGCAGAAATACAGCGCCTGGTTGATCACGTAGAGCGAACCATCCAGCGAGATGCCATTCTTGGGCACCTCAGGTCCGGCTTTCGGATCGAGATAGGCGATCGCGCCATTCTTCAGCGCGTCGAGCACCGGTGCCACGTCGCCTTCGACGCGCGCATGGTATGGCGAGGCATCCGGCTTGGCATCGAGTTCGTAGCTGTTCTCCTTGTCGAACTCGATCCGCCAGCGCCCCGCGTCGCCGCCCGGCCGACTGGTATAGATGTGCAGCCCCACCCCGAAATCGTCCTCGCAGCGCACCGCGAGGCAGGCGAATTCAGCCGGCGTCGACCCAAACCCGCAACCGAGCGCCGCCCGGTCACCCTCGCCCTCGAGCGGCGAGTAGTGCCAGCCGGCCTCCTGCGCCAGGGCAGGGGAGGCCAGCAGCGCGGCCGCGATCAAGAGCGAGATGAGGCTGATCTTCACTTCCCGGCGTCCGTCAATTCCTTGATGTCCGCCGCGCTCAGCGACAGGTTGGCGCCGCGCATCAGGCTTTGCACCTGCTCCACCGAAGTCGCCGATGCGATCGGTGCTCCGACGCCCGGCTGCGCTGCAATCCAGGCCAGCGTGACCTCGGCCGGCAGTGCGCCGGTCCGCTTGCTGACCGCGTCGAGTGCTTCGAGGATGCGGAAGCCCTTGGGATTGAGGTACTTCTCCACCACGGTCTGGCCGCGCGGGCTCTTATGCGCGTCGGCGGCGCTGCGGTACTTGCCGGCGAGGAACCCGCGGGCGAGGCTGAAATAGCCGATCCCTGACACCTCCTCGGCAACACACGTCGCCTGCACCTCTTCGAACTTCGCCCGATCGTAGAGGTTGAACTCGTTCTGGATGGTTTCGTAGCGTGCGTAGCCCTTGGCCTTCGAGATGCCGAGGGCCTCCGTCAGCAGCGCCGTGTCCTGGTTGGACGAGCCGATATAGCGGACCTTTCCCGCCTTCACGATCTTGTCGAGCGCCGCCAGCGTCTCCTCCTGCGGCGTCTCCGGGTCCGGCCAGTGCGTCTGGTAGAGATCGATATAGTCGGTCTGCAGCCGCCTCAGCGAAGCATCCACCTCTTCTTCGATCCACTTGGCGCTGAGGTCGCGGTGCCCCTGGCCCATATCGGAGCCCACCTTGGTGAACACCAGCACCTTGTCGCGATTGCCGCGCGCCTTCATCCAGTTGCCAATGATGGTCTCGGACTTGCCCTTGCCATAGCTGTCGGCGGTATCGAGCGCAGAAAAGCCGCCATCGAGGAACTCATCCAGCACCGGATAAGCGGCCTGCTCCTCCAGCGTCCAGCCCAGCACATTGCAGCCGAAAACCAGCGGGTCGATGAAAAGCTCTGTGCGGCCAAGGCGGCGCTTGCTCATGATGATCTCCAATATGTGCGAAGGACAGGCAGGAAGGAGCGCGAGCCTAGCCCTGCCATCCATCGGCGACAAGCGATGGAACGCCGATCCGGCTCAGCCCTTCGGCTGGATCAGGTCCCACTTGTTTCCGTAGAGATCCTCGAACACCGCTACCGAGCCATAGACCTCATGCCGAGGCGCCTCGTGGAACTTCACCCCACGCTCCACATACGCCGCATGGTCGCGCGCAAAGTCGTCCGTCTCGAGAAAGAAGCCCACCCGCCCGCCGGTCTGGTTGCCGACATGGGCGGCCTGCTCCACCCCATCGGCCTTGGCCAACAACAGCTTGGCCCCACCACGGGCCGGCGCCACGGCCACCCATCGCTTGCCACCGCCCATGTCGGTGTCGGCGAGCAGCGCGAATCCCAACTTCCCGCAGTAGAAGGCGATGGCATCGTCGTAGTCGGCGACGACGAGGGCGATTGTGGCGATCGATTGAGTCATGCGACGATCATTTGCGGTGCCTGGCCACAATCGTCAATCGCCCGGTTGTGGGATCGATCTCCGCCGCGCAACCGATTTACCTGCCGAAAAACTCAGGTTTGCGGCGATCCCGCAGTTTGCGGAATCGCTTTCTCCACGACGGTGCTTTGACCAACCGGTCAAACTGGGCCATTGCGTGGCGGAAGAAAAAGCGCTTTGTTGCGCGCCAAGCTCCGGCCGGCACGAGGGACTCCTTGCCGTTGAACGCCGGGGCGCAATGCTTTTCGGGAGACAACCATCATGCATTTGATGAAAACCCTGCTCGCCGCTACTGCGCTTGTCGCGGTGATGGGCGGCAGCGTCTATGCCAAGCAGCTCGTATTCTGCTCGGAAGCTTCGCCGGCGCACTTCGACCCCGGTCCGACGACCGGTGGTAACGACTTCGACGCCTCGTCGCGCGCCATTTATGATCGCCTCGTCGAGTTCGAGCATGGCGGCACCGCCGTCATTCCGGGCCTCGCCGAGAGCTGGGAGGTTTCTGCCGACGGGCTCGTGTACACCTTCCACCTCCGTCCCGGCGTGAAGTTCCACACCACCCCGTACTTCACCCCCACTCGCGACCTCACTGCCGACGACGTGATTTTCTCGCTCGAGCGCCAGTGGAAGGAAGACAATCCGTGGAACAAGTACCTGGAGGGCATCTCGTGGGACTATTTCCAGGGCATGGACATGCCCAAGTTCCTGAAGTCGGTCGAAAAGGGCGCTGACGACCTTACCGTCGTGATCACGCTCAACGAGCCCAACGCTCCCATGATCGCGAACCTCGGCATGGACTTCGCCTCGATCGTGTCGAAGGAGTACGCCGACCAGCTGCTGGCCAAGAACGACCCGGCCGCTCTCGCCGACTTCTCCAACAAGCCGGTCGGCACAGGCGCCTTCGTGTTCGTCGACTACCAGACCGACGCTGTCATCCGTTACCAGGCCTTCGCCGACTACTGGCGCGGCAAGGTGGCGATCGACGACCTGATCTTCGCCATCACTACGGATCCCGCGGTGCGTGCGCAGAAGCTCAAGGCCGGTGAATGCGACATCATGAGCTATCCCGCCCCGGCCGACGTGGCTGGCCTGCAGGATGATGCCAACCTCCAGGTGCTGGAGCAGGAAGGCCTCAATATCGGCTACATGTCGTACAACACGACGATTGCCCCGATGGACAACGCCAACGTCCGCAAGGCGCTGTCGATGGCCATCAACAAGACGGCGATCGTCGACGCGGTCTATGAAGGCGCTGGCCAGGTGGCCAAGAACCTGATCCCGCCGACCATGTGGTCCTATGACGACAAGATCGTCGACACAGCCTACGATCCGGAAGCGGCCAAGAAGATGCTGGCTGATGCCGGCGTGTCCGGTCTGACCCTGGACCTCTGGGCCATGCCGGTGTCGCGTCCGTACAACCCGAACGCGCAGCGCGTTGCTGAACTGATCCAGGCTGACTGGGCCGCTGTCGGCGTCACCGCCAACATCGTCACCTATGAGTGGACCGAGTATCGCGAGCGCGGCAAGAAGCCGGACCGCCCGGGTGCGTTCCAGATCGGCTGGACCGGCGACAACGGCGATCCGGACAACTTCTTCGCGACCCTGTTCTCCTGCTCGGCCATTGGCGTGTCCAACTACTCGAGCTGGTGCAACGACGACTTCGAGAAGGCCATCCAGGACGCCAAGAAGGTTTCCGACCAGGCCGAGCGTACCGCGCTCTACACCAAGGCCCAGGAAATCTTCAAAGCCGAAGAGCCGGCGATGACCATCGCCCACTCCAAGGTCTTCATGCCGATGAACAAGCGCGTCCTGGGTTACACCATGGATCCGCTTGGCATTCACCGCTTCGACAATGTCGACGTGACCGAATAATTAGAGATAGAGTTCAAGGGGCGGCGCCATCACCGGCGCCGCCCCTTGGCGTACCCAATGCTGCGATTCATCCTCCAGAAACTCGCCCTGATCGTGCCGACCATCATCGGCATCACCATTGCGTCGTTTGCCTTCATCCGCCTGCTCCCCGGCGATCCCATCCTCGCGATGGCCAGCCAGTACGGCGTCACCCCCGAACGCTACGAGATCCTCAAGCACCAGTACGGCTACGACCTGCCGATCTGGCAGCAGTATTTCAACTACGTGGGCGGCATCCTGCAGGGCAATTTCGGCATCTCGCTCGCCACCAAGCGCCCGGTGATCGAAGAGTTCATGACGCTGTTCCCGGCAACGGTCGAGCTGGCGCTGTTCGCCATGCTGATCGCCATCGCCCTCGGCATCCCCGCCGGCATCTTTGCCGCCATCAAGCGCGGCTCATGGTTCGACCAGATCACGATGGGCGTGGCGCTCACCGGCTATTCGATGCCGATCTTCTGGTGGGGCCTGCTGCTCATCATCTTCTTTTCCGGCTATCTCGGCTGGACCCCGGTTTCGGGCCGCATCGCCGTCAGCTTCTTCTTCCCGCGCGTCACCGGCTTCATGCTGATCGACAGCCTCATCGCCGGCAAGCCCGCCGGGTTCGTCTCCGCGCTTCGGCACCTCATCCTGCCAGCCATCGTCCTCGGCACCATTCCACTCGCCGTCATCGCGCGCCAAACGCGTTCGGCCATGCTCGAGGTGCTGGGCGAGGACTATGTGCGCACCGCGCGCGCCAAGGGGCTCGAGCCCGGCCGTGTCGTCGGGGTCCATGCCTTCCGCAACGCGCTGATCCCGGTGGTCACCACCATTGGCCTCCAGGTCGGGCTGCTGATGGGCGGCGCCATCCTCACCGAGACGATCTTTTCCTGGCCGGGCATCGGCAAGTGGATGATCGACTCGATTTCTAAGCGCGACTACGTCTCGGTGCAGTCGGGCCTGTTGCTCATCGCGTTGATCGTCATGGCGGTGAACCTCATCGTCGACATCCTCTACGCCGTCATCAACCCACGCATCAGGGTGCAGTGATGGCCGCTGAAACCACCGTCGCTCCAGCCACCGTCCGCCGCATGAGCGGCCTGCGCGAGTTCTGGTACTATTTCTCGATGAACCACGGCGCCGTTCTCGGCCTCCTGGTCTTCGTGCTGCTGATCCTCGTCGCCGTCTTCGCGCCCCTCCTGGCGCCGTTCACGCCCGACCAGCAGTTCCGTGAGTTCATCCGCATGGCGCCGCCCTGGGCGGGTGGCACGCAACCGCAGTTCTTCCTTGGCACCGACGAAGTCGGCCGCGACATCCTCTCGCGCCTGATCCACGGCTCCCGCTACTCGCTGTTCATCGGCTTCTTCGTGGTCAGCCTAGCCATGTTCACCGGCGTGACATTCGGCCTCCTCGCCGGCTATTTCCGCGGCTGGGTCGATGCCGGGATCATGCGGGTGATGGATATCATCCTCGCGTTCCCCTCGTTGCTGCTCGCCCTCGTGCTGGTCGCCATCCTCGGGCCTGGCCTGTTCAACGCCGTGCTGGCCATCGCGCTGGTGCTGCAACCGCATTTCGCCCGCCTGACCCGCGCTGCCGTGCTGTCGGAGAAAAGCCGCGAGTACGTCACCTCGGCCAAAGTGGCCGGAGCAGGGCACCTGCGGCTGATGTTCATCACCATCCTCCCCAACTGCCTCGGGCCGCTGATCGTCCAGGCGACGCTGAGCTTCTCCAACGCCATCCTTGAGGCGGCGGCGCTCGGCTTCCTCGGCATGGGCGCCCAGCCGCCGACGCCGGAGTGGGGCACCATGCTCGCGCGCGCTCGCGAGTTCATCACCAGCGCCTGGTGGATCGTCACCATGCCCGGCCTCGCCATCCTGATCACGGTTCTCGCCATCAACCTCGTCGGCGACGGCCTGCGCGATGCGCTCGATCCCAAGCTCAAGCGGAGCTGAGGCGATGCACCTGCTCGAAGTCAAAAATCTCACCGTCAGTTTCGACACCTCGGTCGGCGTGTTCAACGCCGTCAAAGGCATCGACCTGCATGTCGACGCGCGCGAAGTGCTGGCTATCGTCGGCGAGTCCGGTTCCGGCAAGTCCGTCGCCATGCTCGCAGTCATGGGCCTCCTGCCGCCCACCGCGACCGTCGCCGCCGACAAGATGACCTTCGACGGCAAGGACCTCCTCGCCATGTCGCCGGCCGACAAGCGCAAGATCATCGGCAAGGACGTTGCCATGATCTTCCAGGAGCCGATGACCAGCCTGAACCCCTGCTTCACGGTCGGCTTCCAGATCGAGGAAGTACTGCGCTTCCACCTCGGCATGGACAAGGCACAACGCCGCGCCCGTGCCGTCGAACTGCTTGCCCAGGTCGGCATCCCCAACCCGGCGGAGCGGCTGAAGTCCTACCCGCATCAGATGTCGGGCGGCCAGAACCAGCGCGTCATGATCGCCATGGCCATTGCCTGCAACCCCAAGCTGCTGATCGCCGACGAGCCGACCACAGCACTCGACGTCACCATCCAGAAGCAGATCCTCGACCTGTTGGTGCGCCTCCAGGCCGAGCACCGCATGGGCCTGATCATGATCACCCACAATATCGGCGTCGTCGCCGAAACCGCCGACCGCGTCGTCGTGCAGTACAAGGGCAAGAAGATGGAGGAGGCGAGCGTGCTCGAGCTCTTCACCGCGCCCAAGAGCCCCTACACCCGCGCGCTACTGGCGGCGCTGCCCGAGAACGCCACCGGCGACCGCCTGCCCACCATTTCCGGCGTCAATTTCGAGGAGACGGTCTGATGGCCACCGTCCTCGAAGCCAGGAACCTCGTTCGCGACTACCACATCGGCGGCACGCTGTTTGGGGGTGGCCGCACCGTTCATGCGGTGAAGGGCGTCAGCTTCAAGCTCGAGCAGGGCAAGACCCTCGCCATTGTCGGCGAATCCGGCTCGGGCAAGTCGACGCTGGCGCGCATCCTCACCCTGATCGACCGCCAGACCGCCGGCGAGCTGCTGATCGACGGTGAAACCATCGATATCGGCAAGACCGGCGTCACCGCCGCCATGCGCCGCAAGGTGCAGATCGTCTTCCAGAACCCCTATGGGTCGCTGAACCCGCGCCAGAAGATCGGCAACGTGCTGATGGAGCCCTTGCTCCTCAACACCAAGATGCCGGCAGCCGAGCGCCGCGACCTCGCGCTCGAGATGCTGACCAAGGTCGGCCTCCTCCCCGAGCACTTCAACCGCTATCCGCACATGTTCTCCGGCGGCCAGCGGCAGCGCATCGCCATCGCCCGCGCCATCATCATGCGGCCTTCGCTGCTGGTGCTCGACGAGCCGGTCTCGGCGCTCGATCTCTCGGTGCAGGCGCAAATCCTCAACCTGCTCGCCGACCTGCAGGATGAGTTCGGCCTCACCTACGTGTTCATCAGCCACGATCTGTCGGTGGTGCGCTACATCGCCGACGAGGTGATGGTGATGTATCTCGGCGAGGCAGTGGAAACCGGCACGCGCGAAAAACTGTTCGCCAACCCCGAGCACCCCTACACCAAGGCCCTGTTCGCCGCGACGCCACGCGCCGACGTCGAGAGCATCAAGGCAAGGCTCGCCAAGAAGGCCGCCCTCGCTACGGCATAGCTTGCACCCCTCCCCGTTGAGGGGAGGGGCGGGGCGGGGGCCATCGGGGATCACGAAACGGCTCCCTCCCTCGCTCCCTACCCTCAAGGGGGAGGGAGGCGACGGCTGAGGGACCGCCTCAGTGCGTCGCCGTGCTGGGCATCATGCCCATCTGCATCATCAAGCCAGCGACGTCCGAGTGGGTGCGGAACTCGACGATCTTGCCGTCGCGGATGCGAGCGAAATAGTCGCCGCGCCCGGTGACCTTCTTCTGCGTCGGCGGGATCGATTGGCCACCCATGTTCATCGGGCCGGTATTGGTACCGACAAACTCGAGTTCGCTCGCCACGGCGTCGTCGCCAACCACCTGGTTGATGCGCCTCGTATGCAGGTCGGGAAACGCGGTCATCCAGGCGTCGAAGAAGGCCTTGGCCGCCTGTTTGTCGCGGATTGGCTGGGGCGTCGCCCAGTCGTACCAGACGAAGTCGTCCGCCAGCATGTTCACGAAGGCAGCGCCGTCGTGCTTGTCCCAAGCCGCGAGGCCCTGGTCGTCGATCCGTTTCAGTTCGTCCTTGGTCATGGCATCCTCCCTGTTCTGGGTGAACGCCACGCGCCCCCTCACGTGGCGCCGCAGGCGGAGCCTAGCACCGCGCCTCAGGCCCCACCAGCAGCAGGAGGGACACAGGCGTACCCGCAGCGCCGGCTTAAGCCGCTGTTAAGTGGCGACCCTTAGTTTTCGACGATGCTTCCTACGCCGGTGTTTCTACTTGCCGAAAGCTGCCACAAGGACCCTGGCACTGGCCGCTAGCGCCCGCGGCGCCAAGAAACCTGCGCGATCGAAATCGCCGCTGCTCAATTTCACGCTCTGGATCGCGCTCCCCGCGGTCGCCGTCTATTTCGGCGTCTGCGCCCTCGTCTTCGTCGCCATGCACCTGATGAGCGAGGAGATGAACGCCATCGACTCCGATCGCGGCAACAGCGCCATCGCCGCGGCCGTCGAGTCGCCGGTGGTGGGCCTTGCCGAAAGCACTGCCGACGAGGCGACGTGGACCGAGGCGTACATCAACACCTACATCGAGCCCAATCCGGCCTGGCTCGACTCTGTGTGGGGCGCCACAGCCCGGATTTCCGACACCTACGACACCGCCATCCTCACCGATGTCAGCGGCAACATCGTCTTCGGGGAGACTAGTCGCGGCCCGGTCAAAGGCAAGCTGAGCGACCTGTTCAGCGGCGCTCCACAACTGATCGAACAGCTCGAATCGGGCATCGCCAAATCCGGCGACGACGCCACTGTCGCCCACCTGTCGCGCAATGAGCGGGGAGCCGTGGCACTTGCCGGCGCCGTGGTGCACGGCAATTCGGGCCAGGCGAGCATCCCACGCGATCAACGCCGGGTATTGTGGCTCGCCCGCCAGCTCGACGACATCATGCTGCGCGACGTTGCCACCCGCTTCCAGCTACCGCTGCCGCGCCTCGTCGAAGTGCCGCAGCCCGGCCACGACTCGATGGCCCTCACCGATGCCGCCGGTGCCGCCATCGCCACCATCGACTGGCCGCCCCGTCGCCCGGGCGATCCGGCCTTCGCCCACACCGCGACGGTGGCCGTGCTGGTGATGCTGATCATCGGCGTCCTGATCTTCGTGGTGCTCGCTGCCTTCCGCCATTCGATCAAACAGCGCGCCGTGTCCGATGAGCGAGACTGGTACAACGCGCGCTACGACAGCACCACAAGGCTGCGTAACTGGTTCGGAGCCGAAGAGTATCTCGCGAGCCTCATCCCCAAAAAGCGCGGCGAGCTGCCTTTGGCCATCGCCCAGATCTATGTCGAGGGGCTGATCGACGTGGTCGGTCTCTATGGTCGCGAAGCCTCCAACCAACTGCTGCTCGCGCTCGCCAAGCGCTTCGAGGCCGTCAGCGGCGGTCAGGCGATCATGGCCCGGACCGGCCCGGCCGAGATAACGCTCGCCCGTTTCGGCGACGACGCGCTCCCCCTTATCCGCAGCTTTGCCGAGAGCATCCTGGCCAAGGCCGGCGACCCCGTGCCGGTCGGCGATCTGAAGCTGAAGATCGGCCTCAGCATCGGCATCGTCGCGGCGCCCACCACACGTGACAACGTTGGCTCGGTGATCCGGATGGCCGAGACGGCCATGGTGCGGGCCCGCGAAACCGGCGGCAACCACACCGTCGAATACGATCCGGCCATCGAGGACCAACGCCGCCGCCGCATCGAGCTGCAGGCCGATATCCGGCGTGGTCTCGAGGCCGGCGAGTTCGACCTCGAGTACCAGCCGATCATCGATTTCCGGACCCAGACCATCCTCGGCGTCGAAGCGCTGATGCGTTGGAACCGCCGCGCCGCTGGCCCGATGGGGCCGGGCGAGTTCATTCCGGCCGCCGAAGCATCGGGCCTGATCGATGATCTCGGCATGTTCGCGCTGCGCCGCGCCATCGAGGAGATTGGCCCGCTCGGTGATCTCAAGATCTCGGTCAACGTCTCGCCGGCGCAGCTCCGCAACCCAACGCTGCCACAGATCGTCTTTTCGACGCTGGAGGAGTGGGGCGTCGCCGCAACTCGCCTGCAGCTCGAAGTGACCGAGTCCTTCCTCGTCTCCCACCCCGACCGCGCCATCCAGCTCATCGAGCAGCTGCGCGGCTCAGGCATCATCATTGCCCTCGACGATTTCGGTACCGGCTACTCCTCGATCGGCTACCTGAAGCAGTTCCGCTTCGATCGCGTGAAGCTCGACCGCTCTCTGGTTGCCGACATCGACAGCGATCCGGTGCAAGCCGCCCTGGTCGAGTCCACCATGATCTACGCCTTCGCCATGAACCTCGCCGTCACTGCGGAAGGCGTCGAGCGGCGCGAAGAGGCCGCGCTGCTGTCGCGCCTCGGTTGCCGCGAGTTCCAGGGCTACCTGTTCGCCCGCCCGCTGCGTCTGGCACAGCTCGAGCGGCTGCTGCAGGGTGAGCAGGCCCTACGCGAGGCGAGCTAGTCTTCAGGCAGCTGCTTTCCGGCAATCGGCGCAGCGACCGCGCAGCTCGATCGTCGTCCGCTCCAGCGCAAACCCGGTTTCTCCGGCCCAAGCCGCGAGCCGCGCCGTCACCTCCGGATCCGCGAACTCGTCCACCCGTCCGCAATTCGAGCAGATGGCAAACGCCGCCGTGCCGCTGCTGCGCCCGTGGCAATTGGCATCCGCACAGCACACGAACGCATTGAGCGACTCCAGGCGGTGCGCCAGCCCGTGCTCGATCAGCTTCTCCAGCGCCCGATACACCTGCAGCGGGGCCCGCAGCCCATCGTCGCGCAGCCGGTCGAGAATGTCATAGGCCGAGAGCGGCGCGTCGGCATGGTTGAGTGTCGTCAGCACCAATTCCTGGTTGCGCGTCAGGTCGCGCGGCCGTTCGTGGTGGTGGGCTTCGTGGCTATGGGCCATGGCTCAGGCCTCCCGTCTGGCGCGCCAGAGCTGCACCGGCAGCGCGATGGAAATGAGGAACAGGCAAAGCGCCGCGACGACGATCGACGGTCCGCTCGGCGTATCGAAACGCAGCGAGCCGAACAGCCCACCGGCCACCGCCAGCGCCCCGATCACCGCCGAGATCACCGCCATCTGCTCCGGCGTCGAGCTCAACCGGCGCGCCGTCGCCGCTGGAATGATCAGCAGCGCCGTGATCAGCAGCACACCGACGATCTTCATCGCGATGGCAATCACGCAGGCCAGCAGCAGCATCAGGATCACCCGCGTCACTTCGGGCCGCATGCCTTCGGCCTCCGCCACTTCGGCATTCACCGTCGCCGCCAGCAGCGGCCGCCACATGCCCACCAGCAGCGCCAGGATGACCACGCCACCAATGATGATCACCGCGATGTCGGTCACCGATACCGCGAGGATATCGCCGAACAGGAAGCCCATCAGGTCGACCCGGATCCAGCTCATGAACGCCACCATCACCAATCCGATGGCCAGCGTCGAATGACTGAGAATGCCGAGCAGCGCATCGGTGGAAAGCGCGTTGCGCCGCTGCAGCAGCAGCAGAGCCGCCGCCACTGCCACCGCCACCACGAACACCCCCAACGTCAGGTTGATGTCGAACAGGAAGCTCAGCGCCACGCCCAGCAGCGCCGAGTGCGCCATGGTATCGCCGAAATACGACATCCGCCGCCAAACGATGAAGCAGCCGAGCGGCCCCGTCACCAGCGACAGCGCGATCCCGGCGATCAGCGCGCGGGCGAAGAAGTCGTCAAGCATGGTCGTGCCCCTCATGCTCGTGCACATGCTCATGCGCCTCGACGATCCGCCCATCCGCCTCCTGCACCCGCCCGTCCGGCAGGTGCGTATGGTCGTGATGGTGCTGATACACCGCCAGCGCCGTCGCAGCGCGAGCCCCGAACAGGCTGAGATATTCCGGGCTGTTGGCCACCGATTCCGGCGTGCCGCGGCAGCACACATGGCCGTTGAGGCAGATCACCGTATCGGTCGCCGCCATCACCACATGCAGGTCGTGGCTGATCAGCAGGATGCCGCAGCCGGTCTGGTCGCGGATCTGCCCGATCAGGTCGTAGATCGCCGCCTCGCCCGAGAAATCCACCCCCTGCACCGGCTCGTCGAGCACCAGCAGATCGGGCTTGCGGATCATTGCCCGCGCCAGCAACGTGCGCTGGAATTCGCCGCCAGAGAGATGCTGCACCTCGGCATTGGCGAGGTGCGCCACCCCCGTCGCCTTGAGCGCCGCGTCGATCTCCTCGCGCGGATAGCTCCCGGTCAGCGTCATTAGCCGCCGCACCGTCAGCGGCATGGTCCAGTCGATCGAGAGCTTCTGCGGCACATAGCCGATCCGCAGCCCCGACTGTCGCGACACTGTCCCGGCATCCGCCTTCAACACTCCCGTGACCAGCTTCGCCGTCGTCGATTTGCCCGAGCCGTTGGGCCCGATCAGCGTCACGATCTCGCGCCGCCGGATCGTCAGGTCCACGCCCTCGACCAGCCAGCGCCCGTCGCGCCTGACCCCGGCACCGGCCACATCCACCAGCACCTCGTGCCCGCTCCGCGCATCCATGAAATTCACGTTTCCGTCTCTTGCTGACGTTCTACCATTACGTTATAGCGTAACACATCGAAAGCGTAATGTCATAACATATCGCGCCTTTGAACTGCGTATCCAACAGGGGTCTTCCGATGCAGAAACCGTTCCTCCTGGCGCTCGCCGCGGCGCTCAGCTGGTCACCCATGGCACTCGCCGAAGTGCCGAACGTGGTGGCCACGGTGAAGCCGCTTCACGCGCTCGTCGCCGCGGTAATGGGTGATCTCGGCACCCCCGCGCTGATCGTCAAGGGGGCCGCCTCGCCCCATACGTACAGCCTCAAGCCTTCCGACGCGCAGGCCCTGCAATCGGCCAGCCTGGTGTTCTGGACCGGCCATGGCCTCGAGCTTTTCCTCGAGGATTCAATCGCCACGCTCGCCCCCCACGCCACCATCGTCGAGCTCAGCCAAGCCCCTGGCATCGAGCTGCTGCCGCCCCGCGAGAGCGGCACATTCGAGGAGCACGCCGACGGCGATCATGCGCACGCGGCCGAGGATCATGGTCACGGCGAAGAAGCCGACATGCACTTCTTTCTCGATCCGGCCAACGCCAAGGTGATGGTCACCGCCATCGCCGGCAGCCTCGTCGCCGCCGATCCCGAGCATGCCGACACATACCGCGCCAATGCCGCGAAAGAGACCGCGGATCTCGATGCACTGATCGCCGAAACCGAGGCCAGCCTTGCGCCCATCAAGGACCGGCCCTTTGTCGTCTTCCATGACGCCTACCAGTATTTCGAGAACCGCTTTGGCCTCAACGTCGCGGGCTCGATCACAGTCAGCCCCGAGGTCTCTCCCGGCGCCGATCGCATCAATGAGATCCGCAACAAGCTCAAGACCCTCGACGCCGCCTGCGTCTTCGCCGAGCCGCAGTTCGACCCGCGGATCGTCAACGTCCTTACCGAAGGCACCACCGCCAAACAGGGCGTGCTCGACCCCGAGGGCGCCAATCTCGACGAGGGCCCCGGCCTCTACCGCCAATTGATCGAGAACCTCGCCACCAACCTCAAGTCCTGCCTCGCGCAGTAGCGCCGAAGAAGCACCGGCGGGGAACGTCTCGCCGCCGCTGCCATTCTCCGTACCAACAGGATCGTCCCATGTACGACGTCATCATCATCGGCGGCGGCTTTGCCGGCCTTGCCGCCGCCACGCAGCTCGGTCGCGCCCGCCGCAGGGTGTTGGTGCTCGATACCGGCAAGCCGCGCAACCGTTTCGCCGCCCACTCGCACGGCTTCCTGTCGCGCGATGGCGCCGCTCCTGGTGAACTGCTCGCCGAGGCCCGCCGCCAGCTCGACACCTACAAGACCATCGAACGCCGCACCGCCGAGGCGATCTCGGCAAGCGCCGTCGACGACGGCTTTTCGCTTGAGCTCGCCTCCGGCGAACAGCTCACGGCCCGCCGCCTGATCCTCGCCCACGGTGTTACCGACAGCGTCGATACGATCCCCGGCATGGCCGCATGCTGGGGCAAGAGCGCGCTGCATTGCCCCTATTGCCACGGCTACGAAGTCGCCGACCGGCCGCTCGGACTACTGCTCCGCGAAGGCGACATCCTGCACCTCGCCCGCTTCTTCTCCGAGTGGACCAACGATCTGACGCTGTTCGCCAACGGCACCCCCGTCGATCCGACGGCACAGGCCGCATTGGCCGATATGCGGGTGAAACTGGTCGAGGAAGCGGTGGTCCGTTTCGACCACGACGACGGCATGCTGAACTCGGTGGTTACCACTGCGGAGCCAGTGCCGCTCGCGGCGATCTTCGTCCACGCCCCGATCAGCTTCTCCACCAATCTCGGCGTCGAACTCGGCTGCGAGACCAAGGCCGGCGCAGTCGGCGATTTCTTCGTCGTCGATCACACCCAGCAGACCTCGATCCCCGGCGTCTATGCCGCAGGCGACGCCGCGCGCCCGATGCACAACATTAGCTTCGCCGTCGCTGATGGGGCAGGGGCAGGCGCTTTCGCCCACCAGTCGCTGCTGGCTACTTCAACGGTCCCCGGAAAATGAAGAACGCCCCGGCAAAGAT
This sequence comes from Devosia sp. P3_B2, assembly GCF_056402875.1. Taxonomy (NCBI): domain Bacteria; kingdom Pseudomonadati; phylum Pseudomonadota; class Alphaproteobacteria; order Hyphomicrobiales; family Devosiaceae; genus Devosia; species Devosia sp. P3_B2. The sequence goes on along the minus strand of NZ_JBFUGO010000003.1, from coordinate 5,726 downwards.
CAGCAGAAATCCGACGGCGTGATTCCAGGTCAGCTTCTCGCCGAGCACGAACACCGCAAAGCCGGCGAACACCGTGAGGCTGATCACCTCCTGGATGGTCTTCAGCTCCGCCGCCGTATAGGCGCCATAGCCGATACGGTTGGCGGGGACGGCCAGCCAGTATTCCACCAGTGCGATGCCCCAGCTCACCATCACGGCGACCCACATCGCCATGCTGGGGAATTTCAGGTGCCCGTACCAGGCGACGGTCATGAAAACGTTGGAGCCGATCAGTAACAGGATCGGCATCACCGTCTGGAAGGTGAAGGGCATCGGGCACCTGCGCGAATCAGCTGGGGGTCAACCCATTGATCGCCGCGCCCAGCTTCCGCCGCAAGGCCTGCCCAGACTCAACGCGGTCCGCTAGAATCGACGGATCAAACGGAGGTCGACCATGCGCTCCCTCATCCTGTTCCCGCTGCTGCTGCTCGCCGCTCCAGCCATGGCCGCCGACATCGCCTGCGACGGCCCATTCGCCGGCGACAGCTCCGAAGCACGTCTGATCGAGACCTTCGGCAAGGATAACGTAGTGACCGGCGACGTCCCCGGTCCCGAAGGCTCCACCGTACTCGCCACCACGGTCTTTCCGAACGATCCCGCCAAGACCATCGAGTTCGGCTGGTGGGACGAGGAAAAGCACGAGCGCGTCGCCTATTTCACCGTCCCGCCCGGTGACACTGCGCCGGGCGGCCTGAAGCAGGGCCTCACGGTCAAGGAAGTCGAAGCGCTGAATGGCGGGCCGTTCCAGATGTTCGGCTTCTTCTGGGATTACGGCGGCGCTGCCATCTTCGAGGGCGGCAAGCTCGCACCTCCTGCAGATGGCTGCATTGTCTCGGCCCGTTTCGCCGTCGGCGAATACCCGGCCGACCTCAACGTCGATGCCATCTCCGGCGATATGCAGATCTCGTCCACCGAGCCGCTGCTCGAAAAGGTCGATGCGCGCGTCGACACGGTCACCGTCGGCTATCCCGATTCCGCCGCGGCCGAAGATTGACCGCGACCCCTCCCGCGGCGTAACGATAGCCCCACGTTGGTTCCTCGGACCCGTTCGGGCGAGGGGATCAAAAGGGAACACGGTGCGGCGTACCCATCAGGGACCAAATCCGTGGCTGCCCCCGCAACTGTAAGCGGCGAGTGCCCTCCGACTATGCCACTGATGCCACGCGAGGTGTCGGGAAGGCCGGAGAACACGACGACCCGTGAGCCAGGAGACCTGCCAGCGTGCAACCGGGGACTCCCCCCTTTTCATCCGCACGGAGGGTGCAGGCATATGAATACTCAGGTTCAGACGGCGTCCGTCGCCAGTCTCTCTGTCTCGCAGCGCGTCATCGCAGGTGTGCTGGCATTGTTTATCGGCTTCGTCCTCGTCGGCGGCGTCGGCTTTGCCAGCGACATGGCCATCCACAATGGTGCGCACGACACGCGTCATTCGCTCGGCTTTCCCTGCCACTGACGCCGTCAAGCAAACGAGACATCGATGAAACTCTTCCAGCGAATCTTCTTCGCTGCGGTCCTTGCTGGACTCGCAGCTGGCTTGGCCATGAGCGCCGTGCAGCAGTGGCGCGTCGCGCCGCTGATCCTCGCCGCCGAGGTCTATGAAAACGCCGCTCCTGCCGAGGCTGCCGCCGAACACACCCACGACGCCGCCACCCCGGCCCACTCGCACGAGGAAGCCGCCCCCGCCCACGAGCACGACGAAGACGCCTGGGCTCCTCAGGATGGGGCTGAGCGCATCTTTTACACAGTGCTCGCCAACCTCCTCGGCTGCATCGGCTTCGCCTTCCTCCTCGCTGCCGTCTCTGTCCTCTCCGGCATCGAGATCACCGCCCGCAACGGCGTGATCTGGGGCCTCGGCGGCTTCGTCGCGCTGCAGCTCGCCCCGGCCTTCGGCCTGCCGCCCGAACTCCCTGGCATGCCCGCCGCCGATCTCGTCGCCCGCCAGGTCTGGTGGGTCGGCACCGCCATCGCCACCGGCGCCGGCATGCTGGCCATCGCCAAGCTCCGCAACTGGACCGGCATCGTTGTCGCCGCCGCGCTGATCCTCGCCCCGCACGTCATCGGCGCCCCCCAGCTCGCAGGCGAACACGCCACCACCGTGCCCGCCAACCTCGCGACCAGCTTCGCCGCCGCCACCCTCGCCACCGGCGCGCTGTTCTGGCTGACCGTCGGCCCGCTGCTTGGCTGGCTCAACGAGCGCTTCGCCAAGTCCCCCGCCTTTGCCCTGAAGGGTGCCCACGCATGAGCTCGACCGAAAAGATTCCCGTCACGGTCATCACTGGCTTCCTCGGCGCCGGCAAGACCACGCTCGTCCGGCACCTGCTCGCCCACGCCAAGGGCAAGCGCATCGCGCTGATCATCAACGAGTTCGGTGAGCTCGGCGTCGACAAGGAAATCCTCGCCGGCTGCGGTGACGAGACCTGCCGCGAGGAGGACATGATCGAGCTCAGCAACGGCTGCATCTGCTGCACCGTCGCCGACGAGTTCATCCCCACCATGCAGGCGCTGCTCGAACGGCCGGATCGCCCTGACCACATCGTCATCGAGACCTCCGGCCTCGCTTTGCCGCAGCCGCTGATCCGCGCCTTCAACTGGCCCGAGATCAAGTCCGAGGTCACCATCGACGGCATCGTCACCGTCGCCGACGCCGCGGCGCTCGCCGAAGGCCGTTTCGCCAATGACGAGGCGGCCGTCGATGCGCTCCGCTCCGCCGACGCCATGCTCGACCACGAAACCCCGCTCGGCGAATTGTTCGAGGATCAGCTTGTCGCCGCCGACCTGATCATCCTCAACAAGGCCGATCTGGTCACCGACGCCAATCTCGACACCATCGAGACCCACCTCCGCGCCGAAATGCGCCCGGGCACCGGCATCGTCCGCGCCCGCAACGGCCATGTCGATGTCGCGGCCCTGCTCGGCATGGGTCTTTCGACCGAGGACAATCTCGCCGGCCGCGAGAGCCACCACGAGCTCGAGCACGGCGGCGAGGGCCACGAGCACGACGACTTCGACTCGTTCTCGGTCACCCTCGACGGCGTCACCAGCAAGGACCACTTGCTCGAAACCATCGAGCAGACCATCCGCGCCCACGACGTGCTCCGCCTAAAGGGCTTCGCGGCTCTGCCCGGCGCCCCGGCTCGCCTCGCCATCCAGGCCGTCGGCCCGCGCGTCTCCGCCTATTTCGACCGACCGTGGAAGCCGGGCGAAGCCCGCCAGACCGCCCTGGTGGTGATCGGCGAGTCGCCGCTCGATCACGCCGCCATCACCGCAAGCCTCCAGCAGGCGGTGGCGGCCGCCGCCTGATGCACCTCTTAGCGGCCCAGGCAGGTGCCCTGCAGCAGGAGGGCGAGGCCATCGACCTCGCCCAAACGCCCGCTGCGCTCATCTTCGCCTCGGCCGCCGACAGCGAGCTGATGATGCTTGCCGCCGCGGCCGATCGCTCCGGCACCGCAGACCTGCGCCTCGCCAACCTCCTGCGCCTCAGCCACAACCTCTCCGTCGACCTGTGGCTCGACCAGACGGTGCAGCACGCCAAACTGGTCGTCGTCCGCCTCCTCGGCGGCCCGGCCTACTGGCAATACGGCGTCGACGAACTCACCGCCCTCGCCCTCAGCGGCAAGATCCAGCTGGCCCTCCTCCCCGGCGACGCCAACCCCGACCCGATCCTGCAGCAGCGCTCCACCATCCACCCCGATGACTGGACCAGACTCCACACCCTCTTCACCGCCGGCGGCCCCGAAAACGCCGACGCACTCCTCGCGGCTTTCGCACAGCTAGCGCAGTCGTCTCGCTCCCCCTCGCGGGGAGGGATCAAGGGTGGGGGGTGCCCGGCGCTCGACGCTAATGTCACTCCCAAACCCTTCCACCGCTTCGGCCTATGGCACCCCACCCGCGGCATGGTCGACGAGCTCTCCGCCCCGGCCAACCCGAACATCCCTATCCTCTTCTACCGTGCCGCCCTCGAAGGCGCCGGCACCGCCACCCTCGAAGCCCTGATCGCAGAACTCGAAGCCCAATCGCTCAACCCGGTCCCCATCGTCGTCTCGACGCTGAAGGAGGCCGCCTGCATCCGCTTCGTTCAGTCGGCCTTCGCGGCCTACCCACCCAGCGCCATCCTCAACCTCACCGGCTTCGCCCTCGGGCTCGATGGCCTCGACGACAAGCAGAACCCCTTCGCCGGCATCGACGCCCCCGTGATCCAGCTGCTGCAGGGCGGCCGTCCGGAACCCCAATGGGCCGCCGATATCCAGGGCCTCACGGCGAAAGACCTCGCCATGCAGGTCGTCCTGCCCGAACTCGACGGCCGCATCGGCATGCTGCTCGTCGGCCACAAGCACGACGCCGTCTGGCACGAGCGCACCCAGTGCCCCCTTTCCGCCTACGCCCCCGACCCCGACGGCATCCGCCGCGCCGTCACGCTGGCGAAGAACTGGACCACCCTCCGCGCCACCCCGCGCCCCGATCGCCGCGTCGCCCTGGTCCTCGCCAACTACCCCATCCGCGACGGCCGCCTCGCCAACGGCGTCGGCTACGACGCCCCCCAATCGACAGTGGAGATTTTGAAGGCGCTGGAAACCGCCGGCTTCTCAGTCGGGTCACCTGCCCCCTCGCGGGGGAGGGACAGGGTGGGGGGGAGCCCCACGCTCGATCTCCCGGCCGGCGGCAACACCCTGATCGACCTCCTCCAATCCGGCCCCACCAACGCCCACCCCGACCGCGGCTCCGGCATCCCGTTTCCCGTGAATCGCTATCGCGAGCTCTTCGCCACGCTCCCGGCCAAAATCCAGTCCGAAGTCACCACCCGCTGGGGCGCCCCCAAAGCCGATCCCTTCGTCCGCGGTGACAATTTCCACCTCCCCGCCCTCCGCCTCGGCAGCGTCGCCATCCTCGTCCAGCCCGCCCGCGGCTACCACCTCGACGAAACCGCCAGCTACCACGATCCCGATCTCGTACCGCCGCACGGCTACCTTGCCGCCTATCTCTGGCTGCGCCACGAGTTCGCCGCCCACGCGCTTCTCCACAATGGCAAGCACGGCAACCTCGAGTGGCTCCCCGGCAAGGCCACCGCCCTCGATGCAGCGAGCTATCCCGCCGCCCTCTGGGCCGAACTCCCACAGCTCTATCCGTTCATCGTCAACGACCCCGGCGAGGGCACGCAGGCCAAGCGCCGCACCGGCGCAGTGATCATCGATCACCTCGTGCCGCCGCTCACCCGCGCCGAAACCTACGGTCCCCTCAAGGACCTCGAAGCCCTGCTGGACGAGTACTACGCCGCCTCCGGCATGGACCGCCGCCGCCTCGCCGGCCTGCGCAAACGCATCCTCGATTTCACCCGCGACGCGCGCCTCGATCGCGACATCGGCCTCGTCCCCGACGAATTCGAAACGCTCAAACGCATCGACACCTTCCTCTGCGACCTGAAGGAAGCCCAGATCCGCGACGGCCTCCACATTTTCGGCCAGTCCCCCACCGGCCGCCTCGAGCGCGACCTCATCGTCGCCCTCGCCCGCGTCCCCCGCGGCGACACCCCCGGCGAAGCCTCCCTCATCCGCGCCCTGGCCGACGACCTGAAACTCGCCTTCGATCCGCTAACCGCCGATCTTGGCACCCCCTGGACCGGCCCCCGATCTCTCCTTGATCCTCCCCCGCGGGGCGGGGGAGGGGGACCAGCGAAGCTGGTGGAGGGGGCG